>DASZUO010000303.1:0-65540 GCA_035547575.1 Amycolatopsis sp. | reverse complement strand
GTGTTACTCTCCCACCGGTCACGCGGCCTGTCAAGAACCCGGACCGGGCTACGCTGGGCCGACCGACCAGGACAACCGGAGGCAGAGGTGGCGATCGCACTGGACCGATCCGACGGTGCGTCCGAACGACCCCGGAGCCAGCGCAAACCGCGGGGGCCGGCGCCGGCGTACGGTCCGGAGGAGGAGCGCGCGATGATGATCGCCGCCGCCTACGAGGCGCTCGCCGAGGCCTACCCAGGACCCGTGTCGGTCAGCAAGATCCTCGCCGAGGCCGGCCTGTCCACGCGGTCGTTCTACCGGCACTTCCAGTCGAAGGACGAGCTTCTGCTGGCCATGTTCCAGGCGGAGTCCGACCGCGCGACGCAACGAGTCGAAAAACTCGAGCGCTGCGCGACCTCCCCGCGCGCCGCCCTCGAAACGTGGATCGAGCACTACCTGAGCCTTGCTTTCGAGCCACGCCTGCTCCGGCGCAGCCTCATCGTGGGGTCGCCGGAGGTCAGCCGGGTGGTGGGCTTCGCGAAGGCCCTGAACGAGATGCGGGCCGCCCAGCGCGCGCCACTGGAACGGATCCTGCGAGCGGGCGCGGCCGACGGAACGTTCCGGCACACCGAACCCGTCGATGACGCCGTCGCCATCCAGGACCTCGTATTCAGCCTGCTCAACCGGGCCCGCGAGGGCAGCGAGCACATGAACCGCGAGCAGGCGCGCGCGCGGATCCTGGACTTCGTCGCACGGGCGATCGGCCTCGGCCGGTAACGGCGCTCCGTCAGTGGCGCAGATCGACGTCGAGGGTGACGCGGTCCGTGCACCGGGCCCGCAGTGGATGCGTGACGGCCGGGAAGCCGCTGGCCGTCACGGTGTACCGGCCCGGTGCCAGTCCCGGGATGCTGTAGCGGCCCGCCTGGTCGGCGTCGGTGGTGGCGACCAGGCGGCCGTGGCCGTCCCGCACCGTGATCCGCGCGTACGAGACCGGGCATCCGGTGGGCCGGGCGCTCGCCCGGCCGGTCAGCCGCGCCGCGCGGACGAGCCTGACGTCCTCGCGTCCGGTCGTGCCGTCCAGCACGGTCACGGTGCGCGCGGCCGGCAGATATCCGGCACGTGAGACGGCGAGGCTGTAGCGTCCCGCTGCCACGCCGCCCAGCGCGAACCGGCCCGCCGCGTCGCTGTGGGCGGACGCCGCGACCGCGCCGTCGCCTCCGATCAGGGACATGCTCGTGCCGGCCACCGGTCCGTCCGCGTCCGTGACGGTGCCGGCGATCGCGATCGTCGCGGCCAGGGTGAGGTCGTGGGTCACCGGGTGGCCGGTGAGCGTGATCCGGGACGCGCCGGCGGCATGCCCCGGCGCCAGCGTGACCAGCAGATAGGTGCCCGATCCCGGTGTGGCGAGCCGGTATCCGCCGTCGGCACCGGTGTTCGCCTTGCCGAGCTGGCGCCCGGCGGTGTCGACGAGGGTGACGGTCGCACCGGCGAGCGCCGCGCCGGCCTCGTCGCGGACCGTGCCGCCGATGACGACCGCCGCGGCGGGTTTCGGCGCGTGCGTCGGCACGGGCGCCGCCGCGACCAGTTCGGACAGCAGCTGCCACAGGTGCATCAGCGGCCGGTGCGCGGGATGATCGCCGCCGGTCCCGGCGAACAACGCGGCGTCGGCGTCGGCGAGTTTCTCGCGCAGCAAGGAGCCGAAGGTGACCTTGGGTGCCACATAGGCGCCGAAGGCCACCTTCGGCTCCCACGGCAACTGCTCGGCCGGCTCGTGCCGCCGTCCCGGCGGGGCCAGGATTTCCGCGAGCCCGGTGCAGGTGCCGGCCAGTGCGGTGCTCGCCGCGGCCAGCCCCGGCGCTTCCGGCGAGGACTGCAGCACGGCGCCGAGCCGGCGTCCATAGTGGACACACGACGAGCAGAGCGTGAGCCGGTGCCGGGCCAGCCGCGGGCTGTTGTGCCACAGCAGCGGGCGGGTCAGCGGCGCGGCGACGAGGTACAGCTGGCGCACCCGGTCGTCCAGCGTGCGCGCCAGGGTGTCGAGGTCCCCGGCAGAGCGGTCGCGCAGCCGTTCGCCCGCGGTGGTGAGCAGTGCCGCGAGATCGGTCAGCAGGTCCCGCTGCACCGAACGCACCACGTCGCGCGTGCTGAGCGGGGTCAGCGTCAGCGCGACGAGAATGCCGATCGCCGCGCCGATCGCGGTCTCCTCCAGCCGCAGCACGAGCAGCTCGCTGGAGAACTCGTTGAGCACGGTGTAGAGCTGCGACACCATGATCGTGACGAAGAAGATCATGTACGCGTAGCCGACCTGGATCAGGTACAGACCGCAGAACATGCTCGCGATGATCACCACGAGGATCCACCCGGTGTGCCCGGCCGTCAGGTGCGCCAGCCCGATCCCGGCGCCGAGCCCGACCAGCGTGCCCAGCACCCGGTTCGTCGCCTTGACGAAGGTCTCCGAGCGGGTCGCGGTGCCGGTGAACGCGATGAACGCGGCGAGCACCGCCCAGTAGTAGCGCGTGCTCGACAGCTCGCGTCCGGCGAGGATGGCCAGCGCGCCCGCGATCGCCACCTGCACGGCCTGCCGCGTCGTCAGGTCGAACTTTCCGAGCAGACCCCACCGGCCACGGGGGCGCACGTCGCCGGCGACCGCCCCGGAACCCGGCAGCATGCCGCCCATCACCAGGGCAACCACCGGCTCGAACTCGTCGTCGGGCCCGCCGGTGCGGACGCGGTCGAACCGCCGCGTGACCGCCACGTACTCGGTCACCGCAGTGCCGAAATGCCGTGCGGCCCACCACGATCCGGCCGCGCGCTCGCCGGCGCGTGCCAGCCGGGACAGCAGTGCGCGCGCTGCCGCGTCGGCGTTCGCGTACTCGCGGCGCGCCAGCTGCCCGGCGATCGCGGCCGCCGCCGCGGCGACCCGGCGGTCGCCACCGACCAGCGCCTTCGCCGCGGTCGCGAGTTCCTCGACAGCCAGTTGCGCGTCGACCAGATGACGCCGGAGCGCGATCGCCGACCAGCCGTGCGGCAACGCGCCCGGCTCCGCCGACCAGCCCTCGATCACCAGCGCCGTCTCGGCCAGCCGGTTCTGCCGCGCCCGCACCCGGCGCTGCCAGCGGTCGGCCTGGTGTTCGCCGATCTCCGCGAGTTCCGCGCATTCCCGCGCCACCGCACGCACCCGTGCGCCGAACGCGTGCAACGTCCGGCTGAGCCTGCGCCGCGGATTCGTCCGCAGGACGGTGACCGACAGCAACAGGACCCAGGCGGCCGCGACGACGACATCGGCGATCAGCCACGGCAGCATCGACACGCTCGCGTGCAGGAACGCCGCGAAGAAATAGCCCATCCAGAACATGAAGCCGTAGAAGAAGAACGCGGGCCCGAACCGGCGCACGAACACCGCCGCGAACATGACCAGCACGAACACGCCGAGCATCAGGTCGACGTTGGCGGCCACCGTCGCGCCGAGCAGCAGCCCGAGCCCGAGCGCGACCGGGAACGGCGCGGCCGTCTTCGTCTTGGCCCACGCGCTGGTGTCGGTCAGCGCCATCGAGCCCATCAGGGCCAGCACGGCGCCGAGCAGCATCGGGATCAGCGGCGGGCCGCTCTGCAGCTGGGCGAAACCGTATTCGACGGCGAGCGCGGTGGCCATCGCGAACGCGGCTGTGGCGGCCTGCCTCAGCCGGGTCAGCCCCGGGTCCGTCGCGATGAATCTGTCACGTGCCTGCAGCAGCCAAACTCGGGGCCCGGTGGCCATCCACACCTCTTCCGCCTAAGATATCGGTATCATACCGGTAAATCAGGGGGGTTGGGAGAAAATGCCTCCCGGCCGCGGCCAGTGGTGGGCCGCTGACAGCGTCGACGCCATCGAGGTGATCGAGGTGCAGATGGCGGTCGTCGCACGCAACCTCGAACTGCTGCGCCGCCGCGGCGGTCTCTACGGCGAGCTCGACAAGGCCGGCTACCTGCTGTTACGCACTCTGCAGGCGAGCGGACCTGCGGACATCGCGACGCTGGCCGCCGCGCTCGGGCTCGACCCGTCGACGGTCGGCCGGCAGGTCATGGCGCTGCGGGCGGACGGTCTCGTGGAACGCACGGCGGACAGCCAGGACAGGCGCCGCGGCATCGTGAGCGCGACCTCGCAGGGGTTGGCGCGGCTGGCCCACACCAGGGAGCGCCGCCGCGAACGCACGGCCGAACTGCTCGAGGGCTGGAACGAGGACGACCTGCGCGCGCTGGGCTCCATGCTGGTGAAGTACAACCGCGCGGTCGCCCGCGACTATCTCCTTTAGCCCGAACTCTTCTCAGAGCGCCGTCGATGCATTAGCATAGCCTTACCTAAAGCATGATCCAGAGGTGTGGAATGTATGCCTGCATCTGCGCGGCGGTGACGGTGGCCGAGGTCCACCGGTGCATCGACGGTGGGGCCTGCACGGTCGAGGAAATCGGCGACCAGTGCGAGGCGGGCACCGGATGCGGCGGGTGCCACGAGCGGCTGGAGACCATGATCGGCGCGCAGGTCCGCACCCCCGACGCCGCCTGACCTGCACCGTTCGTGCCGGAGTGGCCGTCGCCCTCAGGCCCGGTTAGTGTCTGCGTGACCAGCTGACCGGAGGTACCTGAATGCGTGGCGACGACGACGTGATCGCGTTGCTCAACGAGCAGTTGACGAGCGAGCTCACGGCGATCAACCAGTATTTCCTGCATGCGAAGATGCAGGCCAACTGGGGCTTCACCAAGCTGGCCGAGCACACCCGGGCCGAGTCGATCGACGAGATGCGGCACGCGGAGACGATCACCGATCGCATCCTGTTCCTCGAGGGCCTGCCCAACTACCAGCGGCTGTTCTCGCTGCGCATCGGCCAGACCGTGCGAGAGCAGTTCAGCGCGGACCTCGCCGTCGAGCTGGAGGTCGTCGACCGGTTGCGGCCGGGTATCGCCATGTGCCGGGACAAGGGCGACATCACCACGGCGAACATCTTCGAGCGGATCCTCGCCGACGAGGAAAGCCACATCGACTACCTCGAAACCCAGCTGGAACTGATCGAGAAGCTCGGCGAGCAGCTCTACCTCGCCCAGCTCGTGGAGCGCCCGCCGACCGTCGGCTGAGGACCGTTCCGCACACGGCCAGCGTGGGCGGCGGGCGACTCCGCCGGGCCGCCGTTACTTGACGGGTTCCGCGTTGATGCCGGTGAGGATCATGTGCCCGGCGTCGACCGGGATCGTCACGCCGGTCACCTTCGCCGCGAGCTCCGAGTTGAGATACAGCGCGGTGTCGGCGATGACCTGCGGGTCGAGGAACGTCGTGCCCTTGAGCGCGGCGAAGTGGTAGCCGCCCTCGATCATGTCGGCCTCGGTGCCGCCCTCGTGGCCGGCGAACATGTCCCATGCGCCCTGGTGATCCGTCATCGGGGTCTTGATCGCGCCGGGGCTGATCGCGTTGCAGCGGATGCCGTGCGGCGCGAGTTCCAGCGCGATGTTCTTCATCAGGCCGATGACGCCGTGCTTGGCGGAGACGTAGTGGGCGTAGTTCATGCCGGGTTCGAGCCCGTTGGTCGACGCCGTGATCACGATCGAGCCGGTCTGCCGCTCGATCATGTGCGGCGCCACGGCCTTCGCGGACCGCCACACGCCGCTGAGGTTGACCCCGATCATCTCTTCCCACTGGTCCTCGGTCAGCTCCCAGAACGGCGCCTGAGTCCAGATGCCGGCATTGGCGATCAGGATGTCGATCTTGCCGAACTCGGCGATCCCGCGCTTGACGGCGTCGTCGAGCGCGGCCTGGTCACGCACGTCGCCCTCGACCGTGAGCACTCGCCGGTTCTGTCCCTCGACGAGTTTCGCCGTCTCGGCGAGGTCGTCCGGCCGGGCCATCCGGTACGGCACGGTGGGCATCTGCGCGTCGATGTCGAGCGCGATGACGTCCGCGCCCTCGCGCGCGCACGTCAGGGCGTGCGCGCGACCCTGGCCGCGGGCGGCGCCGGTGACGAAAGCGACTTTGCCTTCGAGCAGACCCATGATCATTCCTCCTTGACGTCCTCAACCCGACGGTACCGTGGACCCGGACCGGCGGCCTGCGAACGAGGAGCGCATCGATGGTGGAGGTGGCACTGCGGCCGGTCGAGGATCGTGACCTCGACGCCCTGTTCGAGCAGTGGCGTGATCCCGAGTCGGTCCACATGGCCGCTTTCACGGCCGCGGACCCGGACGACCGTGAAGCGTTCGACGCGCACATGTCGAAGGTGCCGACCTCTCCCGGCATCACCGTGCGCGGGGTGACCGCTGACGGACGCTTCGTCGGCAGTATCTCAAGCTTCGTCGTGGAGGGCGCCACCGAGATCACCTACTGGATCGACCGTTCGGTCTGGGGGCAGGGGATCGCCGGCCGGGCCCTCGCCCTGTTCCTGGACACGGTTGAGGTGCGGCCGTTGTGGGCCCGCGCCGCCAGCGACAACCTCGCATCGCTCCGGGTCCTGCGGAAGGCGGGTTTCACGGTCGTGGGTACCGAGATGTCCTACGCATCCGCCCGGCACGCCGAGATCGAGGAAACCATCCTGCGTCTCGACTAGCACGGACGATCGAGGTCAGGGCGAACACGGTGCACTTCGGATCCGGTGGTGTGCCGCAGGTTTTGCCCGAGGCGATGACCACGAACTTCACCATCGCGTCGCTCACGGGACAGCGCACTGGGCAGGATCTCGCGCAGCAACGCCAGTACCGTCCACTCGGATAAGCCCCAATCCATGGCCAGCAGCGTAGAACGCCGGCCGCGGAGGTCAGGGAGCCCGCTCACCCTCGTCATGGTGGGCGCGCAGCCGGCGCTTGAGGCTCGCCACGTCCCAGCGTGCCTGCCCGCCCGGAGTGATCAGTTCGGGCGTGACGAGGCCCCGCTGCCACCAGCGCACGAGAGTGCCGCGGTGGACCCCGAGCTGCTTCGCGGCGGTGCCTGTCGACACGAGTTCCTCGTCTCCCCTCACGCCACGACAATTGCATACGAATGCCGCGCGCAAAGCGCCGGGTGCGACAGTTGCGACGAATATGTTCCGGACGCCGGTGCGGACTAGTCCGAGTGGAGCATCGCTGTTTCCCGTCGTGTTCGCCGCGTGTTTGAACAGTGGTCTGTTAATCATTTTCCTAGTGGACTGGACCAATCCGATTTTCCGACCGTTGAGCCGAGATTTTCCGCTTGTGTCAAGGGAACGTGAATAGATCTTGGAGGCGTCCCGGAGGGGCGCGGCATTGTTTATCCGCTTCCGACGTTTCCGTGATTTCAGAGCCGGGTAGCTCCTGAGAGTGATCGACGGATCCTGCTCGCCCCGGAAACTTTTCGGGGGGCGGCGTGCGGGTTGTCGAACTCCGCCAATCGCCGAGTCAGGAGGAACGGAATGAAGGCAGGAGCACGCCTCGCCCTCGGAGTCGGGGCCGGCTATCTACTGGGGCGCACGAAGAAGATGCGACTGGCTCTGATGATCGCGGCCGCGGGCGCCACCGGGAAGGCGGGTACATCGCCGCGAGCGCTGGTGGAGAGTGGGTTGAAACAGCTCGGTTCCTCGGCAGAACTCGGAAAGATCGCCGATGTCGCGCGCGACCAGCTGCTGGGTGCCGCGAAGGCCGCGGCCGTCACGGCGGCGAGCAGCCGGATCGAGTCGCTCAGCGACCGGCTTCAGGAGGGCGGTCGCAAGAAGGGCTCGCCCTCCGGCGAGGAGCCCGAGGAGCCCGAGGAGCCCGAGGACGAACCGCAGGGCGAGGACGAAACCGAGGACCGCGGCCGTGACAACGGTCAGGCCGGTGACGAGCAGGAGGAGCCCGCACGGCCGGCCCGCCGCACGACGGCGAGCAGGCGTGCATCCCGCTCCTCCGACAGCGACTCCGACAGTGACCAAACGCCGCGCCGCACCCGTTCGACGTCTCGCCGCACCCCGGTGCGCCGGACGGGGAGGTGAGCACGATGGTCACCAAGCAGGTGAAGAAGGCCACCGACAAGGCCACGGACACCGCGTCGGATGTCACCGGCAAGGCCACGGATACCGTGTCGAAGGCAACGGGAGCCGTGCCCACCGAGCTGACCGACGCCTTGAAGGGCTTGGCGAGGACGGTCGGCACACGGGCGACGACCTCGCTGGCGAACGGGATTGTCTCGACCACCGGGCGCCTGAACGACTACGCCGCCGGCAATGGCGGGGGCTTCCTCGAAGCGCTGACGGGAGGCAAGCCGGGCATCAAGGGGCAGGCCGCCATGGGCGCGGTCAAGGGCGGCATGTCCGGCATCCTCGACAAGGTCAAAGGCGCACTCGGTGGCGGGGGTGGCCGCAAGGGCGACACGCTCAAGGTCACCAACATCGTCGAGGAGATCGACATCGGCGCTCCCGTCGACCTGGTTTACGACCAGTGGACCCGGTTCAGCGAGTTCCCCAAGTTCATGAAGAAGGTCGAGAACGTCGAGCAGACCGGCGACGAGACGACCGAATGGAAGGCGCAGATCTTCTGGTCGCACCGCATGTGGGAGGCCACGATCCTCGAGCAGGTGCCAAACGAGCGGATCATCTGGCGTTCCGAGGGGGAGAAGGGGCACGTCGACGGTGCCGTCACCTTCCACGACCTCACGCCGGACCTGACGCGGGTCGTGCTGGTACTCGAGTACTACCCGCAGGGGTTGTTCGAGCGCACCGGCAACATCTGGCGTGCGCAGGGCCGCCGGGTCCGGTTGGAGCTCAAGCACTTCCGTCGCCATGTCATGACGGAGGCGTTGCTGCACCCCGACGACATCGAGGGATGGCACGGCGAGATCCGCGACGGGAAGGTCGTCGACGGCCAGGACGAGGACCGCGGGCCCGAACCCGAGGAAGCCGAGGACCAGGACGAGGAACCCGCCGAGTACGAATCCGCGGAGGAGACCGAGGACGAGGAGCCCGCGGAGGAAGAACCCGCCGAGGAAGAACCCGAGGAAGAGCCCGAGCGGCCGGTACGCCGCCGCCGAGCACGGGCGACAGCCGGCAGAGAGTGAGGGAACAGGCGATGACGACAGCCGTGCAGCCATCCGGTGGTGGCGGAAACTTCGGCGGACCCAGTTCGAGCAGCCTCGCGGACGTGATCGACACGATCCTGGACAAGGGGCTCGTGATCGACGCCTACGTCCGGGTCTCGCTCGTCGGGATCGAGTTGCTGACCATCGACGCGAGGGTGGTCGTGGCCAGTGTCGACACCTACCTCCGGTTCGCCGAAGCCGTGAACCGGCTCGACATCTCCGGCACCGAGCAGAAGGGACTGCCGGACCTCCTCGAGGACGTGAACTCCGGCGGAGCGAAGGCGAAAACCTCCGGGGTGCTCGAAGCCGCGGGCGACAAGCTCCGCGACATCCTCGGCGAGGACGAGGAGGAACCCGAGCGGGCGGGGCGCGGGCGGAAGGGCAGGGACTGACATGGCCGGGCAGACCGAGACCGCGGTGTACGTGTACGGAATCGTGCCCACGGACGTCGAGACCGAACCCGAGGCACGCGGCGTCGCGGACGCGCCGGTGACGACCGTGCGGGGCGACCGCATCGCCGCGCTGGTCAGCGAGATACCCCGCGACCAGGCACTGGGCACGCCGGAGGACCTGACCGCGCACGCGGCGCTGCTCGACGGGGCCGCCGCCGAGGCCCCCGTACTGCCGCTGCGCTTCGGCGCCGTGGTCACCACCAGGGACGCGGTGAAGGAGGAACTGCTCACGGAGCATCAGGACGACTTCGCGGCGGCGCTGCACGAACTGGAAGGCAAGGCCGAGTACGTCGTCAAGGCGCGCTATGTGGAGCAGGCCGTGCTGCGCGAGATCCTCGGCGAGAACGAGGAACTGGCGCGGTTGCGGGAATCGATCCGCGGCAAGCCCGAGGACGCCACTCGCAACGAACGGATGACCCTCGGCGAGCAGATCAACAATGCGATCGCCGCGAAACGCGAGGCCGACACCCGGCGGGCGGCCGACGTCCTCGCGGCGCTCGACGTCCAGATCGCTCCGCGGGAGCCGACGCACGAGCGGGACGCGGTGCATCTCGCTTGTCTGGCGGCGACCGCCGAACAGGCCGACCTGGAGGCCGCCGTCGGCAAGCTCGCGCAGGAGTGGGAAGGCCGCGCGGAGGTGCGCCTGCTCGGTCCGCTCGCGGCCTACGACTTCGTCGTCACCAAGCAGCCGGAGGGGTAGCCCGATGGGAGTGCTGTCCACGATCTTCGGCCTGCCGTTCGCGCCGGTCCGTGGCGTACTGGCGCTGGGTGACCTGATCAAGCGTCGCGTGGACGAGGAGCTGACCGACCCGGCCTCGGTGCGCCGCGAGCTGGAAGCAGCCGAGGCGGCAAGGGAAGCCGGTGAGATCTCCGCGGATGACGAGGCCCGGACGCAGCAACAGGTACTGAACCGGCTGCAGGTGTCCGAGCCGGATCCGGCCGGCGCGGAGGCGAACGAGATGGAGAGGTGATGACCGGTGGCCGACACGGAACGGCAGCGCCGGCGATCCACTGAGGACGAAACGCTCTCCGCGCCGGAGGTGGCGGCGAAGGCGCTCCAGCACATCGGTGAGCTGACCACCAGCAAACCGGTCGGCGTCACCTCGGTCGAACCGGCCGAGGACGGCTGGCTGGTCGAGGTGGAGGTACTCGAGGAGCGGCGTATCCCGTCGTCGTCGGATCTGCTCGCGCTGTACGAGATGGAGCTGGGCACCGATGGCGACCTGCTCGCCTACCGCCGCACCAGCAGGTACCCGCGTGGACGGGCCGGAACCGGGAACGGAGGCAGCTGATGACCTCGGAGGGACCCGTTGCCCCGTCGTACCAGACCGGGATGAGCGCGAGCGGCAACCACCAATCGGCGAACCTCGGCGACATCCTGGAACGAGTGCTGGACAAGGGCCTGGTGATCGCCGGGGACATCCAGGTCAACCTGCTCGACATCGAGCTGCTGACGATCAAGCTCCGGCTGGTCATCGCGTCCCTGGAGACGGCGCGGGAGGTCGGCATCAACTGGTGGGAGAGCGATCCCTGGCTGACCGGCGACAGCGAGCGGCTGAAGAACGAGAACCGCGAGCTGCGCGCCCGCGTCGCCGAACTCGAAGGCGAGCCGGAGCCCGAGGCGATCGAGAGCGGCGAGGTCAACGGTGACTGACGACTACGGAATCTGGCTCTACGCGGTGACCGGCCGCGCGGATCCCGCCGGCCTCGGTCGGCTGCCCGGCGTGGCGGGCGAGCCGGTGCGCCGCGTCGAGGCCGCCGGCCTGACCGCGGTGGTGGGGGACGTGCCGCTGGACGCGTTCGGCGAGGAGGCCTTGCACCGCAACCTGGAGGACCTGGACTGGCTTGCCGGGGTAGCGAGGGCACACGATGCCGTGGTCGCCACCGTCCCGGCCGGCGGGCCGGTCGTGCCGGTCCGGCTGGCCACGGTGTACCGCGACGACGACAGCGTGCGGGCGATGCTGGAGCGGCGCGCCGCCGACTTCCACCGGGCGCTCGAGCGCGTCACCGGGCGGACCGAGTGGGGTGTCAAGCTGTTCGCCGCCGAGCCGACGGACGAGCCCGCCACCGCCGACGCCGGTCCGTCCCGTCGCGGGGCCGGGACGGCCTACCTGGCCCGGCGTCGCGCCGTCCTCGCCTGGCGGGAACGCCAGGACGAGCGCGCGGCCGAACAGGCGGAGAAGGTCCATCAGCGGCTCTTCTCGCTCGCCGCGGCCGGCCGTGCGCATCCGCCCCAGAGCCGGGCGCTGGCCGAGGACAACGGGCGGATGATCCGCAACCTCGCCTACCTGGTCGACGACGCGTCCGGCACCGCGTTCGCCGAGGCGGTCGCCGCCTGCGACCGGGAGAACGACGCGATCAGCGTCCAGCTCACCGGCCCGTGGCCACCTTATTCGTTCGCTGCCATGGAGTTTCAATGACACAACCCGCCCCGGCATCGCCCGCGCGCCTGCAACGGCCGGTCGCGCTCATCGATCTGCTGGACAGAGTGCTGGCGGGCGGCGTCGTCGTCAGCGGAGACCTGACATTGTCCATTGCGGACGTCGACCTCGTCCGGATCTCGCTGCGCGCCCTGTTGTCCTCGATCACCGCATTGCAGCCCCGCGATGAGTGAGCCGACCGGTCCGCGCATCAACGCCGACCCCGACAACGTCGAGCGCAGCCTCGTCAGCCTGGTGCTGACCGTCGTGGAACTGCTCCGCCAGCTGATGGAACGGCAGGCGCTGCGGCGGGCCGACCACGGCGACCTGTCCGACGCCCAGATCGAGGCGATGGGGGAGACGCTCATGCACCTCGATGAGCGCATGACGGAACTGTGCGAGCATTTCGGACTGGAACGGCGGGATCTCAATCTCGATCTCGGTCCACTCGGGTCGCTGCTACCCGGCGACTACTGATCACGCCAAAGGAATTGCCCACGGCATTCCGCGCAATGGCTGATTCGGACGTGTGATCGAGCGTGGTCAGTAGGGCGGTGGTGTGTGATCCGTGATCGGTTCGAACCACCCCGTGGACGACGGATCGTGCGCACCGCCGGGGCGCGGACGGGTTCTGGGCAGGATCTCGTCGAGCGCGGCCAGGCCCTCCGCGTGGATGCGGGCAATGGCCTGATGTGCCTCGTGCGTGGCTCGGTCGAGCCAGCTGTCGTCTTCGTGCCGCCTGTTCCTGACGTCGGGACGGGGGCCAAGGAGGAGCCCGACGCTGCTGTCGGGACTGCGATGCTAGCGCCCCCGCCGAGTCGTGACCTACCAGGTGCCGGGTAGCCCCACGGCCGCGGCCGCGTCGTTGAAGACGGCGAACGCCGCGACGGTCGCGGAACGCGCCTCGGGGGTGAGGCTGCCGAGAATCTCCGCGAGGATCGCGTGGCGACTGTTGTTGACGCGTTCGACGGCGAGGCGCCCCGTCGCGGTGGGGGCGAGCAGGATCTCACGCTTGTTGAGCGGGTTCTGCGCACGCCGCAGCAACCCCAGTGCGGTCAGCCGGTCACAGGCGCGGGTGACCGACGACGGGTTCATGCCGAGTTCGGCGGCGACGCGACTGCCCGTCACGGGAGTGTGGTCGACGACGGTCCGCAGCACCCGGAACTGGGTGAGCGTGAGCTCTCCCGTGGCGTCTTCCACGGTCGACTCGCCGATGGCGACCATCGTCCGCAGCACGGCCAGCGCCGTGTCCGTCTCCCCGGTATCCGGCGACGTTTGCGTCACGCAAACGAGGGTACGCCAGGGCCAGGAAAGGAGCGAGGTGATGGCCGACCAGGGACACGAGCGGGTCGTGGTGGTCACCGGCGCCACCGGCGGGGTCGGGCGTGCCACGGCGCGCGAGTTCGCCGCACGGGGCGCCAGGGTGGCGCTGCTGGCACGCGGTGAGGAAGGACTCGAGGGCGCGCTGGCCGACGTCGAAGGCGCGGGCACGAAGGGCCTGGCCGTGTCCGTCGACATGTCCGATCCGACGGCTGTCGACGACGCCGCCGACCGGGTCGAGGCCGGGCTCGGGCCGATCGACGTGTGGGTCAACGACGCCTTCACGTCGGTGTTCGCCCCGTTCACCGAGATCGGCCCGGAGGAGTTCCGCCGGGTCACCGACGTGACCTACCTGGGCTATGTCAACGGGACCCGTACCGCGCTGGCCCGGATGCGGCCCCGCGACCGCGGCGTGATCGTGCAGGTCGGCTCGGCGCTCGCGTACCGGGGAATCCCGCTGCAGTCCGCATACTGCGGCGCCAAGCATGCCATCCAGGGATTCACCGAGTCCCTTCGCTGCGAGTTGCTGCACGAGAAGTCCGGGGTGCGGGTGACGATGGTGCAGTTGCCGGGACTGAACACGCCGCAGTTCCGCTGGGTGCTGTCCCGGCTGCCGCGGCAGCCCCAGCCGGTGGCGCCGATCTACCAGCCCGAGGTGGCCGCGCGGGCGGTGCGCTACGCGGCGCGCCACCCGCGGCGCCGCGAGTACTGGGTCGGCGGCTCGACCGTCGCGACCCTCATCGCCAACGCGATCGCGCCCGGCATCCTCGACCGGTACCTGGCCAGGACGGGATTCTCCGGGCAGCAGACGAGCGAACCGCGCGACCCCGGGCAGCCGGTCAACCTGTGGCGTCCCGCCGATGGCACACACGGTTCGGACCACGGCGCGCACGGGCCGTTCGACGGCAGGGCGAAGCACGGCAGCGCGCAGGTCTGGGCGTCGCAGCATCACGGCCTGCTCGGCGCGTCCGTTTCCGCGAGTGCGGCGGGCGTGGCCGCGTGGTGCTGGAACCGGAGCAGGCGGGGGGACCGCGCGTGAGCACGATCGACCTTCGTTCCCCGGTGACCGACACGGGTGCGCTCGCGGCGGCGTTGCGTGCGCGGGTGGACGGCGAGGTCCGGTTCGACGCGGGCAGCCGGGCCGCGTACTCGACCGACGCGTCCAACTTCCGGCAGGTGCCGATCGGTGTCGTCGTTCCCCGCACACCGGATGCGGCCGTCGAGGCCGTCGCGGTGGCACGGGAGCACGGCGCGCCGGTGTTGTCGCGCGGCGGTGGCACCAGCCTGGCCGGGCAGTGCACCAACACCGCGGTCGTCCTCGACTGGTCGAAGTACTGCCACCGGCTCGAATCCGTGGACGCCGGCGCCCGGACGTGCGTGGTCCAGCCGGGCATCGTGCTGGACGACCTCAACCGGAGCCTCGCGCCAACGGGCCTGCGCTACGGCCCGGAGCCCGCGACCCACCCCAACTGCACGCTCGGCGGCATGATCGGCAACAACTCGTGCGGCGCGACCGCGCAGCGCACCGGCAAGGTCGTCGACAACATCGCGGCGCTGGAGGTGCTCTGCTACGACGGCACCCGGTTCTGGTGCGGCCCCACCGGTGACGAGGACTACGCGGCCATCGAGCGGCGCGGCGATCCCCGCGCCGCGATCTACCGCCGGCTGCGGCGGCTGCGCGACACCTACGCCGACGAGATCCGCGCCCGCTACCCGGACATCCCGCGCCGCGTGTCGGGCTACAACCTCGACTCGCTGCTCCCGGAGCACGGGTTCGACGTCGCGGGCCTGCTCACCGGCAGCGAGTCCACTTTGGTCACCGTGCTGCGCGCGGAACTCGAGCTGGTGCCGGTGGTTCGCGAGCGAACGCTCGTGGTGCTCGGCTTTCCCGACGTCGGCAGGGCGGCGGACGCGGTGCCCGCCATCCTGCCGTACGAGCCCATCGCGCTCGAAGGGCTCGACGCGAAGCTGATCCGCGACGAGCAACTCAAGCACCTCAACCCGCGGGCGCTGCGCGAGTTGCCGGAGGGCCGCGCGTTCCTCATGGTCCAGTTCGGCGGCGACACCACCGACGAGGCCGACGAGTACGCCCGGCGCATGCTGGACGGGTTGCGCGAAGGGGAGCACGCCCCGCAGGTGGCACTCTATGACGATCCCGTGCGGGAGAAGGAACTGTGGCAGGTCCGCGAGGCCGGCCTCGGCGCGACCGCGCACGTGCCGCACCGGCCCGACACGTTCGAGGGCTGGGAGGACTCCGCGGTGCCGCCCGAACGCCTCGGCGACTACCTGCGCCGCCTGCGCGGGCTCTACGAGGAGTTCGGCTACGCCGGCGACACCGGTCCGGCGCTGTACGGCCACTTCGGGCAGGGCTGTGTGCACACCCGGATCCCGTTCGACCTCTACACGGCCGACGGCGTCGCCACGTATCGCCGCTTCCTGGAGGCCGCCGCCGACCTCGTGGCCGGGTTCGGCGGCTCGCTGTCGGGAGAGCACGGTGACGGGCAGACCCGCGGCGAGCTGCTGCCGAAGATGTTCGGCCCGGACCTCACGCGGGCGTTCGGGGAGCTGAAGACGATCTTCGACCCGGACAACCGGATGAACCCCGGCAAGGTCGTCGCCCCGGCGGCGCTGGACGCGCACCTGCGCCTCGGCGGGGACTGGTCGCCGGCCGCGCCGCAGGACCTGTTCTTCCGGTTCCCGCACGACGGCGGTTCGTTCGCGCAGGCGGCGAACCGGTGCGTCGGGGTCGGCCGGTGCCGCCAGCACACCACGGACGGGCATCAGGTGATGTGTCCGTCCTATCAGGTCACCGGCGAGGAGGAACACTCCACCCGCGGCCGGGCGCGGCTGCTGTTCGAGATGCTCGACGGGCACGGCGACAGCCCGGTGCGGGACGGCTGGCGCTCGGACGAGGTGCGCGAGGCGCTGGACTTGTGCTTGGCGTGCAAAGGATGCAAGACCGACTGTCCGGCCAATGTGGACATGGCGACGTACAAGGCCGAGTTCCTGGCGCAGCACTACCGCGGCCGGCCGTGGCGCCGTCCGCGTGCGCATCTGTCGATGGGCTGGCTGCCCGCGCTCGCCCAGGTGGCCGGCCGGGCCCGGCTGGGGCCGGTGCTGAACGCGCTCACCCACACACCGCCGCTGGCACGGCTCGCGACGGCCGTGGCCGGGATGGAGCGGCGCGAGGTCCCACTGTTCGCGGGGGAGACGCTGCAGCAGTGGTTCGCCCGCCGTGGCCCGCGCGGTGAAGGCGTACGCGGCACGGTCCTGCTGTGGCCCGACACGTTCACCAACCACTTCCACCCGCACGTCGGCGAGGCCGCGGTCCAGGTCGTGGAGCAGGCGGGCTGGCGCGTGACGATGCCGTCCGGACCGCTGTGCTGCGGCCTGACGTGGATCTCCACCGGCCAGCTCGCGACCGGCAAGCGGATCCTGACGCGCACCGCCCGCGCGCTCGCCCCGCACTTGCGTGAAGGCGGCCTGGTACTCGCGCTGGAACCGTCGTGCGCCGCGGTGTTCCGGTCCGACGCGGCCGAGCTCTTTCCCGAGGACCAGGACGTCCGGCGCCTCCGCGACCAGACGGTCACCTTCGCCGAACTGCTCACCGGGCACTCGCCCGGCTACCGGCCGCCCACGTTCGACCGCGCGACGCGGGCAGTGGCGCAGGTGCACTGCCACCAGCACGCCGTGCTCGGCTGGGACGCCGACCGGGAACTGCTGCGCCGTGCCGGGGTCGACGCCGAGCGACTCGACTCCGGGTGCTGTGGCCTGGCGGGCAACTTCGGTTTCGAACCGGGGCACCTCGACGTGAGCGAGGCCTGTGCCGAAAGGGTGCTGCTGCCCCGGTTGCGCGAGATCGACGACGACACCGTCGTGCTGGCCGACGGGTTCAGCTGCCGCACCCAGATCCACGAGCTCGGCAGCGGTGGCCACGAAGGGATGCACCTGGCGGAACTGCTCGCGGTGGCGCACCACGCGTCGCCTCCGGCGGCAGTCCCGCCGCGGCCGTCCGAACCGCGGGCCGCCGCCCAGGCCGCCGTCCTCGGCACGCTCGCCGCGGCGGGGGCGGCGGTGGCGCGATCGCTGTTCTCGCGGAAGGACCGCCGGAACCCGGCAAGATACCGAAAGGAGACATGACATGGCTGAGACGGTTGGCGACTACCTCTTGCGGCGGTTGCGTGAGTGGGGTGTGGAGCAGGTCTTCGCCTACCCCGGTGACGGCATCAACGGGATCGTGACCGCGTTCGGGAAGGCCGGCAACCGGCCCCGGTTCGTACAGGCGCGGCACGAGGAGATGGCCGCCTTCGAGGCCGTCGGCTTCGCGAAGTTCAGTGGTGAGGTCGGGGTGTGCATGGCGACCTCCGGCCCTGGCGCGATCCACCTGCTCAACGGCCTGTACGACGCGAAGCTGGATCGCGTGCCGGTGGTGGCGATCGTCGGGCAGACCGCCCGCAGCGCCATGGGCGGTTCCTACCAGCAGGAGGTCGATCTGCAGCCGCTGTTCAAGGACGTGGCCGCCGAGTACCTGGTCGAGGTCAACGTCGCCGAGCAGCTGCCCAACGCGCTGGACCGGGCGATGCGCACCGCGGCCGCCCGCCTCGCTCCCACCGTCGTCATCATCCCCGCGGACCTGCAGGAACAGCCCTACACCCCGCCCAAGCACGAGTTCAAGCACGTGCCCTCCAGCGGCCCGTCCTGGCCGCACCCGGTGGTGACCCCGCCCGAGGACGAGCTGGCGCGCGCCGCCGACGTCCTCAACGCCGGCGACAAGGTCGCGATCCTCGTCGGCCAGGGCGCCCGCAACGCCGCGGAAGAGGTGCGGGAACTGGCCGAGGCCACCGGGGCTGGGGTGGCGAAGGCGTTGCTGGGCAAGGATGTCCTGCCCGACGACCTGCCGTACGTGACCGGCGCGATCGGGCTGCTCGGCACCCGCCCGTCGTACGAGATGATGCGGGACTGCGACACGCTCCTCATCGTCGGCTCCAGCTTCCCGTACTCGCAGTTCCTGCCCGAGTTCGGCCAGGCGAGGGGCGTGCAGATCGACCTCGACGGCACCCGGATCGGGATGCGCTACCCGACCGAGGTCAACCTGGTCGGCGAGGCCAAGTCCACCCTCCGCGCCCTGCTGCCGATGGTGCGCCCCAAGCCGGACCGGGCGTGGCGGGAGACGATCGAGAAGAACGTGGCCGGCTGGTGGCAGTCGATGGAGCAGCAGGCGATGCTGGACGCCGACCCGGTCAACCCGATGCGCGTCGTCCACGAACTCTCCCGGCGCATCCCAGAGGACGCCATCGTCACGGCGGACTCGGGTTCCTCGACCAACTGGTACGCCCGCAACCTCAGGATCCGGGGCCGCATGCGCGGATCGCTCTCCGGCACACTGGCCACGATGGGGCCAGGGGTGCCGTATGCGATCGGCGCGAAGTTCGCCCACCCCGACCGGCCCGCCATCGCGCTGGTGGGGGACGGCGCGATGCAGATGAACGGGATGGCCGAACTGCTCACCATCGCCCGCTACCACCGGCACTGGACCGACCCGCGGCTGATCGTGTGCGTGTTCCACAACAACGACCTCAACCAGGTCACCTGGGAACTGCGCGCGATGGGCGGCGCCCCGAAGTTCGAGGAATCCCAGTCCCTGCCGGAGTTCTCCTACGCCGACTTCGCCCGCTCGCTGGGATTCGAGTCGATCGCCGTCGACGAACCGGACCAGCTGGGCCCGGCCTGGGACCGGGCGCTCGCCGCCGGGCGCCCCGCGCTGCTGGACGTCCGGTGCGACCCGGAGACCCCGCCGATCCCGCCGCACGCCACCTTCGAGCAGATCAAGTCGCTGACCCAGGCCGTTCTCAAGGGCGACCCCAACGCCTGGCACCTGCTCGTCGAGGGCGCCAAGACCAAGGCGGGAGAACTGCTGCCCGGCAGGTCATCGTGAGCCGGCGGGCCGGCGCGCGACCATGCCGTTGATCGAGGACTACGCCCTGCTCGGGGATCTGCACACCGCCGCGCTGGTGTCCCGGCACGGCGGGATCGACTGGCTGTGCCTGCCCCGCTTCGACTCGCCGGCCTGCTTCGCCGCGCTCCTCGACGACGAGCGCGCCGGCACCTGGCAGCTCGCCCCGGCCGCCGGCGGGCCCGCCATCCGGCGCGGCTACCGCGACGACACGCTCATCCTGTCCAGCGAGTGGGACACCCGTGACGGCACCGTCCGTGTCCTCGACTTCATGCCCCCGCGTGGCGAGGCACCGGATGTCGTGCGCATCGTCGAGGGCGTGTCCGGCCGGGTCCCGATGCGGACGCTGCTGCGGATGCGCTTCGACTATGGGCACATCGTCCCGTGGGGGCGGCACGCGGACGGGCAGTTCGCCGCCGTCGCCGGTCCCGACGCCGTGTGGCTGCGCACGCCCGCACCTCTGCACAGGCGCGAGGGCGATGTGCGCGGCGAGTTCACCGTCGCGGCGGGGGAGCGGGTGCCGTTCGTGCTCACCCACCGGCCCTCCCATCTGCCCCGACCGGAGCCCACGGACGCCGACGACGCACTGGCCGTCACGTACCGGCGCTGGACGGACTGGATCGCGCGCTGCCGCTACCGTGGACAGTGGTCGGATGCCGTGCGGCGCGCGCTGATCACGCTCAAGGCGCTCACCTACGAGCCCACCGGCGGGATACTCGCCGCGGCCACCACCTCGTTGCCCGAACAGCTCGGCGGCGCCCGCAACTGGGACTACCGGTACTGCTGGCTGCGCGATGCCACGTTCACCCTGCAGGCGCTGCTGGGCACCGGATACACCGGCGAGGCCCGCGCCTGGCGCGAATGGCTCGTGCGCGCCGTCGCCGGTGATCCTGCCAAGCTGCGCAGCATGTACCGCCTCGACGGCAGCCGCCGCATCACCGAGTCCACAGTGGACTGGCTGGCCGGGTACGAGAAGTCGGCGCCGGTGCGGGTCGGTAACGCCGCGTCCGGCCAGTTCCAGCTGGACGTGTGGGGCGAGGTCCTCGACGGACTGCACCTGGCCCGCGAGGCCGGGCTGACCACGACCGAGCCGGCGTGGGACCTGCAACGCGGCCTCCTCGACTTCCTCGAAGGACACTGGGATCAGCCCGACAACAGCCTGTGGGAGATGCGCGGCCGGCGACGGCATTTCGTCCATTCGAAGGTGATGGCGTGGGCGGGGCTCGACCGTGCCGTGCGGACGGTCGAGCGGCACGACCTGGACGGGCCCGTCGAGCACTGGCGGGGCCTGCGCGACGAGATACACCGCGACGTGTGCGAACGCGGCTACGACCCCGACCGCAACACCTTCACCCAGTTCTACGGTTCCCGCGGCCTCGACGCGGCGCTGTTGTTGTTGCCACGGGTCGGATTCCTGCCATGGCACGACTCGCGGATCCGGGGCACCGTCGACGCGATCCGCGACGAACTCGTGCACGACGGTCACGTGTGGCGCTACGACCCGGCGGCCGGCGGCCGCGTGGACGGCCTCGACGGCGCGGAAGGCTCGTTCCTCGCGTGCGCGTTCTGGCTCGCCGACGCGCTGCACGGCACCGGTCGCGGCGACGAGGCCCGGCGCCTGTTCGAGCACCTGCTCGCGCTGCGCAACGACGTCGGCCTGCTCAGCGAGGAGTACGACACCACCCACCGCCGCCAGGTCGGCAACACCCCGCAGGCGTTCAGCATGGTCGGCCTGGTCAACACGGCCCGCCACCTCGGCGGCACCCACACCACCACCAACGCCACCCGCGACGAACAAGACCTCCGCCACGGCTAGCAGATCTAGCGGAATCGCACGGACAGGGTGACAGGACGTTTCCGGCACTCCCGCGGCACTCCGCGAGGCGGTACTATTCTGAAACACTCGCTCTGGCTGATGAAACGAGGTGAGTCCGCTGCCTCCAGACCGGAACGCCGGGCCGGACGACGCGCACGACGACGACACGCTGTCCGACGATCGCGATTACTCCCTGCGCGCCGTGGACCGGGTCTGCGCGATCCTGGATCTGCTGCAGCAGTCCGTGGACGGTATCAGCCTCAACACGGTGGTCGAGGTCACCGGCATGCCCAAGTCGTCGGCCTACCGGTATCTGTGGACGCTGGAACAGCACCGCTATGTCGAGCGCGACGAGGAGACCGGCCTGTGCCGGCTGGGGCTGGGGTTCCTCGGGATGCAGTCGCGGCACCTGGAACTGCTGCGCGAATGTGCGCGCCCGTGGCTGGAGAAGCTGCGCGACGACTTCGGCGAGACGGCCAACCTCGGCGTGCTCGACAGTGACCGGATCATCTACGTCGACATCATCGAGAGCCGCCGCGGGGTGCGGCTCGCGGCCTCGCGCGGCGACCGCGACCCGCTGCATTCCACCGCGCTGGGCAAGGCGATCGCGGCGCACATGTCCGAAGACCGCGTCCGGGACGTGCTCGGCCGCAGCGGCATGCCGGGGCGCTGTTCCAACACGATCACCTCCGTCGACGAGTACCTGGCGGAGTTGGCTGGAGTCCGCGAACTGGGCTACGCCGTGGACGATCTGGAGAACGACGCCGACGGCCGCTGTGTGGCCGTACCGCTGCTGGGCACGAGCATCCCGGCCGCGATCAGCCTGTCCGCACCGGCCGCGCGCTTCCCCGTGAAAGACGTCGGCAAGGCCGCCAAGGCGCTGCTGGACGTCGCGACGCACATCGTCGCGCAACCGCGCGGGCGCGGCAGGAGCAACGACGGCGAGGTGGCCTGAGCAGGCTTTTCGAAGGGAAACCCCGGCGCGTTCAAGGGCGGATCACGCGCCGGGGCTCCCGGCCGCCTGCCGCGGTAGTCAATGGCCGAGGCGCATCCGTGGCAGGCGGGCGCGGCGGGGCGCGGAACGCGCTGCCGAACGGCTTCATCGTGCCGGGTGGGCGCCGCGCGGACAATGCTCCATCCGGGCGAAATCGAAACGCATGTTTCATTGTCGGCGCCGTTCGGTGTGGTGGTGAATTTACCGGCTACAAAGCGTAGTTGTTTGGCGGTAGGTTACGGTGACGGCTCGTCACTCTTCCGTGATCTCCCTGTGTTGTATTTGTTGGTCTCATAACCCGGACTTCCTGGGGACCCTCCTGTAACGCAACCGCGAATCCTGCCGATTCCACGGCAGACGCAGCACATCGGGGAGTGTGCCGCACACAAGCTAATGATTACTGGTAGTGACCGTCGGCGTGGTCTGGCCCGGTCCCACGCCCGGAAGAGGGGAGGTCGGATGGAAGAGCCGGCGCGGAAAGGCTTTCCGGACGGCGAAGCGCTACTGGGGATCGATCTGCGTGCACCCGGCCGCCCGAAGCGGGCCCTGCACGCCGTGGGGCCGGACGGCACCACGCCGCCCCGTGCGTCCTCGACGGCATGGGAAGGCCGTTACCGCGCCTGGGTGATCGGCTGTGACATCGCCGCGACGCTGCTGGTCATCGGTCTGGCAGCCTTCCTGATCCTGCGCGTCACGGGCAGGCCCTACTTCCTGCACGCCTCGGGCACGGCCGCCGCGATACTGGCCGCGCTGCCGTTCAACCGGGCCTGGAGCCAGGACGTGCTCGGCGAGGGCGCGGAGGAGTTCCGGCGCGTCGGCCGCAGTCTCGTGCAGGCCGCCGTGGCGGTCGCGCTCGCCGGCCTGGTCTTCGGCGCGCTCGACGTGCAGCCCTGGGTCTTCATCGCGGTGCCGGTGGTCGGGCTGATCGCGCTGCCGCAGCGGTACGTGCTACGCCGGGTGCTGCACCGGTTCCGCAACAACAACGGCACCTGCATGCTGCCGGTGATGGCGGCCGGGGCGCCGGGGACGGTGCGCGATCTCATCGAGCGCACGCGGGCCGACGCACACGTGGGGTGGCGTGTCGAGGCCGTGTGCACCGCGGAGGGCAAGGGCGAGAAGGGCACCGGTGAGGTCGGGGGCATCGCCGTGGCGGGCGCGCTCGACCAGGTCGCCGACCAGGTGCGGCGCGGCGGCTACCGGGTGGTGGCCGTGACCGCGGATCCATATTGGACGCCTGGCCGGCTGCAGCAGCTGGCATGGGATCTCGAGGGCACCGGCGCGGACCTCGTCGTCGCCCCCGTGCTGATGGAGATCGCCGGGCCGCGGCTGAACGTGTCCGGGGTGCTCGGCATGCCGCTGCTGCGCGTCAGCGCGCCCGCGTTCACCGGCGGCCGCCGCATCGTCAAGGAACTGTTCGACCGCGCGGGCGCCGCGCTGGGGCTCGTGCTGATCTCGCCGCTGCTGCTGACCATCGCGATCGCGATCAAGCTCGGCGACCGGGGCCCGGTGTTCTACCGGCAGCGCCGCGTCGGACGTGACGGGCAGGCCTTCATGATGACCAAGTTCCGCACCATGATCGTGAACGCCGACAAGGTGCGCAGCGTTCTGCTCGCCAGCAACGAGGGCTCGGGCCCGCTGTTCAAGATGCGCCGCGACCCGCGGATCACGAAGGTCGGCATGATCCTGCGCCGGTACTCCCTCGACGAGCTGCCGCAGCTGTTCAACGTGCTCAGCGGCACCATGTCGCTGGTCGGCCCGCGGCCGCCGCTGCCGGAGGAGACGGAGGCCTACGAGCCCGCGGCGCGCCGGCGGCTGCTCGTCAAGCCGGGCCTGACGGGGTTGTGGCAGGTCAGCGGGCGCAGCGACCTCAGCTGGGCGGAGTCGGTGCGGCTCGACCTGCGTTACGTCGAGGACTGGTCGCTGGCGCTGGACATGGCGATCCTGTGGAAGACCGCTCGCGCGGTGATCGGCGGACGCGGCGCCTACTGAGACGCGTTCCCGCGGCACCCGGTTCAGGAAAAACTACGCATAGCGACTCCATACACCCGACCGGTGTTGGTCGATCACCCGATTGCGCGTAACGCGACCGGGTAATGATCCTATAGTCACCGTGACAGCACGCCGAGATCGCCTTCGCGATCCCGGCGGTGTCACGCTTCCCGGGGCGCCGGGACGCGCTGGGACGAGCATCGGTGGGGTCGCGTCGTGAAAATAGTGCTGTTCGGCAGTCGCTACGGCGTGTGCGGCAGCGCGGCCGGCGACGTGCCCGAGCCGGTCCGGCTCGCCGCCCCCCGGCCGCCGCTGTCGCCGTGCCCCGGCTATGGCACACGTCACGTCACGCGCTTCCGCGCCGGCGACATCGCGTACGACGATGGCGCGCGCCCGCGCACCCCGCAAAAAAGCCCGGCCGGCTCAGACCCGTCGCCGCAACCTGATCAGTGTTCAAGCGTCACAGAGACATCTCCCCCACCCCGATGCCCACCGCCCCGTGAGGAACCCAGCGCGTGACGATCACCGACTCCCCGCGTCCCGTCACCGACGCCCCCCGCTACGACGACCTAGGCAGGCTGATCAGCGCCGCCGCGCGCCGCAGACCGCGCAGACGGCTCGAACCCGATGTGACGATCGTGGTGCCGGCGAAGAACGAGGCCGCGAACCTGCGCGAGGTGCTGCCCGAACTGCCGCCCGTGTCCGAAGTGCTCGTCGTGGACGGACATTCCGGCGACGGTACCGCCGAGGTCGCGCGCGAGATGCTGCCTGACGTGCGCGTCGTCCAGCAGACCCGCCGCGGCAAGGGCAACGCGCTCGCCTGCGGGTTCGCCGCCGCCTCCGGCGACGTGATCGTCATGTTCGACGCCGACGGCTCCGCCGACCCCGCGGAGATCCCGCGGTTCGTGGACGCCCTCGTCGGTGGCGCGGACTTCGCCAAGGGCACTCGGTTCGCGCCCGGCGGCGGGAGCCACGACATCACCGCGCTGCGGGCGGCGGGCAACTCGGGGCTCAACCGGCTGAGCAACACGTTGTTCAGCGGCGGGTTCACCGACCTGTGCTACGGCTACAACGCCTTCTGGCGGGACCTGGTGCCGCGGCTGGCGCTGCCGCCCGTGTTCGCGGACGGCGATCGGATGCTGTGGGGCGACGGCTTCGAGATCGAGACCGTGATCAACTGCCGGGTGGCGGCGCTCGGGTTGTGGATCACCGAGGTGCCCAGCGTCGAGCGGGCGCGGCTCTACGGCGAGACGAACCTGCGGACCTTCTCCGACGGCGGCCGGGTGCTGCGCACGCTGGTCGCCGAGTGGCAGCGGGTCGGCAAGGAGCGCCGCACTCGCCGGTTCAACGCCGTGCGGGATCCCCTCATGGCGCATGACGGCGTGTGGGGGTCCCGCACGGCACCGCGGACGGGGGAGCGGGCGTGACCGCGGTATCGGTGGTGATCTGCGCGTACACGGATCGCCGGTGGGCCGACCTCGTCGCGGGGATCGCCGCGGTGCGCGCACAAACCCTGCCGCCGGCGGAGATCATCCTCGTCATCGACCACAACCCTGACCTCGCCGCGCGTGCCGCCGCCGAGTTCCTCGGCGTCACCGTGGCCGAGAACGCCGGCCGCCGCGGCCTGTCCGGGGCGCGCAACACGGCGATCGAACTCGCGAAGGGCGACGTGCTCGCGTTCCTCGACGACGACGCCTGCCCCGAACCGGACTGGCTCGAACAGTTGCTGGCGGGCTACCACGACCCCAGCGTCGTGGCAGTCGGCGGCGCCGCGCGCCCGGTGTGGCCCGACGGCGTGCGCTCGCCGCTGCTGCCCGCGCGGGGCGAGGGCACCGGCGAGCTCGACTGGGTGGTCGGCTGCACCTACACCGGCCAGCCGGTCACCGAGACGCCGGTGCGCAACCTCATGGGCTGCAACATGTCCTTCCGCCGCGAGGCGTTCCACTTCGCCGGCCTGTTCACCGAGGACCTCGGCCGCGTCGGGCGTACCCCGCTCGGCTGCGAGGAGACCGAACTGTGCATCCGGATCGGCCAGGCCTCGCCAGGGTCGGCCATCCTGTTCCGGCCCGCCGCGGTCGTCCGCCACCGCGTCACGCCGGACCGGCTGACGTGGCGCTACCTGCGCCGCCGCGGCTGGGGTGAGGGGCTGTCCAAGGCGCTGGTGTCGCGGTCGGTGGGCGCGGACGCGGCGCTGTCGACCGAGCGGGACTACCTGCGCAAGGTGATCGTTTCGGCGGTGCTGCGCGAGTTTTCCCGGCTGTTGCGGGGAAATGGGGCCGGCGGCACGGGGCTCGCCGCGATCTGCACCGTGGTGGTCGCGACCGCGTCCGGGTACGTGCGCGGCAAGCTCGCCGGTCCGCGGCTGCGGGTCCGTACCACCACGCCGAAGCTCGTGCACGGCCCGATCCACGTCGCGACCGTCGACGTCGGCGACCTGCCGGTCGAACTGCCCGTGCCGTCCCGCACGGTCGGCCGCTACCAGGCCGCGCAGGTGCTGGTCCGCGACGGCGACCGCACCCTCGACGTGGTGCTGCTGCCGGTACGGCGCGGCGCGGTGCGGCTCGACATGATCACCGCCGGCCCACGTCCGCGGCGCCGCGAGTTCGAGCGGCCGCTGATCAGCGTCGTGCTGCCCACGGCCCACCGCAAGGCGCAGGCGCTGCAGAGCGTGCGGGCCGCGCTGTCCGCCGGCTACCCGCGGCTGGAGATCGTCGTGGTCGACAACCACCCGCCCGCACCCGCCGGGGACGACTGGCTGCGCGGCGAACTGGACGAACTCGGCGTGCGCTACGTCGTCGAGCCGCGCAAGGGCGCCAGCATCGCCCGCAACACCGGCGCACGGCACAGCAGCGGCGAGCTGATCGCGTTCCTGGACGAGAACATCAGCGTCGAGCCGGGCTGGTTCGACGCGGTCGCCGAGGAGTTCGTCACCGACTCCGGCGTGGGCTGCGTGACCGCGCTCGTGCTGCCCGCGAGCCTCGAGACCGACGCCGAGGTGCTCTACGAGCGCCTCAAGGGTTACAGCCACTCCGTGCGCAGGCAGCGGCTGGACCGCGGCACCGCGCGCGAGGACCCGCTCTACCCGCTGTCGCTCGCGCGCTACGGCCCCGGCAGCTGCACCACGTGGCGGCGCACGACGTTCGAGCGGCTCGGCGGGTTCGACCCGCTGCTCGGCGCGGGCAGCCCGGCGATGGCGGGGGAGGACCTCGACCTTTTCGTCCGGCTGGCCAGGATGGACGGCACGGTGGTGTTCACGCCACACGCCGTGGCACGGCACATCCACCGCGCGGACTGGCTCGAACTGCGCGAGCAGATGCGCGGCTACGGCGTCGGCCTGTCCGCCATGCTGTTGCTGTCGGTCGTGCGCCGGCCGGCGACGGTCTTCTCCATCCTGCGCCGCCTGCCGCGCGGCCTCGCACGGCTCGCCGCGCGCACCCCGGAACTGCCGCTGTCCGACCGGGCCGCCCGTTCGCGGCTACGCCAACTCAGACGTGACGAGCGCTATGGAATGCTGACAGGCCCGGCCGCCCTCGTCGTCGCGTGGCGCCGGCAACGCGGGTAGCGACAGGCGAGACGGGAGGGGATGCGGCGGTGATTCGGCAACTGCGGAACCGGCGGATCACCGCGTACTGCCTGCTGGGTGTCTGCGCTCTCACGATCCTGCTGATCATGATCGACGTCGTCACGCCGGTGCGGACCCTGCTGGTGCTGGTGTTCGTCGGCACCGCACCCGGCTGGGCACTCATTTCCTATGTCAACGTGCGGCACGTGTCGGTGACCTGGATCTGCGCCGTCGGGCTGTCGGTCGCCGTCGGCATCGTGCTGGCGCAGATGCTGGTGCTGACCCACGCCTGGCATCCCGAGGTCGCGGTCGTCTCGATGGCGATCGCGACCGGCGCGCTGCTGGTCCACCACGTCGTGCGGAGCAGGCCGCCGCGCGAGGCGGGTGCCCGGTGACGCGGTGGCCGCGCCAGCGCACCCGGCCCCAGGCCCCGCTGGGCTCGGGGCAGGGCATGTTCGCCGACGGGCTCGCCCTCTCGGCCAGCGCCGCGATCAGCGCGGTCGCGGGCATGGTGGGCTGGATACTGGCGGCGCGGCTGCTGCCGGCGGCCGACGTCGGGCACGCGTCGGCGTTCGTGTCAGGCATGCTGCTCGTCGCGGGGATCGCCGAACTCGGGCTCGGGCCCGCGATCCTGCGCTGGCTGCCGCGGTCCGGCAGCCTGCTGCGGCGGTTGCTGAGCCGGTCGTACGTGATCGTGCTGGCCGGCGGGCTGGTCGGTGGCGTCGTGTTCGTGCTGCTGCCCTCCGGCCGTGAAGTGGTGGCGAAGTTCCCCGGCGGCATCGCGCTGTTCGTGGTGGCCGCCGCCGCGTGGACGGTGTTCCAGTTCCAGGACGCCGTGCTGACCGGGCTGCGCCGCGCGCGCTGGGTGCCGATCGAGAACGGGCTGTTCGCGCTGGCCCGGCTGATCGTGCTCGTCGCGCTCGCACCGCTCGCGGGCGCCCAGGGGCTGCTGCTGTCGTGGATCGTGCCGACGGTGCTGGCCGTGCTCGTGGTGACCGCGCTGGTGTTCCGGCGCGTGCGCCCGCCCGGCGAACCCGGCGTGCTGCCCGATCGGCGCGAGATCGTGCGGCTGCTCGCGCCGACCTACCCCGGCACGGTGTGCGTCGTCGTGCTGTACAACCTGATCCCGCTGATCATGCTGCATCGCTTCGGCGCCGAGGCCAACGCGGTGTTCTTCGTGGTGTGGACGGCGATCAACGCACTCGACCTGGCCGCGTCGGTGTTCGTCAACCCACTCGTGGTGCGGCTGTCCGCCGAACCCGGCCACACACGCGCCCTGGTCGGCGAGGCCGGCAGGCGGCTCGCCCTGGTGTTCGTACCGCTGCTGGTGCTCGGCGGCGTGCTCGCCGGCGTGATCCTGCTGATCTTCGGCAAGGACTACACCGCGGGCGCCGGCCTGTTCCGGATCCTGCTCGTGGCGCAGGCGCCCCGGCTCGTCGTGCTGCTCGCGATCGCCGTGCATCTCGGGCAGGGACGCGGAACGGGGGTCGCCACGCTGCACGCGGCCACCGCCGCGCTGGCCGTCGTGCTCGCCTTCGTGATGCCCACGGAACTGGCGTTCGGGGTGGGCCTGCTGATCGCCGAGTGCGTGCTGGCCGCCGTGGTGCTGGCGGACCTGCCGCGCCGGTTGCGCGGAGCGACGGCGTGAGTGCGCCGACCCGGTTTCTGGGCGCGTTCCGCCCGAACCGGCCGTTTCGCCGCTACCCGGGCGCCGGCCGGCCGGTGCACTACACGCCGTCGAACACGCCGACCCGCTACATCCCCGCCGCGGGGCTGCTGACCCCGGCGGAGGAGACCGCGCCGCGGCGCGCCGTCGAGTCGCGGCCGCCGCTGGGGCGGGGACCGGGCCGCCCCGCCGTCCTCGCCGACCCGTACTTCGGTCCCGCGCTGGCCGCCGCCGGCGTCATCCTGTGGGTCCTCGGGCTGCATCCCGTGGCGCCCTCGGCGATGGGCGGGCTGGGGCTGTTCGGCGAGCTGAACGTCCTGACCCTGCTGGCGTATCCGGTCCTGATCGCGGCGGTGATCCTGGAACTGTTGCGCTACGAGCCGCGGACCTGGTTCCTCACCGCGTACACGCTCGTCGGCGTCGTGTTCGTGTACGGGCTGCAACCGGCGGTGGAGGCGGAGGCCCGGCTGCCGACCTCGTGGCTGCACGCGGGTTTCGCCGAGTACATCGCCAACAACGGCGACGTGCTGCGCGGCTATGACGCGCGGTTCTCGTGGGCGGGCTTCTTCTCGTTCGTCGCCATGATCACCAAGGCGTCCGGGATCCCGAACGCGATCCCGCTGCTGAACTGGGCGCCGACGGTGCTGGCCGGCCTGATGGTGCTGGGCGTGCGCGCGTTCGCCGTGTCCGCGCTGGGAAACCGCCGCGCGTCGTGGATCGCGCCGTGGATCTTCCTCGTCGGCAACTGGACCGAACAGGACTACTTCTCGCCGCAGGCCACCTCGATGGTGCTGATGCTGGCCGCGCTCACGCTGACGTTCCGGCATCTCGTGCGGCCCCGGCTGACCGAGCCGGTGCGGGCGCGAATGCGGGTGCGCCTGGCGCCCCGTTCCAGTCCCAAGGCCCGGCTGGTCGCGCAGGGCTCGGTGGTGCTCATCGGGCTCGGGCTCGCGCCGACCCACCAGCTCACCCCGTACATCCTGGGCGCGCTGCTGATCATGCTGCTGCTCTTCGGCCGCCTGTGGCCGGCGTGGCTGCCGTTCGTGGTGCTGGCCGGCGCCGTCGTGTGGTTCTCGCTCGGCGCGTCCGACTTCTGGATCGGCCAGCTGATCCCGCTGATCCTCAGCCCGCTCGGCGACGTCGGCGGCTCGGTCGGGCAGGGACTGTTCGACCGCCTTTCCGGCAGCAGCGGGCATCTCGTGGTGCTGCTCGTGCGGATCGCCGCTAGCGGGCTGGTCGCGGCGATCGCCGCGCTCGGCATCGTGTTCATGCGCCGGGACAACCTGCGGTCGTGGCTGCTGCCCGCGCTGTGCGTCGCGCCGTTCGGGCTCGCGCTGGCGCAGTCCTACGGCGGCGAGGTGTTCATGCGCTGCTTCCTGTTCTCGCTGCCGTTCATGGCACTCGCGGGCGGGATCGCGCTCGAGCGGGCGGTCACCCACGCGCGGCGGCTGCGCTGGCGGAACCGGCCCTCCCGCACCGTCGCGGTGGCGGCGCTGCCGTGCGTGGCGCTGTCGGTGCTCGCGTTGATGACGGTACTGGCGCGGGGCGGCAACGACGCCTACACCAGCGTGAGCAAGGACGACGTCTCCGCCGCGACCTGGGCCGTGCAACGCGCGGAGCCGGGCCAGCGGGTCGACTCGCTGGTCAACGCGGTGCCGCTGCAGTTCACCCGCGTCGGCGTTGTGAAGCAGTCCGAAGCGGACAACTACTGCCCCGACCTGTCGAAGGCCGAGGTCGCGGTCGCGTGCCTGCAGGAGAACGGCCCCGACTATCTTGTGGTGACCGAGCCGCAGTTCGCGTACCTGTCGATCCTCAACCATACCCCGCCGGGGTATGAGGACCAGTTGCTGCACGGACTGGAGAACAGCCTGTATCGCGTGGTGTACAACGACAACGGCGCACTCGTGCTCGGCCGGACCAGCGCCGCGGAGCCGGACGTGCAGCCCGTCGACGAAGGGACAGGATGACGCCGTGAGTGCCGCGGACGTGCTCACGCTGGTCACCGCGCTGTGCGGGGTGGCGTTGCTGGGCGTGCTGATCGCCCGCACGGTCCTCAAGGAACTCGCCGTGGGGCGCCGGTCCACGGACTCGGCGACCGCCCGCACCAGCCGCATCCGGTTGCTCGACATGATCGCCGTCGTGCTCGCCGTGCTGACCGTCGCGGGCGCGATCTGGCGCATCGTCGCCGGCCTCACCTCGGGATGAGACGATCAGCCCAGTGCGATCGCGAACGGCGGAAGGCTTGTGGTGTCCCCGTTCTCGCGGACGAGCCGGCCCGACGCGGACAGGTTCACCGTCAGCGTCTCGTGGCCGTCGGTGAACCACAGCAGATCGCCAGGCACGTCCCTGGCGATGCGCACGGACCCGGCGGCCAGCCGCGGCGCGAGCCACGTCCACGCGGCGGTCAGGCTCGTCGGGCCGGCCGGTCCCGCGGACGGATCGGTCCACAACGCCGCGTACGGCAGGTCGTCGCTCGCCTGCGGCTGCCAGAGCAGCATCGCCGAGGCCCCGGCCTCGGCCGCCTGCGCGACGGCGTCGAGGGTCGCGGCGGCCCGTGCCTCATCGGTGTCCGCGGCGGGCGCGGGATAGAACTCCGACCACCACACGGGCAAGCCGGTCAGCGCGTGCACCCAGCGTGTCGCGTCGGCGAACAGGGCACTGCCCGCGGCCGACCTCGTCGTGGCGTCCACCGCGACGAAGTCCGCGCCGTGCTTGTGCTCGTTCCAGTAGCGGTACAGCTGCAGCACGCGCTCGTCGACACGGCCGTAGGCACCGGTCAGCGGACCGGCCTCGCTCGCCGACGGGTCGACGGTGAACACCGCGTAGGGCCCACCGATCTCCGCGTCCGGCCGCACGCGCTTCACCGCGTCGTAGACCTGGTTGTAGAAGTCGGTGTACGCGGGGGCATCCCACGTGTTGCCCGCCGCGTCCCAGAAGCCCTTCAGCTCGTTCCAGACCTGGAAGTAGTGCACCTGCGGGTAGCGCCGCGCGACCGTCGCGGCGAGGGCCGCGAAGTCCGCGTAGTGCGCGGGCAGCGGCGCGTCCGTGAGGCGGTCCCAGTCCGTGGCGCCCGGGCTGCCGCCCTTCATCCAGTCCGGGGCACAACACAACGTGATCACCGGGGTGCCGCCGGTGCGGGCGATCAGCTCCATCCGGCTGTCCACAGTGGACCAGTCGTACTCTCCGGGCGCGGGCTCGGGATTGAGCGCGCCCCAGCCCATGATGTGCTGGTTCTGCAGCAGGGGAGCGGCCCCGAGAATGCGTTCGCCCTCCGCCGCACGAGCCGGCGGCAGCCACGGGTCGAGGCTGTACTGGGCGTGGGTCACCCCCAGCCGCATGTGAGCACCTCCCCAGGCGCGCGTGTCCCCGGGCAACCAGACACTGATCACGATGAGTAACACCGCTACCATCGCGAGGCTCCGCACGCCGGGCAGAGAGGGGAAGCGTGGTGAAGAGGCCCGAAATCTCGGTCTGTGTCCCGGCATATCAGGCCGGACTATATCTGGAGGGCACGATCCGCAGTGTGCTCGCACAGACGTTCCGGGACTTCGAGCTGGTCGTGATCGACAATGCGTCGACCGACTCCACTGCCGCGGTGCTGCGCGGATTCGACGATCCGCGTTTGCGAGTTGTGCGCAACGAGCATGTGCTGCCTATCGCCGACAACTGGAACAAGGCCGTCGCCGAGACTACGGCGCCGTTGGTGAAGCTGGTGTGCGCCGACGACCTGCTGCATCCGACCTGCCTGGAACGGCAGTACGCGGTGCTGGCACGGGATCCGGGGATCGCGCTGGTGTGCAGCCGCCGCGCGATGATCAACGAGGAGTCGCGGCCGATCCTGCGCAACGTCGGGCTGCGCGGCCTTGTCGGCAGGCACGCGAGCCGCGAGGTGATTCGCCGGGTGGTGCGGCACGGCGGCAACCCGCTCGGTGAGTCGGCCGTGGCGCTGTTCCGGCGCGCGGATTTCGACGCCGTGGGTGGCTTCGACGCGCGCTGGATGTTCCCGATGGATCTGGCGCTGTGGGTCGACCTGCTCGAGCGGGGCGACTTCTACGGCATTCGCGAGTCCCTGGCGGCGTTCCGCGTGTCGACCGTCTCGCTGTCGGCCGCGACCGATCACACCGGGTTCGCCGAGCAGCGGTCGCTGTCCGGCGAGGTGGCCGCTGCACCGCAGTGGGACGTCCGGCGGCGTGACCGGCTGGTCGGCGCGGCGAAGGCGCCCGGCGCGCGACTGCGGCGGCAGGCGCTGTTCCTCGCCGCCCGGACCAGGGCCCGGCGGGCCGATCTCGAACCGAGCGGGCCCGAGGCATCACCCGTTCGAGGGACGGTAGGTTGGCCGCTGTGAAGCGCCGCGTCGTCCTCATCGGCCTGTGCGTCGTCCTGGTGGCACTCGCCGTGGTCGCCGCCCGCGTGGTCACGCAGCGTTTCGACGCCTCGGGCGACCAGCCCGCGCATGCCGAGGGCGGCACCCCGGCCGCACTGCCCGCGGGGCCGCTGCCCGCCGAGGCCGCGCTGCGTTACGGCTGGACGAAGGTCGCCGGCGACGAGTTCGACGGCACGGCGGTCGACACCACGAACTGGACGGTCTACGACGGCGACAACTCGATCAACGAGTCGTGGAACCGTAAGCAGTGCACGGTCTCCGGTGGCGTGCTCACGCTGACCGGCAAGGCCACCGTGGCCGGCACCACGTGCGGGATCGCCTGGAAGGCGAACCAGACCTACGGCCGCTGGGAGGTGCGCGCGCGGATGCCGCGTCCGGCGGACCCTGGCTTCGCGCCCACGTTCCTGCTGTGGAGCGAGAACAACTCGAACCTCCCGGACGCGGGCGAGATCGACTTCAGCGAGACCTGGAACCCCGACCGCCCCTACACCGAGAGCTGGCTGCACGGTCCCGGCAACATCCAGGGGCCCTACTTCAAGAGCAACCCGGTCGATCTGACGCAGTGGCACAATTTCGGGGTCGACTGGCAGCCGGACAAGATCACCCTCTACCTCGACGGGCAGCCCTGGGGCGTCTACGACGATCCGAAGTTCCTGCCCCACGCGCCGATGCACCTCGCGCTGCAGCTGACCTACATCAGCAAGCATCCGGGTGCCCCGCACCAGACCACCGCACAGGTCGACTGGGCACGCATCTACGCGCCGTGATGATCCACACACTCCCCGGAGGAAATGGTCAAGCGCTCAACCATGTTGTTGGGAGTGAAGCCTAGACGGAAAGGGAGTACCCGATGACCTCGACCGCAAGCCTAGCCGATGCGCTCCACGTGCCCGAGGACGTGCAGGACCTGCTGTTCCGCGAAGCCCGCACGGCGAACAGCTTCAGCGACGAGCCGGTCGGCGAAGATCAGCTCCAGGCCATCTACGACCTGGTGAAGTGGGCCCCCACGTCGATGAACACGCAGCCGCTGCGCGCGCTCGTGGTGCGCACCCCGGAAGGCAAGCAGCGGCTGCTGCCGCACATGTCCGAGGGCAACCGCGCCAAGACCGCCAGCGCCCCGGTGACCGTCGTGCTCGCCGCCGACGTCGACTTCCACGAACACCTCCCCAAGACCTTCCCGCACAGGCCGGACGCGAAGGACCTCTTCGCCGGCGACGAGGGCGCTCGCGAGGACTTCGCGCGGCTGAACTCGCTGCTGCAGGTCGGCTACTTCATCATCGGCGTCCGCGCCGCCGGCCTGGCCGCCGGCCCGATGACCGGTTTCGACGCGATCGGCGTGGACAAGGAGTTCTTCGCGGGCACCAACTGGAAGTCGCTGGTCGTGGTGAACGTCGGCAAGCCGGGCGACAACCCCTGGTTCGACCGCCTGCCGCGGCTGGACTACGACGAGGTCGTCGAAACCGTCTGACGTCCCTCACGAAAACCTGCGGCGGACGACGGATAACATCGGTGGGTAACCACTTCGTTCGAAGGAGCCCATCGTGACCCAGCCGTCGTCCGCCGTGACCACACCCGCGTCGAGCGTGGTGGTGCCGGCCGGGACCACGGCCGGTGCCGCGATCCGCGAGGCGGGCCTGCCGACCAAGGGGCCGGACACGATCGTCGTCGTCCGGGACGCCGAGGGCCGCCTGCGTGACCTGGCGTGGGTGCCCGAGGCGGACACCCCGGTCGAGGCCGTCGCCGCGAACACCGAGGACGGGCGGAGCGTGATCCGGCACTCGGCGGCGCACGTGCTGGCCCAGGCCGTGCAGCAGCAGTTCCCGGATGCCAAGCTCGGCATCGGGCCGCCGGTCAAGGACGGCTTCTACTACGACTTCCTCGTCGACAAGCCGTTCACCCCCGAGGACCTGCAGGCGCTCGAGAAGCGGATGAAGCAGATCGTCAAGGGCGCGCAACAGTTCTCGCGCCGCCGGTTCGACTCGCCCGAGCAGGCCCGCGCGGAGCTGGCGGACGAGCCGTTCAAGCTCGAGCTCATCGACCTCAAGTCCACTGAGGACACAGTGGACACCTCCGAGATCATGGAGGTCGGTGCCGGCGAGCTGACCATCTACGACAACCTCGACCCGCGCACCAAGGAAGCGGTCTGGAGCGACCTGTGCCGGGGGCCGCACGTGCCGACCACCAAGTTCATCCCGGCATTCAAGCTCACCCGTGTCGCGGCCGCGTACTGGCGTGGCAACGAGAAGAACCCGCAGCTGCAACGGATCTACGGCACCGCGTGGGAGTCGCCGGAGGCGCAGGAGCACTACCTGGAGATGCTCGCCGAGGCCGAGCGCCGCGACCACCGCAAGCTCGGGGCGGAGCTGGACCTGTTCAGCTTCCCCGACGAGATCGGGTCCGGGCTGCCGGTGTTCCACCCCAAGGGCGGCATCATCCGGCAGGAGATGGAGAACTACTCGCGGCAGCGGCACGTCGAAGCCGGGTACGAGTTCGTCTACTCGCCGCACATCACCAAGGGCACGCTGTTCCAGGTGTCGGGTCACCTCGACTGGTACCGCGACGGCATGTACCCGGCGATGCACCTCGACGCCGAGTACGGCGAGGACGGCAAGGTCCGCAAGCCGGGGCAGGACTACTACCTCAAGCCGATGAACTGCCCGTTCCACGACCTGATCTTCGCCTCGCGCGGCCGGTCGTACCGTGAGTTGCCGATGCGGCTGTTCGAGTTCGGCACTGTCTACCGGTACGAGAAGTCCGGCGTGGTGCACGGCCTGACCCGCGCCCGCGGCTTCACCCAGGACGACGCGCATATCTTCTGCGCCCCGGAGCAGGTGGCCGACGAGCTGAAGTCGCTGCTGGACTTCGTGCTGAACCTGTTGCGCGACTACGGCTTGAACGACTTCTACCTGGAGCTGTCCACCCGCAACGACGAGAAGTACGTCGGCTCGGACGAGGTATGGGCCGAGGCCACCGAGGTGCTGCGCCAGGCGGGCGAGTCCTCGGGGCTGGAACTGGTACCGGACCCGGGCGGCGCGGCGTTCTACGGCCCGAAGATCTCGGTGCAGGCGAAGGACGCGCTGGGCCGGTCGTGGCAGATGTCGACCATCCAGCTGGACTTCAACCTGCCTGAACTGTTCAAACTGGAGTACGCCGCGGCGGACGGTTCCCGCAAACGCCCGGTGATGATCCACCGGGCCCTGTTCGGCTCGATAGAGCGCTTCTTCGGCGTGCTCACCGAACACTATGCCGGCGCGTTCCCGGCCTGGCTCGCCCCGGTGCAGGTGGTCGGCATCCCGATCGCCGACGAGCACGTCGAGCACCTGCGCGGTGTCGAGAAAGCCTTGCGCACCAAGGGAATCCGCGTCGAGGTCGACACCGGTGACGACCGGATGCAGAAGAAGATCCGCACCCACACCACGCAGAAGGTACCGTTCCTGGTGCTGGCCGGCGGCAAGGACGTGGAGGCGGGCGCGGTGTCGTTCCGCTTCCGCGACGGCAGCCAGGTCAACGGGGTCCCGGTGCCGGACGCCGTCGAGGCGATCGCCGGCTGGGTCGCCCGCCGCGAGAACACCTCGCCCACCGCGGAGACCTTCGGGGCGGTCCTCGGGTGAGTCCGGAGGTCGTTCCCCAGGACGGTGTCGGCGTGCCCGACGCGCTGCAGCGCTTGTGGACACCACACCGCCTGGCCTACGTCCAGGGCGAGGGCCAACCGGAAGGCGACGAGCCGGAAGGCTGCCCCTTCTGCCGCCTGATCCAGATGCCCGACGAGGACGCGCTGATCCTCGCGCGCGGCGAGCGAGTCTGGGCGGTGCTGAATCTGTACCCGTACAACCCGGGCCACCTGATGGTGCTGCCGTACCGGCACGTCGCGGACTACACGGACCTGAGTCCGGACGAGACCAGGGAACTGGCGGAGTTCACCCAGCGCGCGATGACCGTCGTCAGGTCCGTGTCGGGCGCGCACGGCTTCAACGTGGGCATGAACCAGGGCGTCATCGCCGGCGCCGGCATCGCCGCCCACCTACATCAGCACGTCGTCCCACGGTGGGGCGGCGACGCGAACTTCATGCCGGTGATCGGCCACACCAAGGTCCTGCCACAACTGCTGGGCGAGACGCGCGAACTGCTCGCGAACGCCTGGAACGCCTGAGAAATGCCGTGAGGGACCTCATGGCGTTACCCGCCAAGAGGTCCCTCACGGTTCGCATCAGGACTGCAAGCCGGCCTCGACATCCAGCTCGATCTTGATCTTGTCGCTCACCACCGCACCCGGGATGCCCGCACCGACCCCGAACTCGGTCCGGCTGATCTCGGTGCTCGCCGAAACGCCCAGCACCTTCGAACCCGGCGTAAGCCCATCCCCGAAACCGCCCAGCTCAGCGGCCAGCGTCACCGGACGGGTCACCCCGTGCAGTGTCAAATCGCCATCGATGAAGAACTCCCCATCCTCCACCCGCACCGCGGTGGACGCGAAAGTGATGACCGGGAACTTCTCCACGTCAAGAAAGTCCGCACCCCGCACGTGCGCGTCCCGGTCGCCGTTGTTGGTGTCCAGGCTCGCGGTCTGAATGGTGGCGGTGACGGTCGAGTCGGTGACGTTCTCCGCGGTCACGATCGTGGTCTCGACCTGGTCGAAGCGGCCGCGGACCTTCGAGACGCCCAGGTGGCGGACGGTGAAGGTCACGTCGGAGTGGGTGCCGTCGATGACCCAGGTTCCGGCCAGGTAGCCGGGGATCTCCGTGGTGGGCGCGCTCATCTGCGACTCCTCTAACTTGGTTTTGCGATGGGTTGAACTCTCAACCATGACTGTACCGAAGCATAGTTGAGGACTCAACTAGGGGTAAGATGGTCCGCATGCCGGGACCGCGATGGCTCAACGACGACGAACAGCGTGTGTGGCGTGAGTTCCGCGCGGCCGTCGACATGGTCGGCGGCCACGTCGAGGGGCAGCTGCAACGCGACGCCGGGATGCCGCACACCTACTACGAGGTGCTGGTCAGGCTGTCCGAGGCGCCCGGCCGCACGCTGCGGATGAGCGAGCTCGCCGAGCGCAGCCGGTCCTCCCGCAGCAGGCTCTCACACGCCGTCGCGCGGCTCGAAGCGAGTGGGTGGGTCCGGCGCGAGCACTGCGCGACCGACAAGCGCGGCGCGTTCGCCACGCTCACGGCGGCCGGTTTCGCCGCGCTGGAGGCGGCCGCGCCCGGGCACGTCGAGGCGGTGCGGGAGGCGCTTTTCGACGCGCTCACGCCGGAACAGGTCACGCAGCTGGGCGAGATCTGCGCCGCCATCCGGGACCGGCTCACCCCGCGCTGCGAGGCGGCGCTCGCGGAGCTGGAGGCCGCGGAGGACCGGCCGGGTGCGGGTGTCCCGCAAGACACTGAGGACCGCACGGGTGAGCCGCGACGGAGGAGTGGCGTCGAGGAGGACCGGCCGGGTGCGGGTGTCCCGCCGAGTACAGACGACGCCGGGGTGCGCTGATCGGCGCGTTTTCCGCGCGCCGCCCAACCGGGCTGTCGTACTGGGCCGATAGGCTGCCCTGGCACACACATCTCCGACCCGCAGCCAGGTGAGCGCCCAGGTGACACTGACAGCGACGAGCAGGCCTGCCGATCCTGACTATCGGCCGGTCTGATGCTGAACATCTTCGCGCGCGCGTCGGTGTCCCGTGCTCTTGATCCGCTGGGCCACGCGCTGCTGCGAGCCGGCGTCACGCCGAACGCCATCACCGTGCTCGGCACCGCGGGGGCGGTCGGCTGCGCCGTCGGCTTCTTCCCGGCCGGGCTGTTGTTGTGGGGCACGTTCACCGTGTGGGGCTTCGCGATGCTCGACCTGCTCGACGGCGCGATCGCCAGGGCACGGGGCCACGGCACGCCGTTCGGGGCGGCGCTGGACGCCACCTGCGACCGGCTCGTCGACGGCGTGTTGTTCGCCGCGATCGCCTGGTGGTGCTTCGTCGAGGCGCACAACCTGCGTGCGGCCGCGGCGGCGCTGATCTGCCTGGTGCTGGGCCAGGTCATCTCCTACGTCAAAGCGCGGGCGGAGGCGCAGGGCCTGTCCGCCGATGGTGGTCTCATCGAGCGGGCCGAGCGGCTGATCATCGCGCTCGTCGGCACCGGGCTGCAGGGGCTGAGCGTCCCGTACGCGGTCGAGGCCTCGCAGTGGCTGCTCGCGGTGCTGTCGGCGGTGACGCTCGGGCAGCGGATGGTCGCCGTGGCCGCGTCGGCGAGGGAGGCGGGTTCGTGAGCAGGCTGTCCCAGCGCGCGACCGACGCCGGCTATGCGGCGGGCTGGCGGCTGGTGCGGCTGCTGCCCGCGCAGGTCGCCGGAGCGGCGTTCGGGCTGGGCGCGGATTTCGCCGCCCGCCGCAACGGCGCCGGGGTGCGGCAACTGCGCCGGAACCTGTCGCGGGTCGTGCCGCAGGCGGATGCCGTGGAGCTGGACGAACTGGTGCGCGGCGCGATGCGGTCCTACGCCCGGTACTGGCACGAGTCGTTCCGGCTGCCCAGCATGGATCACGAGAGAGCCCGGCAGAAGCTGGACGAGCAGCTGACCGGCCGCGAGAACATCGACGCCGCGCTCGCCGAGGGCAACGGCGCGATCCTCGCGCTGCCGCATTCGGGCAACTGGGACGCCGCCGGGCTGTGGCTCGTCGGCTACACCGGATCGTTCACCACGGTGGTCGAGCGGCTGAAACCGGAGTCGGTGTACCGCCGGTTCGTCGAGTACCGCGAGTCGCTGGGCTTCGAGCTCGTCCCGGCGGACGGCGCGTCGTCGTTCCGGCTGCTGCTGAACCGCCTGCGCCAGAACAAGATCGTCTGCCTGGTCGCCGACCGCGATCTCACGCGGTCCGGCGTCCCGGTCGAGTTCTTCGGCCGGCACACCAGGATGCCCGCGGGCCCGGCACGGCTCGCGGCGACCACCGGCGCGGCGCTGCTGCCCGTGGGCCTGTGGTTCACCGAGGACGGCTGGGGTGTGCGCGTGCACCCGCGGATCCGGGTCACCGCACGCGCCGAGGTGCCGGCGGCCACCCAGGCGATGGCCGACATCTTCGCCGGGGACATCGCCGCGCACCCGACGGATTGGCACATGCTGCAGAAGCTGTGGACCGCCGACTTCGGCGAGCCCGAACCCGCCGAACCCCGTGTGGCCCACGAGGACCGCACGGGTGAGTCGGGTGCGGGTGCGGGCGCGGGTGTCCCGCAAGACACCGAGGCGGCCGGGTGAAGATCGGCATCGTGTGTCCCTACTCCTTCGACGTCCCCGGCGGAGTGCAGGGTCACGTGGTCGACCTCGCGAAAGCGTTGCTGGCCAAGGGACATCAGGTGTCGGTGCTGGCTCCGGCCGACGACGACGCCGTCCTGCCGGACTTCGTGCACTCCGCGGGCAAGGCGCTGGGCATCCCGTACAACGGCTCGGTCGCGCGCCTGCAGTTCGGGCCGGTGTCCTATGCGCGGGTGCGCCGATGGATCCGCGACGGCTGTTTCGATGTGCTGCACCTGCACGAACCGGCCGCGCCCAGCCTGTCGCTGCTGGCGCTGAAGGTCGCCGACGGCCCGATCGTCGCCACGTTCCACACGTCGACGCCACGCTCGCGCACGCTCTCGGCGTTCCAGCCGGTGCTGCGCCCGCTGCTGGAGAAGATCACCGCGCGCATCGCGGTGTCCGCGCTGGCGCGGCGCGTGCAGGTCGAGCACGCGGGCGGCGACGCGGTCGAGATCCCCAACGGCGTCGACGTCGACCTGTTCGCGCGGGCGCTGCCGCTGGAGGGCTATCCGCGCGCGGGCGGCACGCTCGGCTTCATCGGCCGGTTCACCGAACCACGCAAGGGAATGGACGTGCTGCTCGCCGCCGCCGACCGCCTGCTGCCGGAGTTCCCCGCGTTGCGGCTACTGGTGGTGGGCCGCGGCGATCCCGACGAGCTGCGGCGGATGGCGGGCCGGAACCTGTGGCCGCACATCGAACTGCTGGGCCAGGTCGACGACGAGATGAAGGCGCGGGTGCTGCGCAGCGTCGACGTGTATTGCGCGCCCAACACCGGCGGCGAGAGCTTCGGCATGATCCTCACCGAGGCGATGGCGGCGGGCACGGCGGTGGCGGCCAGCGATCTGGACTCGTTCCGCCGCGTGCTCGACGACGGCAGGTCGGGCCTGTTGTTCGAGACCGGCGATGCGGCGTCGATGGCGGGCGGGTTGCGTGAGCTGCTCGAAGATCCGGCCCGCCGGTCGTCGCTGGCCGCCGCGGCGGGGGAGCGGGTCGCCATGTACGACTGGCCGGTCGTGGTGACGCAGGTGTTGCGCGTGTACGAGATCGCCGTCGCCGCGGACCCGCGCCGTGTGAGCGCCCAGGAAGTCAGGCAATGAGCTGGTTCGTGGCGCTGGTCGCCGTCGTCGCCGCCGTGATCGTGCTCGGCGGGCTGTTCCTCGTGGCGACGGCGAACCGGCTGGACCGGCTGCACGTCCGCCTCGACGCGGGCTGGGCGGCGCTCGACGCGGCGCTGGCGCGGCGCGCCGTCGTGGCGCGGGCGGTCGCGGCGGCCGCGCTGGACGGGGTGGAGGCGGCGGCGATCCGGCAGGCCGCGGACCTCGCGGAGGCCGCGCCGCGCCCCGAACGGGAAACCGCGGAGAACGAGCTGACCAAGGTGCTGGGCACCGTCGCGCGCGCGACGCTGCTGCCGCGCCTGGCCGACGAACTGTCCGACGCCGAGCAGCGCGTCGTGATCGCGCGCCGCGTGCACAACGACGCGGTGCGGGACACGCTCGCGCTGCGGCAGCGGCGCAAGGTGCGGTACTTCAAGCTCGCGGGCACGGCTCCGCAGCCGGAGTATTTCGAGATCGTCGAACCGATGCCGTAGGTGGCAGACTCGGAGGCATGTCCGATCCTTGTGCCGTCGCGCACGGCGATGCACGTGACGAGGCCCCGCCGCGCACGCTGGTGGCCGTCTTCGCCTCGCCCGTGTCGGAGTACCTGATCAAGTTCGGTGCCGACCTGGGCTACCGGGTCGCGCTCTACGAACCGGGGCGTGATCCCGCGCTGCCGGAGTTCGACGAGGACACCGACGTGGTCGTCACCAACCATCACCGCGCCGAACTCGGCCCCGTGCTGCGCGACGTGCTCGCGCATCCGGTGCGCTGGGTCGGCGTGCTCGGCAACCCGCGCCATCCCGGCCCGCACATCGAGGCGCTCAAGCAACTCGGCGTGCCGGGCCCGGACATCGACCGGGTGCACCGGCCGGTGGGGCTGAACATCGGGTCGCGCACGCCCCCGGAGATCGCGCTCGCCACGCTGGCCGGCCTGATCGCCGACCGCAACGGCCGCCCCGGCGGCTTCGACTTCTGACGACCTCGGCGGGCAGCCGGCACGCCTTCCACCCCTTGACGGGCGTCCCACCGGGGACAGGATGACTAGCCTGCCGTCCTGGCTCCTTCCGGCAGCGGGTCGAACCGGGCGTGGTGCCGGGTGAAGGTCGCCGTGCCCGATGTCAGTGCGCGGAGTTCGCTCGCGTAGCGCAGCAGTTCCGTAGCGGGTACCTCGGCCCGGACCATCGTGCGCCCGCCGGCGGCGGACTCCGTGCCGAGAACCCGTCCGCGCCGGGACGAAAGGTCGCCGAGAACGCTGCCCAGATGCTCGTCCGGCAGCAGCACCGACACGGCGTCGAGCGGTTCGAGCAGCATCACCCGGCCGTTCGCCGCCGCGTCCTTGAGCGCGAGCGCGCCCGCGGTCTGGAACGCGGCATCGGACGAGTCGACGCTGTGTGCCTTGCCGTCCACCAGGGTCACCCGCACGTCGACCACGGGATAGCCCGACACGAGCCCCTTCGCGAGCTGGGCCCGCACGCCCTTCTCGACACTCGGGATGAACTGGTGGGGGACCGCGCCGCCGACGATGCGATCCACGAACTCGAAACCCGCGCCGCGTTCCAGCGGCCGCACCTCGATGTCGCACACGGCGTACTGGCCGTGCCCGCCGGACTGCTTCACATGCCGCCCATGGCCCTTCGCCGGCCCGGCGAACGTCTCCCGCAACGCGATCTTCACCGGCTCCGTGTCCACCTCGGCCCCGCCCGCGCGCAGCCGCGACAACACGACGTCGGCGTGTGCCTCGCCCATGCACCACAGCACCAGTTGTGCCGTCTCGGCGTTGCGCTCGAGTCGCAGCGTCGGATCGCCCGCGACGAGCCGGGACAGGTTGCGCGCCAGCGTGTCCTCGTCGCTGCGGTTGTGCGCGACGATCGCGACCGGCAGCAGCGGCTCCGGCATCGTCCACGGCGTCATCAGCAGCGGATGGTCGGGCGAGGACACGGTGTCCCCGGTCTCCGCCGACCCGACTTTCGTGAGCGCGCACAGGTCACCGGCGACGCAGTAGGGCACCTCGCGCAGGTTCGCCCCGAGCGGCGAGTACAGGTGCGCGACGCGTTCGTCGGCGTCGTGGTCCTCGTGCCCGCGTTCGGCGAGCCCATGGCCCGACACGTGCACCGGCCGTTCGGGGCGCAGTGTCCCGGAGAACACCCGGACAAGCGATACCCGCCCGACGTAGGAGTCCACCGCCGTGCGCACGACCTCCGCCGCCAGCGGGCCGTTCGGGTCGGCGCGCAGCGTCTCGGTGTTCGCCCCGTCCATCGCGCTGACCTCGGGCAGCGAATGCTCCAGCGGGGACGGGAAGGCGCGGGCGATGCCGTCGAGCACCTCGGCGAGCCCGACGCCCGTGGTGGCGCACACCGGGATGACCGGGTGGAACGTGCCGCGCGCGACCGCCGTCTCGAGATCCGCGATCAGGGTCGCCTCCGCGATCTCCTCGCCGCCGAGGTAGCGGTCCATGAGGGTCTCGTCCTCGCTCTCGGCGATGATGCCTTCGATGAGTTCGTTGCGGGCATCGGCCATGCGGTCGAGGTCGGCCGGGTCCGGCTCGGACATCTTCGGGGGGTAGCCGCCGGAGTAGTCGTAGAGCCGCTGGGTGATGAGCCCGACGAGGGCGGGTTCGTCACCGCTGGCGGGCAGGTAGAGCGGCAGCACGCCGGCGCCGAACGCTTCCTGGCAGGCGGCGATCTCGCCCATCACGTCGGCGCGGTGATGGTCGGTGCGCGCGATGATGACCGCACGCGGCATGCCCACCGCGGCGCATTCGTCCCACAGCGACACGGTCGCGGAGTCCACCCCTTCCGCGGCACACACGACGAACAGGGCCGCGTCCGCCGCGCGCAGGCCGGCCCGCAGTTCGCCGACGAAGTCGGCGTAGCCCGGGGTATCGATCAGGTTGATCTTGATGTCGCCGTACATGACCGGCGCGACCGCGAGGCCGACCGAGCGCTGCTGGCGGACCGCGGCGGGGTCGTGGTCGCACACCGTCGTGCCCTCTACAACGGAACCGGCCCTGCTGACGGTGCCGGACACCGCGAGCAGGGCCTCGGTGAGGGTGGTCTTTCCGGAGCCGGAAGGGCCGACGAGGACCACGTTGCGTACCTTGCGGGGATCGTCCACAGCGACCGCGGCCCCGGAATCCCCGTTTCTCGTTTGCTTATCGGCCATGACCAGGCCTCCCGGGACGTCGTTGTCGGTTTACGGGTGTGCCTTCGATCACACACCCGCAGGCCACGCCCCGGCAACCCCGTGTCCACCAGGCGCCGCCGATGGACGAAAGTGGCCTTCCGAGATTGCGGCTTACTGGCCTGGGGAAGCGGTCCACCCAGGCTTAAACTGGACGTGCAAGCGTGCATTCCGCGGTGAAAGGCGTCCCCCGTGTCCGAAGTTCAGTCCACTGGTTCCTCCCTGCCCGAGCGGGGCACCGCGCGTGTGAAGCGCGGGATGGCGGAGATGCTCAAGGGCGGCGTGATCATGGACGTCGTCACCGCCGACCAGGCCAAGATCGCCGAGGACGCCGGCGCCGTGGCCGTGATGGCGCTCGAGCGCGTGCCCGCCGACATCCGGGCGCAGGGCGGGGTGGCGCGGATGAGCGACCCCGATCTCATCGACGGGATCATCGAGGCCGTGTCGATCCCGGTCATGGCGAAGGCCCGCATCGGGCATTTCGTCGAGGCGCAGGTGCTGCAGTCGCTCGGCGTCGACTACGTCGACGAGTCCGAGGTGCTCACCCCGGCCGACTACGCCAACCACATCGACAAGTGGGCGTTCACCGTGCCGTTCGTGTGCGGGGCGACCAACCTCGGCGAGGCGTTGCGGCGGATCACCGAGGGCGCCGCGATGATCCGCTCCAAGGGCGAGGCCGGCACCGGCGACGTGTCGAACGCGACCACCCACATGCGCAAGATCCGTGCCGAGCTCAAGCGACTGACGTCCTTGCCGGAGGACGAGCTCTACGTCGCGGCGAAGGAACTCCAGGCGCCGTACGAGCTGGTCCGCGAGGTCGCCGAGCGCGGCAAGCTGCCGGTGGTGCTGTTCACCGCGGGCGGCATCGCGACCCCGGCCGACGCGGCGATGATGATGCAGCTGGGCGCGGAGGGCGTGTTCGTCGGCTCCGGCATCTTCAAGTCGGGCAACCCGGCCAAACGCGCCGAGGCGATCGTCAAGGCCACCACGTTCCACGACGACCCGGACGTACTCGCGAAGGTGAGCCGCGGCCTCGGGGAGGCGATGGTCGGCATCAACGTCGACGACGTCCCCGAACCGCACCGCCTCGCCGAGCGCGGCTGGTGACCCGGCCCCCGGAGTAGGCCTTGGCCTGTTGCCGCAGACGAGCCTTGGTGGGCGCAGGAAATGGGCCGGCTCGCCCGGCTTGCGCCAGGAGCTCCTCCGCTGTGTCGCGGGCGAACGCGCAGCTTACAGTGGTCATGGAGGAGGTCGGGTGGCCAGGAAGCCGTTGATCGGGGTGCTCGCACTGCAGGGTGACGTGCGTGAGCACGTTGCCGCGCTCGAGCGCGCCGGCGCCGGGGCGCGGCCGGTCCGGAGGCCGGGTGAGCTCGCCGCGGTCGACGGGCTGGTGCTGCCCGGCGGCGAGTCCACCACGGTGTCCCGGCTGCTCGACACGTTCGAGCTGCTCGAGCCGCTCCGGGAGCGCATCGCCGCCGGCATGCCCGCGTACGGCTCGTGCGCCGGGATGATCCTCCTCGCCAGGCAGGTCCTCGACGGCCGCCCCGACCAGCGGCAGCTCGACGGCCTGGACGTGGTCGTCCGGCGGAACGCGTTCGGGCGGCAGGTCGACTCCTTCGAAGGCGACCTGGAATTCGAGGGGCTCGATGGTGGTCCGCTGCACGCCGTGTTCATCAGGGCCCCCTGGGTGGAGAAGGCCGGTGACGGGGTGGAGATACTGGCCAGAGTGCCCGACACGGCCGACGCCGGTGCCGCGGCCGCTAGGATCGTCGCGGTCCGGCAGGGGCCGGTGCTCGCCACGGCCTTCCACCCGGAGCTCACGGGCGACGAGCGGGTGCACCGCTTCTTCGTGAACATGGTGCAGGAACGATCGAGATGATGGAGAAGAGATGAGCGGCCACTCGAAGTGGGCCACCACCAAGCACAAGAAGGCCGCCCTCGACGCCAAGCGTGGCAAGCTGTTCGCGAGACTGATCAAGAACATCGAGGTCGCCGCGCGGACCGGCGGGGGCGACCCGGACGGCAACCCGACGCTGTACGACGCCATCCAGAAGGCGAAGAAGAACTCCGTCCCGCAGGACAACATCGAGCGCGCGCGCAAGCGTGGCGCCGGTGAGGAGGCGGGCGGTGCCGACTGGCAGAACATCACCTACGAGGGCTACGGCCCGAACGGCGTCGCGGTGCTCATCGAGTGCCTCACCGACAACCGCAACCGCGCGGCCTCCGAGGTGCGCACCGCGCTGACGCGCAACGGCGGCTCGCTGGCCGACCCGGGCTCGGTGGCCTACCTGTTCAACCGCAAGGGCGTGGTGCTCATGCCCAAGAACGAGGTGCCCGAGGACGACGTACTGATGGCGGTCCTCGACGCCGGCGCCGAGGAGGTCAACGACCTCGGCGAGTCGTTCGAGATCGTGTCCGAGGCGACCGACCTCGTCGCCGTCCGCAAGGCGTTGCAGGAGGCGGGCTACGACTACGAGTCGGCCGACGCGAGCTTCCTCCCGTCGGTCAACGTGCCGCTGGACGCCGATGGCGCGAAGAAGGTCTTCAAGCTGATCGACGCGCTCGAGGACTGTGACGACGTCCAGAACGTGTACGCCAACTTCGACGTCTCCGACGAGGTGCTCGCCGAGGTCGGCTGACCGCGAGACACGAAAAGTCCCGGTATGCCAAGGCATTCCGGGACTTTTTCCGCGGGCCTACTGTACGTGGGTGGACGGGTGCGGCAGAATGCCCGCCGTGACGACCGAGACCGACACGCAGATCCTCGCCCCCGAAGATCACGATCTGCTCGAGTGGATCGTCGCCGAGGCCGAGCGCCGCGGCAACGCGGTGATCTCGGTTCCCAGCGATGACAGGGGTTCCGGCTTCTGCTTCACCGCCTGCGTGTGGGCGGCGCACGAGGTTCCCGAGGCCGTCGTGGTCGGACTTCCCGAGCCGATGGCGCAGGTGCTGCTCGACGCCTATGTGGACCGCGCGGCCACCGCGGGCCTGTTCGAGGTCGGCAAGGTCTACGACGACTTCTTCGAGGGTGTGCCGGTCACGTTCGAGCACGTGCACCCCAAGCATTACGCCGAGTACTTCGGCAGCGCCTTCGTTGTCTATCCCGACGGCGACTTCCCGGCGGTGCAGATCATCGTCGCCACGCCGGAGGGCAAGTGGCCGTGGGACGCCGATGCGCCCGAGGGCTTCGCGCAGTGGCAGCCGGTGCTGACCGAGAGCGGCAGGCCGGAGTGCTGGACGCCCGGCGTCGACGGTCCATAGTGGACATCTCCCGGTCCCGGCGCGTCCTGTGTGGTGATGGGGACGGCACCCGGTAGCCTCCGAACTGGTGTTCGGTTGGGAGGCGATCAGGTGCGAGTGCTCGGTGTCGACCCCGGGCTGACCCGGTGCGGGCTCGGCGTCGTGGACGGCGGCAAGGGCCGTGCGGTCAGCTGCGTGGCGGTGGACGTCGTGCGCACGCCTGCCGACGCGTCCCTGGCCACCCGGCTGCTGCGGGTCTCGGAGGCCGTCGAGGAGTGGCTGGACCGCTACGAACCGCAGGCCGTGGCCGTGGAACGGGTGTTCAGCCAGCACAACGTCCGCACCGTGATGGGCACCGCGCAGGCCGGGGGAGTGGTCGCGCTGTCGGCCGCGCGTCGCGGGCTGCCGGTCGTGTTCCACACGCCGAGCGAGGTCAAGGCGGCCGTTACCGGGTCCGGCCGCGCGGACAAGGCACAGGTCACCGGTATGGTGACCCGGCTGCTGGGGCTCGCGCAGCGGCCGAGCCCCGCCGACGCCGCCGACGCGCTCGCGCTGGCCATCTGTCACCTGTGGCGGGAGCCGATGCGGGCCCGTCTCGCCGAGGCCGAGGCCCGCGCCGCCGAGCTCGCGAAGACCCACCGGGCGCGGCTGGCCGCGGCGGCGAAGGCCGCCGGCGCGAAGAAGGGAATGGCGCGATGATCTCCTCGGTACGGGGCGAGGTGCTCTCGGTCGGGCTCGACCACGTGGTCGTCGAGGTGGGCGGCGTCGGGCTCGCGGTGCAGGCCACCCCGGCGACGCTGGCGACGCTGCGCCGCGGCGAGGAGACCCGGCTGCACACCTCACTGGTGGTGCGCGAGGACTCGCTGACCCTGTTCGGCTTCGCCGAGGCCGAGGCGCGCGAGCTGTTCGGCCTGCTCCAGACGGTCTCCGGGATCGGGCCGCGGCTGGCGCTGGCCGCGCTGGCCGTCCTCGACCCGGACAAGCTGCGCACCGCACTGGCCGAAGGCAACATCACCGTGCTGACGCAGGTGCCGGGCATCGGACGCAAGGGCGCCGAGCGGCTGACGCTGGAACTGCGGGACAAGGTCACCGCCGCCGCGCCGGGCCCCGAGGCGATGCCGGTAGCGGGCTCGGCGGTGCGCGGCGAGGTCGTCGAGGCGCTGACCGGTCTCGGTTTCCCCGCCAAGCAGGCGGAACAGGCCGTGGACAAGGTGCTGGCCGGCGCCGCCGAGAGCGACACCTCGTCGGTGCTGCGCGCCGCGCTGACCACTCTCGGCCGCAAGCGGTAAGGCCGGGGCATGGACAGTGAACCCGTGACCGGCTTCGACGGGGACGACGAGACCCTCTCGGCGCTGCCGCAGACCGGCGAGCGTGAGGTGGAGACCACGCTGCGGCCGCGCAGGCTGGCCGAGTTCGTCGGTCAGCCCCGGGTGCGGGAGCAGCTGGAACTGGTGCTCGAGAGCGCGCGCCGGCGTGGCGTGCCGCCCGACCACGTGCTGCTGTCCGGTCCGCCGGGTCTCGGCAAGACCAGCCTGGCGATGATCGTCGCCGAGGAACTCGGCGCCGCCATCCGCATCACGTCGGGTCCCGCGCTGGAACGCGCCGGCGACCTGGCGGCGATGCTGTCGAACCTCGCCGAGGGCGACGTCCTGTTCATCGACGAGATCCACCGCATCGCCCGTCCCGCCGAGGAGATGCTGTACCTGGCGATGGAGGACTTCCGGGTCGACGTCGTGGTCGGCAAGGGCCCTGGCGCGACCAGTATTCCGCTGGAGATCGCGCCGTTCACGCTGGTCGGCGCCACCACGCGGTCCGGCGCGCTGACCGGCCCGCTGCGGGACCGCTTCGGCTTCACCGGCCAGATGGAGTTCTACGCCGACGCCGAACTGGACCAGGTGGTGCGCCGCGCGGCGGTGATCCTCGGCATCCGGATCGACGCCGAGAGCAGCGCCGAGATCGCGCACCGGTCGCGCGGCACGCCCCGCATCGCGAACCGGCTGCTGCGCCGCGTGCGGGACTACGCCGAGGTCCGGGCGGACGGCGACGTCACACTCGAAGTCACGCGGGCCGCGCTGGCCGTCTACGACGTCGACGAGCTGGGCCTGGACCGCCTCGACCGCGCCGTGCTGAGCGCCCTGGTGTCCTCGTTCGGCGGCGGCCCGGTCGGCGTGTCCACACTCGCGGTCGCGGTGGGTGAGGAGCCGACCACGGTCGAGGAGGTGTGCGAGCCATACCTGGTGCGGGCGGGTATGCTCGCGCGGACTCCACGGGGACGGGTCGCCACCGCTGCCGCGTGGGAGCATCTCGGCCTGCGCCCGCCCGCGGATTACGGCCGTTCGGAGCAATCGAGCCTGTTCGATTGAAGCCGGGTGCTGAGCTTTGCGGTGGCACCTGGCACACTCGAAAGAGACATCCGGACAAATAGGCGAGCGCGTGGCGTCCGCCGAATGGAGAATCATGAGTCAGCTTTTCCTGCCGCTGCTGCTGTTGGTCGTCGTGGCCATCCCGCTGATCATGGGGAGCCGCAAGCAGAAGCGCGCCGCGCAGGAGCAGCAGCAACTGCAAGGCAGTCTCGCCGAGGGCGACCGCGTGATGACCACCTCGGGCATGTACGGCACGGTGGCCGACACCACGAGCGACACCACCATCGACATCGAGATCGCGCCGGGCGTGGTGACCACGTGGCTGCGGCAGGCGGTGCGCGAGAAGGTCGCACCCGCGGTGGATGACGTGGACCTCGACGAGACCGAGGACACGGAGGACGCCGACCTGGTCGCGGGAAACACGGCTGACGCGGCCGAACAGGACGAGCCCGCCGGTCCGCAGATCGCGCCTCCGCTCGAGCACAAGCAGAGCAAGTAGGCCGCAGGGCAGTTCGCTGCGCCAAGGGCCCGGACCGCGGGCTGATCGCCCGTATGCCTAGGCTGCTCCCGGCGTCACCGACAGGCGCCGGGGGTAACGCTGTGCTCACGTGCCACCGGGTAAGGTTCCGGAGCTAACAGCGGGCACCAGCCGCAAGACCCATCCCCGAGGAGAAACGACCACCGTGGCACCACCCGCCGGGCGGATCCGGCCAGGACGCTATCTCGGCATCTTCGTACTGATCGTGGTCGTGCTCTACCTGCTGGTGTTCTTCACCGGCGACCGGAAGCCGGCGCCGAAACTCGGCATCGATCTCCAGGGCGGCACGACGGTCACGCTGACCCCGAAGCTGATCGAGAACGGCCAGGAGCAGGCGCTGGACAAGACGACGCTCGACCAGGCGCGGCAGACCATCGAGCGCCGCGTCAACGGGATCGGCGTCAGCGGGGCCCAGGTCGTCACGCAGGGCAGCAACATCATCATCACCGTGCCAGGCGCGAACGGCGACGAGGCGAAGAAGCTGGGCCAGAACGCCCAGCTGAACTTCCGCCAGGTCCTCGACAGCCAGCAGGCCACCGCCCCGCCCACGCCCCCGGCGCCTGGCGGCGAAACCCTGACGGCAGCCCAGTTGCAGCAGCTGCGGGGCACCCGGCAGGCGGCCGACCTGGTCACCGGCACCGGCAACGCCGGCACCGCGGGCGGCACCGCGCAACAGGCGCTGAGCGCGTTCACCTGCGCCACGCAGGACCCGTTGCAGGGCAACGACGACCCGAAGCTGCCGCTCCTCGCGTGCAGCCAGGACGGCGCCACGAAGTACCTGCTGGGCCCGGTGTTCCTGGCCGGCGACCAGATCGACACCGCGGTGTCCTCCCCGCCGGCGCAGAACAAGCCGGGCTGGACCGTCGACCTGACGTTCAAGTCGACGGGCCGCCAGACCTGGGCCGACTTCACCACCCAGAACGTCGGCAAGCAGGCGGCCTTCGTGCTGGACACCCAGGTGGTCTCGGCACCGACGATCCAGAACGCCATCGTCGACGGCAACACCCAGATCACCGGCAACTTCACCCAGCAGCAGACCAAGGATCTCGCCGACACGCTCAAGTACGGCTCGCTGCCGGTGTCGTTCCAGACGTCCAACGCCCAGACGATCTCGCCGACGCTCGGGCTCGCGTCGCTGCGCGCCGGGCTCATCGCCGGCAGCATCGGCCTGGCGCTGGTGTTCGTCTACTGCCTGTTCTACTACCGGCTGCTCGGCGTGCTGACCATCGTTTCGCTGGCGCTGTCCAGCTGCGTGGTCTACGCGGTCCTGGTGCTGCTGGGCCGTGCGATCGGCTTCACGCTCGACCTGCCCGGTATCGCCGGGTTCATCATCTCCATCGGTGTCACCGCGGACTCGTTCGTGGTGTTCTTCGAACGGCTCAAGGACGAGATACGCGAGGGCCGCACCTTCCGCTCGGCGGTGCCGCGCGGCTGGGTGCGGGCCCGCCGCACGATCCTGGCGTCCGACGCGATCCTGTTCCTCGCCTCCGCTGTGCTGTACCTGATCGCGGTCGGCGACGTGCAGGGTTTCGCGTTCACCCTCGGTGTGTCGACGGTGCTCGACCTGGTGATCGTGTTCCTCGTGACGCACCCCCTGGTGGTGCTCGTGTCGCAGTCGAAGACCCTGTCCCGTCCGCGGCTCACCGGGCTCGGGGGCGTGCAGCACCTGGCCGCCGAGCGCAAGACAGCACGCAAGGCCGCCACGGCCGCGAAGGAGGCATGAGATGGCCACCTCCGACAAGAGCGGCGCGGCTCCGGCCAAGCAGGGCAGCGTCTTCCACCGGCTCTACGTCGGCACCGGCGCCTTCGACATCGTCGGCAAGCGCAAGCGCTGGTACATCTTCTTCACCGCGCTGGTGCTGGTCTGCATCGCCGGGATGGGCATCCGGGGGTTCAACCTCGGCATCGAGTTCGTCGGCGGCACGCAGATCCAGATGCCCGCGAAGGGCGCGTCCGGTCCGATCTCGGCGGATCGCGCGAAGGACATCTTCGCGCAGGCCATCGGCCAGGAGCCGGAGTCGGCGCAGTCGGTCGGCGTCGGCGACCTCGCGACGGTGCAGATCCGGTCGGAGTCGCTGAACGAGGACCAGGTCAGCAAGGTCAAACAGGCGCTGTTCACGCAACTGCAGCCGCTGGCGTCCAACGGCCAGCCGAGCGAGCAGGCGATCAGCGACAGCGCGGTGAGCGGCTCGTGGGGCGGGGAGATCTCCCGGCAGGCGCTGATCGCGCTGGCCGTCTTCATGGTGCTGGTGACGATCTTCCTGGCGGTCTACTTCGAACGCTGGATGGCGATCGCGGCGCTGGTCTCGCTCGTCCACGACGTCGTCGTCACCGCGGGCATCTACGCGCTCGTCGGCTTCGAGGTCACGCCGGCGACCGTCATCGGCCTGCTCACCATCCTCGGGTTCTCGCTGTACGACACGGTGGTGGTGTTCGACAAGGTCAAGGAGAACTCCCGCGGCCTGCTGGGGCTGACCCGGCGCACCTACGCCGAGACGGCGAACCTGGCGCTGAACCAGACGCTGATGCGCTCGATCAACACGTCGATCATCGCGCTGCTGCCGGTGCTCGGCCTGCTGATCGTGGGGTACATCCTGCTCGGGCAGGGCACGCTGCAGGACCTCGCGCTCGTGCAGCTGACCGGCATGCTCGCCGGTGTGCTGTCGTCGCTGTTCCTCGCGACCCCGCTGCTGGTGGACCTCAAGATGCGCGACCCGAGGTACAAGCAGCAGGCCCAGCGGGTCATGGGCCGCCGGGCCCGCCGCGCCGCCGAGCAGGAGAAGGCCGAGGCGGGGGAGCACTTCGACGCGGCCGACGACGAGACGCTGGAAGCGGAACTGCGCAAGGAGAAGGCGTACGCCGCCGCGGCCAGCGTGCCCGCTCGCACGCCGAAGTCGCCGAAATCCGCGGCGCCGCGCGCCCAGCGACGCGGGCGGCCCTCCGGCAAGCGGAAGCGGTGACCCGTGGACCTCGACGCGGCGTTGGACCTCATCGTCGAGGTTCCGGACTTTCCCGAACCGGGCGTGCTCTTCCGTGATCTGTCGCCGCTGTTCGCCAGCGGGCCCGGTTTCGCGGCGGTGATCGAGGCGCTGGCGGCCACCGTCGAACCGGACGTGGACCTGCTGGCGGCCGTCGAGGCGCGCGGGTTCATGCTCGCCGCGGCCGTCGGCTACGCCCGGGGCCTCGGCGTGGTGCTGGTACGCAAGCCCGGCAAGCTGCCCGCGGTGGCGGGCCGGGTCGACTACGCGCTGGAGTACGGCACGGCGACGCTCGAACTTCCGGAGCGGGTCGTGCCCGCCGGGGCACGGGTCTCGGTCATTGACGACGTGCTGGCCACCGGGGGCACGGTCAACGCGGCGTGCCGGCTGCTGGAGACCGCGGGCGCGGCGGTCGCGGGCGTGTCGGTGGTGCTGGAACTCGCCGCGCTGGACGGTCGCACCGCCCTGGGCGCGCGGAAGATCCATTCCCTGCAGGTGGTCTGACCCCGGCCGGCGACGGCGACGGACCCACGCGAGTCGCCGATCCAGCCGAAAGCAGGAAGCCCCGAGCAGCACCTACCCTTGCTACCCAAGCCGGTCAGCCGTGACTGCGGTCGGATCGGTAACGAACGACGCAGTACGCTTGGTGTTCCAGAGGCTGGTTGTATGGCCCGCGAACGGCAGGAGGTGGGGGTGAGCCAAGAGCTCGATTCCTCGGCGCCCCACGACAACGCGTTGGCCCAGCAGGGCGTGACGCGGGCGCCGTCGGCCACCCGGCGGGTGCGGGCGCGGCTGGCCCGGCGCATCACGGCGCAGCGCGCCGCCTCGGTGAAGCAGGTGCTGGAGCCGCTCGCCGCGATCCACCGCGAGCTGCACCCCGGCGCCGACCTGAGCCTCTTGCAGCGCGCCTACGACGTGGCCGAGGAGCTGCACCGCGACCAGCGGCGCAAATCGGGCGACCCCTACATCACGCACCCGCTCGCGGTGGCCACGATCCTGGCCGAGCTGGGCATGGACACCGTCACGCTGGTGGCGGCGCTGCTGCACGACACGGTGGAGGACACCGGTTACTCGCTGGAGCAGCTGTCGGAGGACTTCGGCGACAAGGTCGCCCAGCTCGTCGACGGCGTGACCAAGCTGGACAAGGTCAAGCTGGGCACCGCGGCGGAGGCCGAGACCATCCGCAAGATGGTCATCGCGATGGCCCGCGACCCGCGGGTGCTGGTCATCAAGCTCGCGGACCGGCTGCACAACATGCGCACCATGCGGTTCCTGCCGCCGGAGAAGCAGGCCCGCAAGGCCAAGGAGACCCTGGAGGTCCTCGCCCCGCTCGCGCACCGCCTCGGTATGGCGACCGTGAAGTGGGAGCTGGAGGACCTGGCGTTCGCGATCCTGCAGCCGAAGAAGTACGACGAGATCGTGCGCCTGGTCGCCGACCGCGCACCCTCGCGCGACATCTACCTGCGCAAGGTGATCGACGAGCTGACCACGAGCCTGGCCGGTTCGCGGATCGCGGCGAAGGTCGAGGGCAGGCCCAAGCACTACTACTCGATCCACCAGAAGATGATCGTCCGCGGCCGCGACCTCGACGACATCCACGACCTGGTGGGGGTGCGGATCCTGGTCGAGGACGTGCGCGACTGCTACGCGGCGATGGGTGTCGTGCACGCGCTGTGGCAGCCGATGCCCGGCCGGTTCAAGGACTACATCGCCCAGCCCCGCTTCAGCGTGTACCAGTCCCTGCACACGACCGTGATCGGCCCGGACGGCAAGCCGTTGGAGGTGCAGATCCGCACCTACGAGATGCACCACACCGCCGAGTACGGCATCGCGGCGCACTGGCGCTACAAGGAGACGCGCGGCACCCATGCCGGCCGGTCGGCCACCGCCGTCGACATCGACGAGATGGCGTGGATGCGGCAACTGCTCGACTGGCAGCGGGAGGCCGCCGACCCGGGCGAGTTCCTCGACTCGCTGCGCTACGAACTCGCCGCGCGCGAGATCTTCGTGTTCACGCCCAAGGGCGACGTCGTGACGCTGCCGGTCGGCGGCACCCCCGTGGACTTCGCCTACGCCGTGCACACCGAGGTCGGGCACCGGTGCATCGGCGCGCGCGTCAACGGCCGGCTGGTCGCGCTGGAGCGCAAGCTCGAGAACGGCGACGTCGTCGAGATCTTCACGTCCAAGGCGGAGAACGCGGGCCCGACCCGGGACTGGCTGCAGTTCGCGCGCTCGCCCAAGGCCCGCGCGAAGATCCGCCAGTGGTTCGCCAAGGAGCGCCGCGACGAGGCGATCGAGGCAGGCAAGGACGCGATCACCAAGGAGATCCGCAAGGTCGGCCTGCCGATGCAGCGGCTGGTGTCCGCGGAGTCCATGGGTGCGCTGGCCGCCGAGCTGCGGCACCCCGACATCAGCTCGCTGTACGCGGCCGTCGGCGAAGGCCACACGAGTGCGAAGCACGTCGTGCAGCGGCTGGTCGCGCTGATCGGCGGGGTCGAGGAGGCCGAGGAGGAACTGGCCGCCCGGTCCACGCCGTCCACGGTGACGCGGCGCCGTGGCTCCAACGACGTCGGGGTGATCGTCAAGGGCGCCAGTGACGTGTGGGCGAAGCTGGCGCGCTGCTGCACCCCGGTGCCGGGCGACGAGATCCTCGGGTTCGTCACCCGCGGTGGCGGTGTGAGCGTGCACCGCACCGACTGCACCAACGCCGGTGACCTGCGCAGCCAGCCCGAACGGCTCGTCGAGGTCGAGTGGGCGCCGTCGGAGAACTCGGTGTTCCTGGTGGCCATCCAGGTCGAGGCCCTGGACCGGCACCGGCTGCTGTCGGACGTGACGAAGGTGCTGGCCGACGAGAAGGTCAACATCCTGTCCGCGTCGGTCACCACCTCACGCGACCGGGTCGCGGTGAGCCGGTTCTCGTTCGAGATGGGCGACCCGAAGCACCTCGGTCACGTGCTCAAGGTCGTCCGCGGCGTCGAGGGTGTCTACGACGTGTATCGCGTCACGTCGGCGTCGTGATCGCGAGCACGTCCCGCGCACGGCCGCTGACCGGCTTCGCGATCCCCGGCGGGTGACCTCGGGTCAGCCGACGGTGGCGCCGGTGAACTTCACCGGGGTCGCCGGGGCACCTGTGCCGTCCTGGCTCTGCGCGGCCGAGGCCGGGTCGACACCGGCGCGCGCGACCTTGTCCAGCACCTGGAGCCCGGCGTCCGAAATGGACCCGAACACGGTGTAGTCCGGGTCGAGTTGCGCGTCGCCGTAGACCATGAAGAACTGGCTGCCACCGCTGTTGGGCTGCGATGTCTTCGCCATCGCGAGGATGCCGCGGCCGTAGGTCAGCTGCGGGAAGTTCTCGTCCGGGACCGTGTAGCCCGGGCCGCCCATGCCGGTGCCGGTCGGGTCGCCGCACTGCAGCATCTGCAGGCCCTCGGTGCCCAGCCGGTGGCACGAGGTGCCGGTGTAGTAGTTCTGGTCGACGAGGCCGAGGAAGCTGTTCACGGTGCACGGGGCAAGCGCACGGTCCAGCGTGATCGGGATGTCGCCGACGGTGCTGTGCAGGGTGACGTTCACGGTGCCGGTGGACGGGACCTTCGTGCCCTTCGGCGGTGTCGCCTTCTTGTCGGCCTGCTGCGTGCTGTCGGCCGGGTAGTTGCACGTCGTCGGGTTCGGCAGCGGCGTCGGGCGGGCCGCCTCGGTGACACGCTGCGTCGGGATCTGCACCTCGCTGCTGGGCGCGGCGCTCGTCGGGGAGGCCGCGCTGCCGGAGGAGCCGCCGCCCTGGGTGGTCAGGAACACGACCAGGCCCGCGACCACCACGACCGCGCCCACGGTCACGCCAACACCGACGATCCTGCGCCGCCGCGCCCGCTCGGCACGGCGGACCATCTGCCGTTCGAGTTTGCGCTTCGCCGCCTCACGGCGCTGCTGGTTGGTCGCCACCTGCACTCCACATCCACTCGACGTCACCGATCGGGTGGCGGCAGTCTATGGCCACAACCTGTGAGAACCCTATACAGGTCTGGTTAGGGTGACCCGGTGAGCGAGCAGAACCCGGACCGCCTTCCGTTGCACCAGGAAAACCCCGACCTGCGGCGCAGGCGCGTCATCTCGGGCATCGCCGGGGTGGTGCTGTTCGCGGCCGCGTTCGGCGGTGTCGCCGGGCTCGTCGGCGGTGAGGTGGCCGGTCTGGTGGTGGCCGCTGTGGTGGCACTGCCGCTGCTCTACGTCGTGGTGTACAACCTGCGTCGCCGGTTGTGGCTGGAGGGCGACTCGGTGCTGGTGCGCACGTGGGCTACACGGTCGGTGGACATCGCCGGGGCGAAGCGGATCGACTTGCTGGTGACCGATGTGCGTGGTGTGCGCACCGTGAGCCTGCTCGTCAACGCCGGGCAACGCCGGCGGAACGCGAAGATCGACCTGGCGGTCTACGCGGGCACCGGTGGACGGGAACTGGGCGTGCTGGCGCTGCGCCGGCTCGCGAACGCGCTGCTGAACAACATCGAGGCCGACGGCATGGTGTTCTCGGAACTGCTGGTGGCGCAACTGAAGTCCGAGGCACGTGGCGACGGCGCGGCGGACCGGCCGCTCTACCGCCTCGCCTCCGCGGCCCCGCAGGGCAAACTCGCCCAACGGTTCACAATGGACGCCGTGAGCCGCTTCGTAGCTCATCTCGACTAGGGGCACGGCCGTTCTCGCCCGACGGCTGCGCGGCGGCGTTACCCAGACGGCGCTCGATCGCGGCGAGTTGTTCGCGCATGGCCTCGAGCTGGTAGACGACCTCGGGCAGTTCCTGCGCGGCGAACGTGGCCAGTCGCTCGATCTGCTGCACGGCGTCGCGCAGTTCCGCGAGCACGGCGCTGAGCCGGGGCACGCTCTGCATCGCCCGCAGCGTGACGCGTGCCGCGCGGGCGAATCGCCGTGGCAGTGTCACGCGGGGCAGGCGTCGTGGCCGTGCGAATTCCATCGAGCCCCCTCCGGAGACTGTCGTGAAACTGGCGTGCGTGGCGGTGCGGTCGGCGGAACCTGGCCCGAGGCGCCCCTGGCTGCGGGCCCTTCCTACCCCACTTCCCGCGCGGTCACCAAGCCGGACTCGCGTGTTGTGGCTACTGACCACTGGTGTGACTGGTGTGACGTTCGCGGCTGGCGATGAGGGCCGCGAGCACCGTCGTCACCGGCACCGCCGCGACGATGCCGACGCTGCCCGCCAGGGTCCGCACGATCTCCTCCGCGACGTCCTGCGACCCCAGGATCGCGCCGAGCCCGACGCCCGAGATCGCCGAGTAGAGCATCACCGGCAGCGCGGCGCCGGCATAGGCCATCACGAGTGTGTTGACCGCGGACCCGACGTGGTCCCGGCCGATTCGCAGGCCGGCGCTGTACAGCTCGCGCCACGTCAGGTCCGGGTTCGCGCGCCGCAGTTCCCACACGGCGCTGGTCTGCGTCACGGTCACGTCGTCGAGCACACCCAGCGCGCCGATGACGATCCCGGCGAGCAGCAGCCCGCGCGCGTCGATGCCGTGGCCGAGCGAGCCGATCAGCGTCGACGTGCTGTCGTCGAGCCCGGTGAGCGATGCGGTGACGGAGAAGATCACCGACAGGACGCCGATGAGCGCCAGGCTCACCATCGTGCCGAGCACCGCGACCGACGTCCGCGCCGACAGCCCGTGGGTGAGGTACAGCGCCACGAACATGATCACTCCGGCCCCGACGATCGCGACCAGCAGCGGGTTCTGCCCGGCGAGGATCGCCGGCAGCACGAACAGCACCAGCACGACGAAGCTCAGCACCAGCGCACCCAGCGCGGCCAGGCCCTGCCACCGCCCAAGCACGACGACCGCGATCGCGAACAACCCGGCAAGCAGCGCCAGCGGCAGACCGCGCTGGAAGTCGACGAGCTGATAGGAGCTGGGGTCCTTGGCGTCGCCGCCGTTGAAGCTGAGCACCACCTTGTCGTCGACCGCGAACCGGGGCGTGCTCGGCTCGATCGGCTCCACGAGCCGGATGGTCGAGCCGCCGGCGGCGCCGTCGGTCAGTGCGACCTCGACGGTGAGGCACGGCTTGGCGCCGGGGTCCGGGGTGGTGCCGACTTGCACCTGGCCGGGCGCCAGGCAGGGGCCGCTCGTCGCGGTGGTGATCGTCCCGTGCACCGGGGTGCCCTGCTGGTAGGTGCTCGCCGGCTTCGGCTTGCCCCACGGGTACAGCACGAGCGCCGCGACGACCGTGACGAGCGCGATCGGACCGAGCAGCCAGATCAGCAGCAACCGCACCCGCCGAGACGCCGGCTCCGCCGGGCCATGGCCGTGCCCGTGTCCGGTGCCGGCCGGGGCACGGCGTTTCCCGCCTGGGGCGCGCCTCGTTTCCGCGCGTCGCTGCCGAGCGGCGGCCGGGATGCGCGGGATCGGCCTGGTCTCCGCCTCGTCGATGTCGTCTCGTGGCACCGGCACATCGTGCCCAAACACGCCCGGTCAGGGTGCGGCCGGGTCCGTTGGCGCGAAATTCGCGGCGGGAGCGGCGTAACGTCCGCCGCCGTCAGACGTCCTTGTCCATGACAGCCTCATGACCCGGAGGACGCCATGAATGACGACGTCGTGGAGCAGCACCAGTTCGTGACCCTCAACGGGTGCGCCACGCCCGTGTTCTCCCGCTGGTCCTACGTGGCGCGCGACCCCTACGCGGTGGCGCTGTCGTTCCGGGCGCAGCGCGGGCAGTGGATCGACTGGGTGTTCGCCCGCGACCTGCTCATCGCCGGATTGTCCGAACCGGTGGGGCTCGGCGACGTCCGCGTCCGCCCTGACCTGTCGTTCGAGGAGGGCCTGTTCGTCGTCGAACTCGAGTCGCCCGACGGCTACGCGGTGGTCGAGATGCGCCGCGCGGACGTCGAGTCCTTTCTGGAGGCGACGGCGGCGCGGGTGCCGCTCGGCGCGGAGAGCGAGCACCTCGACGTCGACGGGTTCATCGCGGCGGTCAGCTCCGGGCGTTGAGGTAGGCCGGGTCCGGCGGCGGGATCGGGGTGTCCGGGCGGCCGCCGAGGATCTGGCTCATCGCGTGGAAGTACGGCGGGGCGGCCACCGTGCCACCGAACGCGCCGTTGCCGCACTCGCCCAGGTGGACCGGGGTGCCGGGGCAGATCTCCTGCGGGTGGGAACCGTCGGCGAACACCAGTGACGACACCGCGTAGTCGTCGACACCGCCGACGAACGCCACCGACTCGCTGTTCTGCGTGGTTCCGGTCTTGCCGATGTCCGCGTGGCTCCAGCCCGCCGCGTGCGCGGCCGTCGCCGACGTGCCGCTGATCGTGTCCTGGCTCAGGCCTGCCTCCAGCGTGTTCGCGATCGCGGGTGAGACCGCCTGCTCGCACGCCTGCTGCCGGACCGGCACCGGCGCGCCGAACCGGTCCGTCACCGACAGGATCGGGTTCGGCGGGCACCACACGCCGCCGCTCATCAGCGTCGCGGGCACGTTCGCCATTTCCAGCGGGCTCACCGGGCTGTCGCCGAGCGTGAACGAGAGCTTGTCCTGAAAGTACTGCGACTGCGGCTGGCTGTACTGGGTGTTCGCGGACGACGGGTTGGGCGTGCTGCCCGCGTCGTTGGTGTTCAGCGACGTGCGCAGGCCCAGCCGCCGCGCCATGTCGAGCACCGCGGGCATCCCGACCCTGGACTCCAGTCCCACGAAAGCCACGTTGGGCGAGGTGGCCAGCCCGTCGCGCAGCGAGATCGGGTCCGCGTAGTGCCCGTCGTTGTGCACGGGATAGCAGCTGGTGTACCGGTTGGCGTTGGGGGGCATGAAGCAGTCGCTGTCCGGATTGGGCAGCGGCGTGTTCAGCCCGGCCTTGCCCGCCTCCAGGGCGGCCGCCGAGGTGAAGATCTTGAACGACGAGCCAGCCCCGAACACGTCGCTGGCGGCCGAGACGATGTTGGTGGACGTCTCGCCCTGGGCCGGATCGGTGCCGTAGTTGCGGTTCGCGACCATCGCCAGCACCTCGTGCGTGGTGTTGCCCGGCCGGACCACGGCGAACGTGTTGGCCACGCCGTCCTGTCGGGTGGGCACGTTCGCATCGACCGCGTCCTTCACGGTCGTGCTCACCACAGGGTCCATCGTGGTCTTGACGGTGTAGCCCCCGGTCTCCAGCTGGTCCTCGGTGAACCCGGCGCCGATCAGGTAGCTTTCCGCGTACTGGCAGAAGAACCCGGCGTCGGGCGCGGCGCCCATGCAGGTGCTCGACGGGATGTCCGGGCCGCCCTCGACCACGCCGAGCGGGGTGGCCTTCGCGGTCGCGGCGTCGGCCTCGTCGAGCATCCGGTTCGTCACCATCGAGTCGATCACGACGTTACGCCGCTGCAGTGCCTGATCGGGGTGGGTGTACGGGTTGTACAGGTTCGGGTTGTTCACCATGCCCGCGAGCAGTGCCGCCTGCTGCACGTTCAGCTTGTCCGGTGTGGTGTGGAAATAGGCGTGCGCGGCGGCGCCGATTCCGTAGACGTTGCCGGAGTACTCGACCACGTTGAGGTACCCGGTCAGGATGTCCTGTTTGGACTCGGTCTGACCCAGTTGCACGGCGATCTTGGCTTCGCGCAGCTTGCGGGCGATGGTGTCGGCCTTGTCGGCGTACTGCGCGGCCTTGTCGGTGCGGTCCACCACGTTGATCAGGTAGTTCTTCACGTACTGCTGGGTGATCGTCGACCCGCCCTGCGTGCTGCCGCCGGAACTGTCGTGCAGCGCCGCGCGCACCATTCCCTTGACGTCGACCCCGCCCTCGGTGAAGAACCGGTGGTCCTCGATCGAGACGATCGCGGCCTTGGCGGCGTCGGAGATCTGGTCGTAGGTGGCCGGGACCCGGTACTGGTCGAACAGGGTCGCGATCGGGTTGCCGTCGCGGTCGGTGACGGTGGTGACCAGCGGCTGGTCGCTCGCGGCGAGTGTCGCGGAAATGCCGTCCACCGCGTCGCTGACCTGGTTGGACAGCAGGCCGGCACCGAGCGCCACCGGCGCCGCCACTCCCGCCGCCAGCACGCCCGCGACCGCACAGTAACTCAGAAACCGGGGAACCCCCGTGAAAACACCCACAAGGTCACGATAGTGATCAGCAGGTGAGACCGCCGTTGCGCGTTTTTCAAGTGCTGGTAAAGCAACCGGGCTTGCGCCGGACATCGCCGGTGAGCAGTCTTGACGCGTGACCGACTATGACTACGACCTGATCGTCATCGGGTCCGGGCCGGGTGGACAGAAGGCGGCCATCGGCGCCGCCAAGCTGGGCAAGCGTGTCGCGGTCATCGACCGGCAGGAGATGGTCGGCGGCGTGTGCGTCAACACGGGCACCATCCCGTCGAAGACGTTGCGCGAAGCGGTGCTCTACCTCACGGGGATGAACCAGCGGGACCTCTACGGCGCGAGCTACCGGGTCAAGCAGGAGATCACGATCGCGGACCTGATGGCCCGCACCCAGCACGTGGTGGGGCGTGAGGTGCAGGTGGTGCGTGCGCAACTGATGCGCAACCACGTCGACCTGCACACCGGCACCGGCCGGTTCCTCGACCCGCACACCGTGGCGGTCTCGGGCGTGCACAAGGGTGACCGGACGGCGCTGACCGCCTCCCACATCGTGATCGCCACCGGCACCAGGCCCGCGCGCCCCGACTACGTCGATTTCGACACCGAGCGCGTGCTGGACTCCGACGAGATCCTGCGGCTGGAGAAGATTCCCTCCTCGCTCGTCGTGGTCGGGGCCGGGGTGATCGGCATCGAGTACGCGTCGGTGTTCGCCGCGCTCGGCAGCCGGGTCACCGTCGTCGAGCAACGCGAGCACATGCTCGAGTTCTGCGATCCGGAGATCGTCGAGTCGCTGAAGTTCCACCTGCGGGACCTCGCCGTCACGTTCCGGTTCGGGGAGAAGGTCGCCGGTGTCGCGACGTCGGACGACGCGACCGTTACCACGCTGGTCAGCGGAAAGCGCATTCCGGCGGACGCGGTGATGTACTCGGCGGGCAGGCAGGGCATGACGGAGGAACTCGACCTGGCCGCCGCGGGACTGGAGGCGGACAACCGCGGGCGGCTCTCGGTCGACGAGCACTACCGCACGCCGGTGCCGCACATCTACGCGGTGGGTGACGTGATCGGGTTTCCCGCGCTGGCCGCGACGTCGATGGACCAGGGGCGCCTCGCCGCGTACCACGCGTACGGCGAGCCGACCCACGAGATGGGCGCGTTGCAGCCGATCGGCATCTACACGATTCCGGAGATCTCCTACGTCGGCGCCACCGAGGCCGAACTGACGTCGTCCTCGGTGCCGTACGAGGTGGGCACGGCGCGCTACCGGGAACTGGCGCGCGGGCAGATCGCGGGCGACTCCTACGGGATGCTGAAGCTGCTGGTGTCCACAACGGACCGGAAACTGCTGGGTGTGCACGTGTTCGGCACCGGCGCCACGGACCTGGTCCACATCGGACAGGCGGTGATGGGCTGCGGCGGCACGGTGGACTACTTGGTGGACGCGGTGTTCAACTACCCCACACTGTCCGAGGCGTACAAGGTCGCCGCCCTGGACGCGACGAACAAGATCCGCGCGCTGGAGCGGTTCGCGACGTGATCAGCGTGGGCACCGGCGATCGCGACCCTCGCCGCGTCGGTCATCGTGCGGTCCCGATCAGGCGAACAGGCATCGCGACCGTCGTCAGATCGCCGTCGTCGGCCGAGCGCACGACGGCGGGCTCGTCCGGCGCGGCGAGGTCGAGCATCACGTCCGGTCCGACGGCGGTGGCCAGGGCGGGGTGCAGGGTCGTGACGTCGAAGGCGAGCGTCGTCGCGGGGCCCGTGACCACCGCCGGGAGCACGGTCTGTCCCAGCGTCACCGTGTCCTCGGACACGGCCACGCGCACCTGCTGACCGGGCAGCGTTTCCAGCGCTCGCACCACGGCGTTGCGCGCCACCACGACGCGCGTGCGCACCTGCGGCAGCGACGCCAGCATGAGGCGACAGTCGGGGAACGGACCGGGCAGCGTCCGGCAGTCACGGCTGCCGTCAGCGTGCACGCCCACCGCGGCGGAGCCGAGCACGAGACGCAGCACGTGCTGGCGTCGCGCCCACGGCAGCGCCAGCCGGAGGTCGTCGGCGTCCAGCGTCGCCGACCACGGGGTCTCCGGTGGCGTGGCCGGCACCAGCGTGCGCGTCGACAGCCGGTACCGGTCGGTCGCGGTGAGCACGATCCCGTCGGCGGACACCTCGACGCGCACGCCGGCCAGCACCGGCGGGTCCGGCTCGTGGGCCGTCGCCGTCAGGACCTGCCCGACGGCCGTGGTGAACGCAGCCGCCCGTACCCGCACCGAT
>DASZUO010000302.1:0-11135 GCA_035547575.1 Amycolatopsis sp. | reverse complement strand
CTCGCCCGCGACGATCACGGCATAGTCGAGTACCTGGTCGCTGGTCCACGTCAGCTCGACGCTCGTGCCGAGATCGACGGGGTCGGCGAGGTCGAGCCGGGCGGCAGGCGCGCCGTCAGGGGCCGCGGCGGACGCCGGCGGCGGTGGCTGCCGCAGGGCCGGCCGGAGTTGACCGGGGTCGTTCCTGGTGAACAGGACCAGCAGCGCGGCGACGACCGCCACGCCAAGGAGCGCCGCGCCACCCACGACGTACCGGCGGCGTGACCGGGCAGGCGGCGCCGGCGCCGAGGCGACGGGTGCAGGCGGATCGAGCGGTTCCGGCGGATCGAGCGGTTCCGGTGCGGGCAGCATGGTGGCGAGTTGCTCGGCGACCCAGGCGGCGTCGGGCGGCCGGTGCGCCGGTTCGGGAGCCAGTAGCCGTCCGACCACTGTGGACAGTGCAAGCGGGACATCCGGCCGGTTGATGGCCGGGACGGGGCTGCGAAGCACGCGGAGCACCCGCTCGGCGGGTTGCTCGCCGAGCCGGCCGGGATGCGGGGTGTGGCCGGTGAGTGCGTAGTGCAGGACGGCGCCGAGGCCGTAGAGGTCGGTCCGCTCGTCGACGATACCGGTGCGCAGCGTCTCCGGGGCGACGTACTCGATGGCGTGCAAGGGATCCCGCGGGAACGCCTCCCGCAGCGGCACCCCGAAGTCGGCCAGCACGGGCTCGCCGGACGTGTGGAACAGGACGTTGCCGGGGCTGATGCCGCCGTGCAGGATGCCGGCGTTGTGCGCGGTGGCGAGGGCGAACGCGAGCGCATAGCCCAGCACGGCGACGTCGTGCGCGGGGACGGTGCCGACCTGACCGACGAGCGTGGTCAGCGACTGGGCACACAACGGCATCCGCAGCGCATGCCGTCCGTCGTCGAGTTTCTCGACCGTGTCGGCGGCGAGGATCGGCGCGTTCGCGGACAGGGCGCGCAGCGTCTTCTGCTCGGCCTCGACCGCGGCGAGCGTCTTACGGTCGAACTTGGCCGGATACACCTTGACGGCATCGTGCGCGCTGAAGTGGACTGTCGCAACAGGACCCTGGGCGAGCGGGCCGGCCGGCCCGCCGGAGATGCTCACGTATGCCCCCGTGTCCGCTAGCTGCCGGCGCTGTTCCTCCACCACGTGCATTCTGCGATCGTAGATCCGGGCCCGCATCACCGGGCCGGTGTCGGCAGGTTGTTGCCGTCGCCCGCACTGTCGCCGGGGGAGAACAGCATGAAGACTACGGGGCTGCCGGCCAGGATCGACTGGCCGGTGCACGAAGCGGACGCGCCCGAGGAGTTCGCGGATGTGGCCGGGTTCGCGCCGTTCGAGCCCGCCGGGCGGTGGACCGCGCGGCACACGCGCTGGGCCGGGCTCGCCGTCGGCGCGCTCGCCCTGCTGGGGTGCCTGGCGGCGGTGGTGCGGTCCGGATCGGCGGGCTGGGCGTTCGGCCTGGCGGCGTTGGCGCTGGTACTCGCCGTCGCGGTGGCCCACGGCCTGGCGGATGCGGGCGCCGGTTCGGTGTACGCCTCGGTCGCGCTGGCCTGCGCCTTCGCGGGCGCCGCGGCGCTTCCCGGCGCGCACCTGCTGACGGCCGGAACCGGGCTCCTCGCCGTCTCCCTGGCCGGACTGGTGACTGCCGCCGGTGGCATGGCGACGCTCGTGGCGGGTGGCACAGCCGGGGTGTTCGCCGTGGCCGCGGCCTTGCTGACCAGGGGCGTAGTGCCGGAACCCGGCGCGGCCGCAGTGCTGGCCGGGGCCGCGCTGGCGGCGTTGCCGTGGCTCGACCGGTGGGCGGCGGCACTGGCTCGCGTGCCGCTGCCGGTCGCGGCACTGGAGAGGTCGCGGCGGCCGTGGGCCGCGCTGGTGCGGGCGGACGGCCTGGTCACCGGCATGACCGCGGGCATCGCGGTGGTCGCGGTCCCGTGTCAGCTGGTGCTGATGCGCGGCGCCACCACGGCGGCGCCGGTACTGGTCGCCGTGCTCGCGGCGGGGTTCGTGCTGCGGGCACTCGAACACCGGAACCTGGTGCGGCGGCTCGCTTTGCTGATCGCCGGCGGGGCCGGGGCAGTGGCGCTGGCGGCGAGCCGCTCACTCGCCGGGCCGGCGCTGGTCGGCGCGGTATCGCTCGTCGTCCTCGCGGTTCTGCTGCGTGGCTTGCGCGGCGGAACGCCCAAGGCCGGGAACCTGGTCGTGGTGCCGCTGGTCGCGGTGGTGCCCGCGGTGTGCGCGGTGCTCGGGTGAACTCAGGCGATGCGGTAGCCGACGCCCCGGACGGTGTGGATCACCGCGGGCGGCCGGAGTTTCCGGCGCAACTGTCCAATCAGGACATCCAGCAGGTTCGACTTCGGTTCCAGCGCGGAATCCCAGCAGCAGGCGATCAGTTCCGCCCGCGAGACGGCCTGCCCTGGACGGCTCATCAGCAGTTCCAGTACCGCGAACTCCTTACTGGTCAGTGTCAGCAGCACACCGGCACGCCGCGCCTCGTGCCGTCCGGTGTCGATCTGCACGTCGCCGCACGTCAGCACAGCCTGGGGCCGGGCCGGATGGCGCCGGCACAGGCTGTGCACGCGGGCGATGAGCTCGGCCATGGCGAACGGCTTGACCAGGTAGTCGTCGCCGTGCTCGAGCCCCGCGATGCGGTCCGCGACGCTGTCGCGCGCGGTGAGGAACAGCACGGGCACCGTGGACCCGGCGGCGCGCCGGGCCCGGACATACGGCAGCGCGTCGCCGGCGGGCAGCATCCGATCGAAAACGGCACAGTCGTAGGCGTTGACCGCAAGAGCGAGGTCGGCGTCAGGAAGGTCGGCGGCGGCGTCGACCGCGAGCCCGGCACCCCGCAGCGACCCGCTGATCGCCAGGCGAAGATCGTCATCGTCCTCGGTGACCAGTACCCGCACGGGCACCAAGTGTAATGGGGCTCAGGCCGGGAGCCAGCCACGGTCGGCGGCCTTCGCGCCGGCCATGAACCGGCTCCGGGCGCCGAGGCGGTCCATCAGGTCCGACATCACGCGCCGCACGGTGCGCACCGAGATCCCGAGTTCGTCCGCGGCGGCGTTGTCGGTGGCGCCGGCCGCCAGCAGCCGCAGGAGATCACGCTCGCGGTCGGTGAGCCTGCTGGTCCCGGCGCCCGGAAGGAGCGGGGTGGCCGTGTCCCAGACCCGGTCGAAGTGGTCGGCGGCCGTCGTGACCACCCCGGGCAGCCGGAACGGCGCGACACCGTGGTCGGCCGGGTAGGCGACGGTCGTCCGGTCGACCACGAGGATGTCGGTGCGGACGCCCGCGACCGTGCGGATCTGGGCCCCGGCCAGCGCGAGCTTGGTCAGCTGACGGGCGAGCGCGGGTGCGGTGCGGGCGGCCTCCGGGACGACGACGCGGTAGCGAACGCCGCGGCGCAGGGCCCGGTGGTGCGCCGGCCGGACGACGCCGAGCGGCGTGTGGGCCAGCACTACCTGGGTACTCATCAGCAGCACTTCCGAGGTCGCGGCGGCCAGCAGCGCGTCGGTCGCCGCGGTGGGCACGGGGCGGGCGAGGGCGGTCGTCATGGGAGAGGTCCTCCGATCGGCAGGGACGCGGCGATGCCCGCGAGGTGGGCGCCGTCGAGTCGGGTGAGACGGATCGCGATGGGGGAGAGCAGGCGGGCGGCGTGACTGGCCGCCGCGTCGATCGCGGTCGGGTTGGGGGCCGCGAGGTGCAGGTGCGTCGTGGTGGTGACGTCGCCGCCACTCCACCGCGCGGAGCGGCTGACGGTGACCGCGACTCCGGGACTGCGGGACAGCAGCGTCGCGGTGAGACGTTGCAGGTCCGGCCGGTCGTCGCCGCCGAGCGCGAAACAGGCGTGCGAGAGGGGCCCGGTCCTGACGAAGCGCCAGCCTTCCCGGACCTCGCCGCTGTACGACACCACGTTTTCGGGCACGGGCTCGGTGCGCACGCCACGTTCGTGCAGCGTGCGCCGCATCAGGAGCATTCCGTGGCGCAGCACGGGAATCAGCTCGTCGTCGGCGAGCATCTCGGTGGTACGCGCCAGGTCCAGTGCCAGCCACACGCGCCGGGGTGCGCCGGGACGGGCGGTCGCGTGGAAAACCGTCGTGACACCGAACAGTTCGGGCAGGCCCGCGGACGTCAGCAGGTCCGCGGGCGCGGGAAACGAGGACACCAGCGTCGGCGTCACGGTGCACGGACGGATGATCGACGTGACCGCGGCGGAGTCGCCGCGCGGGAGGCGGCGCCCGCGGCGGAACAGGAACCGGCACCACAACGCGATCACCTCGTACAGCAGCCGGCCGCGGCGCCGCACGGTGGCAGCGAGGACGAGTGCCACCGCCGCCCCGCCCAGGCCCGCGAGCAGCGGCCAGGACTGCCGCACCGCGACCGCGGCGAGCCCGAGTGCGAGTTGCCAGCACAGCAGCCGGCCCGGTGCGGCACGCCGCACCCGCCTGGTCCGGACGACCGGGCCCGCGGCGGGCATCGGCGCCGCTCGTCCCGCCGCGACGGACACCACCAGGGCCCGTTGCTCCACAGTTCACCCCCATGCTCGTCGTGGCCGGTTGCGGTCAGGTCGCGGTGGCCGGCCGCGAACCGAATAAGATCACCGCGAACATGAGGATTCGATGACAGGGACGACGCGGTGCGAGTGCTGGTGGTCGAGGACGACGAGGACCTGCGCACCGCGCTGCGCGCCGAACTGACCGGCGCCGGGTTCGAGGTCCGCGTCGCGGCCGACCTGGCCGGTGCCGCCGCCGCGGTCGACGAGGGCGGGCTGTCCTGTGTGGTGTTCGACCGGATGCTGCCCGACGGTGACGCGATCACGTTCGTGCGGGAGCGGCGCCTGGCCGGGTACGCCGTCCCCGTGCTGTTCCTCACCGCACGGGACAGTGTCGCCGACCGGATCGCCGGGTTCGGCCACGGCGGCGACGACTACCTGGTGAAACCGTTCGCCGTGGCGGAACTGACGGCGCGCGTGCACGTGCTGTGCCGGCGGGAGAACGCCGCCCGTCCCGCGGTGCTGCGCTACGCCGGCCTGGTGCTCGACTGCGCCCGCCGCGAAGCGCGCCGCGACAACGTGCTGCTGACCTTGTCGGGCAAGGAGTTCGCGGTGCTGGAGTACCTGCTGATCCGTCCGGAACAGGTGGTGTCGCGGGCCGAGTTGCTCGAACACTGCTGGGACACCGACGCCGACCCGATGTCCAATGTGGTGGATGTCGTGATCGGACGGTTGCGGCGCAAGCTGCGCGAACCGGGCCTCGTCCACGCCGTGCGCGGGGCGGGCTACCGGCTGATCGCCGCGGGTCCCGGGTGAGGTCCCGTTCCGCGGCCGACCGGCTGCGCAGGCTGCGCCGCCTGCTGACTTGGCTGTTCACCGCGGTCAACGCCGCCGGGCTGATCGTCTTCGCCTGGCTCGCCATCGACACGCACGGCGACCAGGGCATCCAGCGGCTGGACGCGGACAACCACCTGGTGACCTCGACCGTCGCCCGGCTGATCCAGTTCGACCAGGGAAACGACACCCTGGTCACCGCCTACGTCGGCGCGGACGAGATCAACGACGCCTGCCCGCAGTTCGCGATACTGCAGGGCGCCTCCGGGCAGTTCCCCAGCTACTACAGCGCGCGCGAGTGCCTGCCCGCGGACCCGGCGGTGCTCGGCGGCCTCGCCGACGCCGCCGCGCGGACCGGGCGGGTGCAGTACGGCAACGCCGACGTCAGCGGTGGGCACGTGGCCCGCGTCCGCGCCGAACCGTTCCGTAGCCCGTCCGGCCAGTACATCGGCGCGATCGTCGCGGTCGACGACGCGGCGCCGACCCAGAGCGAGCAGGCCCGGTTCGTGCTGCTGGTGGTCGGCGGGTGCGTCGTGCTGATCGCCGCACTGGCCGTGGCCGGGCACTTCCTGTCCGGCAGGGCGATCAAACCGGCCGCTGACGCGCTGGAGCAGCAGCAGAACCTGCTCGACGAGACTGCCCACGACCTGCGCAACCCGGTCGCGGCGCTGCGCGCGCTGGCCGAGACGGCGATGCGCAATCCCGGTCAGCAGGCCGAACTCCTGCCCCGCACGGTCGGGCTGGCCGCCCGGATGGGCGGCATCATCGAGAGCCAGCTGGTGCGCGCGCGGCTCGCCGCCGGGGTGGACGAGCTGGCGATCCAGCCGGTCTGGCTGGACCAGCTGGTCACCGCCGTGGTCGAGGACACCGCGGCCGAGGGGGCGAGCGTCACGGTGACGGCGGCGCCGTCGCAGGTCCGGGTGGACCCGAGACTGGTCCAGCGCGCGATCGGCAATCTGGTGGACAACGCGCTGAGCCACGGTCACCACCCTGGCCAGCCCGCTGTGGTGCATGTCACTGTCGCGGGTGGGCGGGTCACGGTGGCCGACCACGGACCGGGCGTGGACCCGGCGGTGGCCGACGATCTGCTGGATCGGTTCCGCACCGGCAGCGGGTCGACGGGGCTGGGACTGTCCATTGTGCGCTGGGTCGCGCAGGTGCACGGCGGTGCGCTGAACGTCTACAACGCCGACGAAGGCGGGGCGATCTTCGAGCTCGTCCTGCCCACGGGCTGACCTATTGCGGTCATTCCGGGACCGGTCCCCGGCGCGAACCGCTAACCTGCTCGCCGTGGATCACAATACTTCGTCACCTGGTGGCAGGCGGCTCGTCGCCACCACCACGGCGAAGAAGGGCCGCGGGTGGCGCAAGCGCGGCCCGCTGGCCGGGGTCGTGGTGGTGTGCGTGGCGGCGCTGATCGCCGCGCTCACCGGCGCCGGGAAACCCTTGCTGGGCACGCAGTTCGCGCTCGCCGGCCATTGGGTCTACAACTCGGTGGTCGGGGCGGCGTTCCATGTGGACGGTGCCACCGCGAACATCGACGCCCAGGTGCCGGTTCCCGGCGACCCGGGCAGCCAGGTGTTGCAGGGGGACACCAGCGGCTACGTCGTCGGCAGTTCGCGGATCACCGAGTTCGGCAAGTCCGACCTGTCGGTGGAGTCCACGGCCGCTGCACCGGCCGCCGAGGTCCCGGTGGGCGTCGAGGGCGCGGGCGGTCCGTACCTGGTGTACCGCAACGCCGGAAAGGTGGTGCGCCTCGGCGAGCCCGCGGTCACGCTCTCGACCGGGAGCGCCGTGGGCGACCCGGTGATCACCGCAGAGGGAACGGTATGGCTCTACCGCACCGGAATCGGGCTGGTCTGCCAGTTGCCGCGCGGCGCCGACCGCATCACGTCGTGCCCGGTCGCCTCGCCCCGTGACCACTCCGGGGTGCTGACCGTGGTCGGTGACCAGCCCACGCTGGTCGACCTGACCGCCGGTGCGGTGCAGGCGATCGACGGGGACAAGCTCGGCGCGGGCGTGCCGATCGGCGTGCCCGTCTCGCCGTCCTCCCGCGCCGCGGCCAACGACGTCGCCGGCCGGGTGGCGATCCTCGACCCGGTCGCGCGCCACATGGTGCTGGCCGACACGAAGAACCCGCCCGCCAAACCCGTCACGGTCGCCCTCCCGGACGGCGACTACGACGGGCCGGTGTCCACCGGTTCGGCGGTCGCGCTGGTCGACCGCAAGAGCGGAACCCTGCTGACTTTCGACGCGGATGGTGCGCAGCGGGATGCGAAGCCGATCCCGCGCGAATCGGGCACGCCCCGGCTCAACCGCGGCGAGGATTCCCGTGCCTACGTCGAGGATTCCGCCGGTACGCACGTGTTCATCGTCGGCCGGGACGGGAACGTGCAGGACGTCCCCGTCGCCGGAAAACCCGCCGGCGAGGCGGCGAAGCCCGCCCAGAAGCCCACCCAGGACGCGAGCCCGGCCGTCGACCAGCAGCAGGGTGAGCGACCCGACCCGCGCCGGACGACCGGTGACCAGCCGTCGGGTTCGCGGCCCCCGGCCGGCCGGACGACGTCCCCGAAGCCCAGTACCACGAAACCGCCTTCGCCGCCGCCGTCGAAACCGGCCACCCCGCCGCCGGTGCCGGCCAGCCCGCCCGGAGCGCCGTCCTCGGTGTCGGCGACCGCGGGCGACGCCTCCGCCACGGTCTCGTGGGGTGCGGCGCCGGACAACCGCTCGGCGATCACGTCCTACCGCGTGTCCTGGGCGGGCGGGTCGACCACCGTGAGCGGTGGCGCCCGCAGCGCGAAGATCACCGGCCTGACGAACGGGACCCGGTACGTGTTCACCGTGAGCGCCACCAACGCGCAGGGCACGGGTCCGGGCGCGTCCTCGCCGGCAGTCACGCCCAAGGGCACGCCGAAGGTCACGATCAGCGAGGGCGGCGAGATGTCGACCGGCAACTGCGACCCGCCGGACTGCCACGCCGTGAACGTGACCATGACGGGCTTTTCGCCCAACACGACATACACGATCACGTTGCATTCCAGCAGCAACAACAACGTGTGGTCCGAGACGGAGACCACCGACTCCCGCGGCAACGCGACGCACAACGACGGCGACTACGACGTTCCCGGCGAGACGGTGTGGGTGACCGTCGGCGGGACGAAATCCAACACGATCACTTGGGAGTAAAGGGTGAACCAGATTCCCGCGTCCGAGGTCTACCAGCGGATCGCGGCCAACGTGCAGGCCGTGGTGCGCGGGAAGCCGCAGGTCGTGCGGCTCGCGATCGCCGGGCTGCTCGCCGAGGGGCACCTGCTCGTCGAGGACGTGCCCGGCCTCGGCAAGACCACGCTGGCCCGCTGCCTCGCGCGCAGCATCGGCGGGAGCTGGCACCGCATCCAGTTCACGCCCGACCTGCTGCCCGGCGACATCACCGGCGTGCAGGTGTATCACCAGCGCGACGAGCGTTTCGCGTTCCATCCCGGTGGCGTGTTCGCGAACGTCGTGCTGGCCGACGAGATCAACCGTGGCACACCCAAGACCCAGTCGGCGCTGCTGGAGGTCATGGCCGAGCGCACCGTCACCGTCGACGCGGAGCGGCATGACGTGCCCCGGCCGTTCCTGGTGATCGCGACGCAGAACCCGATCGAGATGGAAGGCACCTACCGGCTGCCGGAGGCCCAGCTCGACCGCTTCCTCATGCGGCTGCGCGTCGGATATCCCGATCTGGCGTCCGAAGTCATGGTGATCATGAGCGACTGCGCGGGCGTCAACCCGGACGAACTCGAACCCGTCGTCGACATCCCGACGTTGCAGGCCGCCGTGGCGCAGGTCCGCGCCGCGCACATCGACCGTGCGATCTGCGAGTACGCGGCGACGCTCGCCGCCGCCACCCGCGACCACGCCGCGCTGCGCTACGGCGCCAGTCCGCGCGGCAGCATCGCACTGGTGCGCGCGGCACAGGCGGTCGCCGCGACGCACGGCCGCGACTTCGTCACCCCGGACGACATCAAGGAAGTGGCGCACCCGGTGCTCGAACACCGGCTGATCCTGACCGCCGACGCGGAGCTGAACCGGCGCAGCGCCGCGGACATCGTCGACGAGGTGCTGGCCGCGACGCCGGCGCCCGGGATGAGCACCGCGGGGAGCTGAGGATGCGGCTGACCGGGCGGGGCGCCGCTGTGCTCGTGGGTGCCGTCGTGCTGTTCGCGCTGGGCCAGTGGGCCGGCTACCCGGTCCTGCTCGCCGTCGCGGCGGCCTGCGGCGGCGCCCTCGTGGCAGCGGTGCTCGTCACCGTGCGGCGGCCCCACGTCGCCGTGCAGCGCGATCTCTTCCCGGACCGGGTCGAGCGCGGCAGGCCCGCGGTCGCGCGGCTGCGCGTGCGCAACACCGCCACGAGCGGATGGACACCGGCGTTCACCGCGGGCGACCGCTTCGGCAGCGGTTTCCACGCCGTGGCGGTACGCCCGCTCGCCCCGGGCGCGGACGCCGTCTATCACTACGAACTGCCGACCACCACACGCGGCCGCCACGAGGTCGGCCCGCTCACCCTCGACCGCGTCGACGCCCTGAGCCTCGGCCGCCGCCGACTGTCCACAGGAGACACCACGACGCTCTGGGTGCATCCCCGCACGTATCCGATGCGCGCGCTGGCCGGCGGCCATCCGCGGCACCACCACGAGGGCCGGGCGACGGAGAAGTCGCTGCGTGGCTCACTGGACGTCCGCGAGGTCCGGGAATACATGGCCGGCGACGAGGTCCGGCACCTGCACTGGAAGGCGACGGCCCGCACGGGCAGGCTCATGGTGCGCGACTACGCCGACCCGAACCAGCCCCGGTTCACGGCACTGCTGGACGACCGCCACATCCCCGGGCCCGGCGACGGCCGCCGTCTGTCCGAACTGGACGGTCGCGGCATGTCCGAGGAAGCCGTGGACCTCGTCGCGTCGCTGGTCGTCGCCGCCGCGAAGGCGGACCACCGTTGTCGCCTGGTCACTTCGGGCGGCACCGACATCACCACCCGCGGGGGCGTCGCCGCCGTCCGCCGGCTCCTCGACGAGCTGTGCGTGCTCGACCGTGCGGGCGCGGCCGGGCCGCTCGTTCCGCCGCAGCTCACCGGGTCCGGGGGCGGGACGCTGGTCGCGGTCTCCACAGCCCCCGGCGAGCTGGGCGCGCTGGCCACGCTGCGTGCGCGGTACACAGACGTCGTGCTGATCACGATCGGCGCGCACGGCCCGGCCCCGCGGGTGCCAGGCGTGACGGTGCTCCCCGCGACAGGCGCGCAGGAGGCGGCGGACATCTGGAACGCGGTGATTGCCCGGTGATCTCGTGCGCTGTCGCTCGCGCCGGGCTGGGCTCGCCTTGCTTCGCGGCGCTGAGGCGTGATGGTGCCGCTCGCGGCGGCGGTGCCGGTGACTGTCGGGCGATCCGCCGTCTCGTCGCTCGTGTCGGGCTGGGGTGGTCTTGCTTCGCGGTGTTGGGTGTCCTGGTGTGGCCGTGGCGAGGGTGTGTGGGGGTGATGCCCCGATGACGGCTCGCGTTGCTGCTCCCGCCGAAGGCGTCGGCCGCGACGGTGCTGCCCGCCCGGTGGTGTCCCGCGTTGCCGCTCGAGGCGCGAGCGGGGAGTCGGGATCGGCGGGAGCCGAGCGTGAGGGCGCCGCTCGCGACTGGGATGGCGCAGCCCGCCCGGTGATCTCCCGTCTGGCTGCGGGGTGCGTGTTGCTCGCCTCGGCAGTGGCCGGGCTGTTGTTCGCGCCGGTGTTCGGGTTGTGGGCGCTTGTGCTGCCTGTCGTGGTCGTCATCGTGGTCT
>DASZUO010000301.1:0-6685 GCA_035547575.1 Amycolatopsis sp. | reverse complement strand
CGGACCAGGTCGACGACACCCTCGAAGTCGTTCTCGGCACCGATCGGCAGCTGAATGGCCAGCGGGCGGACGCCCAGCCGGTCCTCGATGGTCTTCAGCGTGTAGTAGAAGTCCGCGCCGAGCTTGTCCATCTTGTTGACGAAGCAGATGCGCGGGACCTCGTACTTGTCGGCCTGGCGCCACACCTGCTCGGACTGGGGCTCGACACCTTCCTTGCCGTCGAACACCGCGACGGCACCGTCGAGCACGCGCAGGTTGCGCTCCACCTCGACGGTGAAGTCGACGTGACCAGGCGTGTCGATCAGGTTGATCTGGTAGTCGTTCCAGAAGGTGGTGGTAGCAGCCGAGGTAATGGTGATACCCCGCTTCTGCTCCTCCTCCATCCAGTCCATCGTCGCGGCGCCGTCGTGCACCTCGCCGATCTTGTAGTTGATCCCGGTGTAGAACAGGATCCGCTCGGTGGTCGTGGTCTTACCGGCGTCGATGTGGGCCATGATGCCGATGTTGCGGACCTTGTTCAGGTCGGTCAGCACGTCGCGTGCCACTGCAATGTTCCCCTGTCTAGAAGCGTGGGGCCCGGCCAGGCTTGTGTCGGCAGCCGGGCTACGTTCACCACCGGTAGTGGGCGAACGCCTTGTTCGATTCGGCCATCTTGTGGGTGTCCTCGCGGCGCTTCACGCTGGCCCCGAGGCCGTTGCTCGCATCGAGCAGCTCGTTCTGCAGTCGCTCGATCATGGTCTTTTCGCGGCGCTGCTGCGAGAAGGCGACGATCCAGCGGAGCGCAAGGGTGGTGGAGCGGCCAGGCTTGACCTCGATCGGCACCTGGTAGGTCGCACCACCGACGCGGCGGCTCTTCACCTCGATGCTGGGCTTGACGTTGTCCAGCGCGCGCTTGAGGGTGACGACCGGGTCGGTGCCGGTCTTCTCCCGCGCGCCTTCCAAAGCGCCGTAGACGATGCGCTCGGCCAGCGAGCGCTTGCCGTCCTTGAGCACCTTGTTCACCAGCTGGGTGACCAGCGGCGAGGCGTAGACGGGGTCGGAGATCAGTGGCCGCTTCGGGGCCGGACCCTTGCGGGGCATCAGCTCTTCTCCTTCTTCGCGCCGTACCGGCTGCGCGCCTGCTTACGGTTCTTCACACCCTGGGTGTCGAGCGAACCGCGGATGATCTTGTAGCGGACGCCGGGCAGGTCCTTCACACGACCACCACGCACGAGCACCATCGAGTGCTCCTGCAGGTTGTGGCCCTCGCCCGGAATGTAGGCGGTGACCTCGATGCCGCTGGTCAGCTTCACACGCGCGACCTTGCGCAGCGCCGAGTTCGGCTTCTTGGGCGTGGTGGTGTACACGCGGGTGCACACGCCACGACGCTGCGGGCTCCCTTTGAGCGCCGCGGTCTTCTGCTTGGCAGCCTTGTCCTGGCGGCCCTTGCGGACCAGCTGCTGGATCGTGGGCAATGGACCAGCTTTCTGTCGCGTCTTGCTTGTTCGTCTCTTCTGTCCCCGGCCCCCGAGGTCGGGCGTGTCGGCCCGCGTCTAGGCCTTGCGGCCGATAATGTTCCCTCGGATTTCCGCGGAGCTCCGCTTCGCCGCGCGGTGCGGATCGGAGCGCCGGAGCACCCTGACACGACCTGACGGCACGCAGAGCGGCCCAGCGCGTGCCGGGCACAGTCGTCAAAGATACCCGCCCGGTCCGAGACGGTCACATTGGGGGTCGTTTCGGGAGCACACAGGGCGGCACGGGTGGCTCGCCGGTCCACCCTATCCGATCGGCAACCCGTTCGGGGCGTTTCGGAGGGAGGCCCGCCGGTCACTCGCAATCCGTTCAACGCGCGGCACCACGTCTTGATTCCCCACGTCGGCTCCTGGTCGAGTGACTTCTATGGTCTTTTTGCCCGTTCGCCGCACGGTGGCCGATCCATCGGCGATGATGGAGCCGGTCACGCAAAGCACCAGGCGTGTCACTCACATCGTCGAAATCTTGGGGAGGGTCAGGTCGTGTCGGCCGAGTTCGACCAATTGGTGGCTCAGTTCGAGCAGTTCCAGTCGAAGCTGAAGCGCGTCGACGAACAGTTCGCCAACATCGGGGAGATGCAACAGGAACTGGCTGGTCTGGAGGCGGTGGCCACCTCGTCCGACCGGTCGGTGACCGTCGTCGCGGGCCCGTCCGGGTCCATCAAGGACATCCGGCTCACCGACCTCGCCATGCGCCAGTCGCCGCAGGCACTGGCGGCCACGCTCAAGTCCACGCTGGCGCAGGCCGTGGCCGAGGCGGCACGCCGCCAGGCCGGCATCGTGGAGAACGCGATCGGCGACGACATGCACCTCACCGACCAGGTACTGCAGACGCAGGCCCAGCTCTTCGGCACCACCGCGGAGGAACTGCGCGCCATGACCGAGCAGGGCGCGCCGTCGCCCGTGGGTCCGCCGTCTCCGGCCGGCCCGGCGCCACACCCGCCGCAGGCCGGCCCGGTTCGCAGGCCGGCGCCGCCGCGCAGGCCGGCGCCGGAGGAGCCCGACGACTTCTCGCAGGAGCACATCCTGCGCGAGCGCGAACCCCAGCAGGCACCTCCGCCGCCGCGGCCGCAGCAGCGCCCGCAGGACGGCCAGTACCTGAACCTCTACGACGACGAGGACCGCTGACATGGCGGCGCAGGACGGCTACGCGGTCGACATCGCCGCGCTGACAAAGTATTCCGGCGACCTCAAGTCCACTAAGGACTCGGTCTCCCAGGTCACCGGCAAGGTGGACGAGGCCGACGTCGGTGACAAGTCGTGGGGCATCGTCGGGCTGTTCGTGAAGCACAAGTACACCGACATGCTCAACGACCTCAAAGACCTGTTGAAGGAAATGGAAAACGGGCTCGATTCGGCGTCGGCGAAGATCGGCAGCGCGGCCAAGGCGTACCGGGAGTCCGACGAGCAGCACAAACAGGCCTTGTCCGAGATCGTCAAGCAGCTCGACGACGTGGTCGTGCGCAACCTGAACGCCTGAGGGGGCACACGTGTCGGATCCGCTGGGTTCCATCGAGATCGAAGGCGAGAAGAGCTACGGCGAGAAGGTCGCCGAGGCGGTGCCGATCGCTGGCGACGCCTACAAGGTGTTCGACAAGGGCAAGGAAGCCCTGAACGACGGCAGCGTCGGTTTCGACGATGTTCGTGGTGTGGCCGCGGAGGGCGGCAACCTCGTGCAGTCCTGTATGGACGTCACGGACATCGCGAGTGACCCCATCGGCTGGCTCGTCGGTCAGGGCCTGGACTTCCTCCTCGCCATCTGCCAGCCGCTGCAGGACGCGATCCAGTTCGTGAGCGGCGACGGTGAGGCCCTGTCCACCGCGGCGGGCAACTTCAACAACATCGGCCAGGGCCTGTCCGAGTTCGGCCAGCAGTTCGCCGACCAAGCGCAGGAGGCTCTGTCGGCCTGGAAAGGCCAGGCCGCCGAGACCGCGGCCGGCAAGCTCGGCCAGTTCGCCGGCGGTGTCGACGGGGTCGTCGGGCAGGCGGGCAACATCGCGCAGCTGCTGCAGATCTCCAGCATGGTGATGACGGTCATCGAGGAGTTCATCAAGGGCCTGCTGACCGAGCTCATCACGTGGCTGATCATGATCTGGATTCCGGCGCTGGCGGCCGCCGTGCCGAGCTTCGGCGCCTCCACCGCCGCCGCGGGCACGGCGACCGGTGTCCGCGCGGCGCAGACGGGCACCCGCGCGACGCGTCAGGTCGGCAAGCTGCAGCAGTTGCTGAACAAGATCCGCGAGGTGCTGCAGAACCTGAAGTCGTGGATGGGAAACCTGCGGACGAACTTCAGCCGCGTCATGGACACCAAGAAGATGAACGCGGGCCTCGCGAAGCTGGAGGTCGAGTCCGCGAAGGAAGCCGGGCACACAGCGAGCCTGTCGTCGCGGCTGTACAACGCCGAGGATGGCATGGTCGGCGAGCGGGTCAGCGAGGGCTTCGGCAAGTCGGTGGCGAAGAACGCCGAGGAGACCTACCAGGATCAGGTCAAGATGTCGAAGGCGCCGGAGTACTTCGACAACGTCAGCAAGGCCGTGGAGTACGGCGACTCGGGCGAGGACTCCTCCCCCGAGGAAACCAGGGAGAAGCTGGGCTTCTAGCCGATGACGTTCGACGCCAGCGGCATCGCCGGCCTTGTCGTGGTGGTGCCACTCCTGCTGTGGGCGCTGTGGGCCCTCCTGCACCCGGCCGTGTTCCGGTTCGTCGTGCTGCCGTCGATGGGTCGCAAACGGGGCTGGCGGACGCGCGGGATGCTGATCGGTTACGAGCCGGAAGGCGACCTGGCCGGCGACGGCAGCCAGGGATGGGACACGCCGTTGCCGGGCACGACGGCCGAGTTCCTCGGAAGCTACGGAAATCGGCCGGTGCACGGCGTCGAGGTGTCGATGACGCACTGGTTGAAACGGTTTCCCGGCGCCCGGCCGAGGAAGATCGTGCGGTTCTACTCGGTGGTCAGCGTCGCGGTATCGGACCGGCCCTTCGGGGGCTTCAACGCGAGCCGTCGCGGCACGGTCGTGAACGGCGACGCGATGGCCTTCTATCCCGACTTCGTGGAATGGGCGCGTAACCGGCGCCTGCAGGACGCGGAGGACGCATTGCAGGAGCATCACGGCATCCGGTCGATCAGCTGGTTCGGCACGATGAGCCGCCGACGGGTGCGGCGTGCCCTGGACCGGCTGACTGCGCAGGCCCGATGAGCGTCTTCCTCGTCGCGGTATGCGGCTACGTGCTCGCCGTGATTCTGCTGGTTGCCGGGCAGCGGCTCTCACGCGGCGACAGGCGGCTTCGGCGCCGGACCGGTGTCGGGCTGCGGATCGCATCCGGGGTGGTCACGACCGTCACCACGACGTCCTGGCTGCTGCCGGCCGCCTTGTCCGGCGGCGTCGTCGGCGGCGTGTTCATGTTCGTCTTCCTGTTCGTGTTCGTGCCGTTCGTGGTCATCTACGTGACACGACTGCTGGGGCGGCTGCGGAAACGGCGCGGCGGAGAGCCGATCTGGCCTGCGGTCCTGATCGGTGCCTTCGCGCTGGTCTTCCTGCTGCCCAGCGCGAAGGTGGTGGCCGACGGGCTCATCCACCTGACCGGGCTGGCGCAGCCGGCCGAGCTCACCGTCATGGGCGTCTTCCGCGCTCACTCGCTCACCCGTGGCGGGCTCGAGGGGATCAAGGGCACCTACGTACTCGACGGCGTCACGCACCAGGTCAGCTGGTCGGCGTGGACGTCGCCGAGCCCGCTCCCGCACACGGGCGAGGTGATCCCGGTGACGATCTCACGCCTGTGGCCGACGATGGTGATCGAAAGCGATTTCGCGGCCTGGATGGTGGTCGCGTTCGGGAGTGTCGGCGTCCTCGCGGGCAGCCTGCTGATGGCCATGGCCCTCCGCGAGAAGAAGCGCGCTACCGCTGAAACAACGACGGGGCCCTGAACCTGCTGGGTTCAGGGCCCCGGGTCAGCCTCAGTCTTCGTCGGGCTTGGCGTGGTCGGGCTTGCCCGGATTCGGGTCGCGCGACAAGTCGATCGCCGGATGGCGCGGTGCGCCTTCCGGCGCCGCATGTCGTCCCGTCGCCGGGGCCTCCTCCTGTTTCCCGTTCTCTTCAGCGTTCACAGCGCCCTCCTCGTTCCGCTTCGTGTGAACCCTCCCAGGCCACGCTAACCGAGGGCACTTCGGACGAGAGCACCCCGCCCCCCACAAGCCGCCAAACAAGGGCGAAATGCGGCTATTGTTCGATATGTCCCAGGACGCCGCCCCGAAAAAGACCGAAGGCCCCGGGGATGCGGGAGGCATCCCCGGGGCCTTCAGGCACCCGGTTGGACTTTGGTCAGCGGAAGTCGCGGCCGAAGTCGTAGTCGTCGAGCGGAACCGCGGCACCGGTGCCAGTGCCGAAGACATCCGGGGTGTAGTAGCCGTCGTCGTAGGACGGGATGGCGTACGCCGCCACCCTGGCCTCCTCGGTCGGCTGGACCTGGATGTTGCGGTACCGGTTGATGCCGGTCCCGGCCGGGATCAGCTTACCGATGATCACGTTCTCCTTGAGGCCCACGAGCTTGTCGCTGCGGCCGTTGATCGCCGCATCCGTCAGCACCCGCGTGGTCTCCTGGAACGACGCCGCCGACAGCCACGAGTCCGTGGTCAGCGAGGCCTTCGTGATGCCCATCAGCACCGGACGGCCGGAAGCCGGCTCGCCGCCCTCGGCCACCGACGCGCGGTTCGTCGCCTCGAACTTGGTGCGCTCGGGGAGCTCACCGGGCAGGAAGTCGGTCGAACCGGAGTCGATGATCGTGACCCGGCGCAGCATCTGCCGGACGATGACCTCGATGTGCTTGTCGTGGATCGACACACCCTGCGCCCGGTACACCTTCTGGACCTCGTCCACCAGGTGCATCTGCGCCTCGCGCGGCCCCATGACACGCAGCACCTCGTGCGGGTCCGGCGTGCCCTCGAGCAGCAACTGACCGACCGACACGTGGTCGCCGTCGGCGAGCGGCCCGGTCGGGGTGTTGGCCAGGCGCTGCCGCTTCGACAGCTTGTCGAAGACGATCTCCTCGCCACCGTCGTCCGGGATCAGCGTGATCTTCCAGAACCGCTCGCTCTCCTCGATGCGCACGCGGCCATCGACGTCGGCGATCGGCGCCTTGCCCTTCGGGACACGGGCCTCGAACAGCTCCGTGACACG
>DASZUO010000300.1:0-8057 GCA_035547575.1 Amycolatopsis sp. | reverse complement strand
CGGCCGGACATCTCCAGCCTGACCTGCGGTGGCCATCGCGTGACGATGGCCACCGCAGTCGTCTCCGGGCACCTGAGAGGATGCATGGGTGGATGGACATGACCGGGTGTTCGACTGGCTGGACGCGGAGGCGGAGAAGCGAGCCGAGGCGGGGCTGACCCGCAAGCTCAGGCCGCGGCCTGCCGCGAGCGACGAGCTGGATCTGGCCGGCAACGACTATCTCGGCCTGGCCAGGGACAAGCGGGTGGCCGGTGCGGCCGCGGCGGCGACGCTGCGCTGGGGGGCCGGATCCACAGGATCCCGCCTCGTCACCGGATCCACCGAGCTGCACACCGAACTCGAGCACGAGCTGGCCCGCTTTTGCGGGTTCCAGGCAGCGCTGGTCTTCTCCTCGGGCTTCACCGCCAACCTCGGCGCCGTCACCACGCTGTCCGGCGCCGACTCGGCGATCGTGTCCGACAAGTACATCCATGCCTCCCTCATCGAGGGCTGCCGACTCGCGCGTACCGATGTCGCGGCCGTCGCCCACGCCGATCCGCAGGCGGTCGAGCATGCGCTCGCGACTCGCCGCAAGCAGCGGGCGCTCGTCGTCACCGACTCCGTGTTCTCCGTCGACGGCGACCTCGCGCCGCTCAACGAACTGTCCCGCGTCTGCCGGGAGCACAACGCGGGTCTGCTCATCGACGACGCGCACGGGTTCGGTGTCCTCGGCGATGGTGGCCGGGGCGCGGTGCACGCGGCCGGGCTCGCCGGGGAACCGGACGTGGTCACCACGGTCACGCTCTCGAAGTCGCTCGGCGCGCAGGGCGGCGCCGTGCTCGGGCCGCGCCGGGTGATCCGGCATCTCGTGGAGACCGCGCGCAGCTTCATCTTCGACACCGGTCTCGCTCCCTCGTCCGCGGCCGCGGCACTGGCCGCGCTACGTGTGCTCACATCCGAACCGGAACTGGCGGGCAAGGTCCGGGCGAACACGGCGCGGCTCGCGGAATTATTGCGGGACAACGGTTTCCGGGTCAGCGAACCGCAGGCCGCCGTGGTGTCGGTGCAGGCACCGACTCCGGAGGACGCCGTGGCCTGGGCCGCCCAGTGCGCCGAGCACGGCATCCGGGTGGGCTGCTTCCGGCCGCCATCGGTGCCGGACGGCATCTCCCGCCTGCGCCTGACCGCGCGCGCCGACCTCACCGACGCCGACGTGGACACGGCGGTGAAGGTGATCAGCGAGTGCGCGCCGCCCGGCGCCACATCGTGATGTGCGGAATACCGTCCTCGTCGAACTCGTCCCCTTCGGGCACATAGCCGAACTTCGCGTAGAACCCCTGCGCGTACGTCTGCGCGTCGAGCACACTGTCGGCGTCCCCGATGTGTTCCAAGGCGGTGGCCATGAGCCGGGCCGCGAGCCCGCGCCCGCGTGCATGGTTCGCCGTCACAACGCGGCCGATGCGGAACACGCCGCTACTCTCGGACAGGACACGCAGGTACGACTCGAAGCCCTCGGTCCAGAAGTGCCGCGTGTCGGGAGCCAGGTCACGGCCGTCGGGGTCGAGATACGGGCAGTGCTGCTCGACGACGAACACGCTGGCACGCAGCCGCAGGATCTCGTACAGCTGCCGCGGGGTCAGATCAGTACCGGCGACGTTCACCGGTCCTGACTACCAGAGCAGGGTGCGTTGCCCGGATTGGGCCTTGATGTCGTCGGCGTAGGTGGACACACGCGTGTACACACCGTACTTGCCCGCCTTGGCGCAGCCGTCGCCCCACGACACGATGCCGATCAGCGTGCCGTCGACGACCAGGGGGCCGCCGGAGTCGCCCTGGCACGCGTCGACGCCGCCGTCCGGGTACCCGGCGCACACCATGCTCTTCGCGTCGTAGTTGCTGTAGGCCTGCGAGCACGAGGAGTCGCTCACCACGGGCACCGTCGCACTGCGCAGGTATTGCGACCGGGCGCCACCGTCCGCCGTGCGGCCCCAGCCGACGACCGTCGCGTTGGTGCCCGCGCTGTACAGGGACGCACTGGACGAGCCGGGCAGCTTGACGGGCTGGTAGGGCACGCCGCGGTCGAGCGTGAGTACCGCGACGTCGTCACCCTTGCCGGGATCGGAGAAACCGGGCTCGACCCACACGCGCGTGACCTTGCTGACGACGCCGTCCTGGTCGCCCTTGTCCTGCCGACCGGCGACGACCCGCATGTCGGACTGGCTGACGGCCGACGCGCAGTGCGCCGCCGTGGCCACCGCCGACGAGCTGACCAGCACGCCCCCGCAGAACTGGTTGTTATGGCTGTCGGTCAGGTACACCGCGTACGGGTAGTCCTTGATCGAGGCCTCGGTGCCGCCGACGATGCGCGGCTGGACCTGAGCGGACGGGCCCGCGTCGGTGGTCGCCCCGGAAGTGGCGGCCACCGCGGCGATCGGCAGGGACGCCGCGACGGCGGCCGCGGCCGCGAGCGCGAAACGGAACTTCCGATCACGCTTGGCGTGCTTGGCCATGCGTGTACCCCCTCTGCCGGATGAAGCTTCGTGACGGTCGCGCTCGGCGGTCGCAGGACTCCGGCGCGTAAGAGTGCAGGGCACACAGTAGTTCACACGGCCGCCGATGCGGTGTCGCTGGATCGGGTGGTCTCGTGTTCTGCCAAGCTGGAGGTCGTGCGATTCTCCAGGGTTGCGGTCCTTTTTGCCGCGTTCGCGCTGTCCGCGTGCGCGGCTCCGGGCCAGCCGCGGCCCAGCACGCCCGCACCTCCACCCTCGGCGACCGCCACGCCCCGGACCGCCACCGTCCCAGCCACCACGGCATCACCGAGCACCACGACGACACCAGCACCGGCCTGGGTGGTCGGCGCGCATCGGCTGCCGCTGCGGGCCGACGGCTACGGCCGGATCGAGCCGACTCCGGCGGTACTGCGCGACCGTTCCCTGCCGACCACCGACATCCTGCCGCCGCCCGCGGACGGCCGGTACGCCTCGACGATCAGCGCGGTGCCCGCCCAGGTGCTGTCGCGCAGCACGTGGCAGGCGCCCTGCCCGGTGAAGGCCGCCGAACTGCGCTATCTGACGATGTCGTTCTGGGGTTTCGACGGCAAGCCGCACACGGGCGAGATGCTCGTCAACGTGTCGGTCTCGTCGCAGGTGACCTCGGTGTTCGGCGAGCTGTTCGCGGCGCGGTTCCCGATCGAGGAGATGCGCGTCACCAGTCCCGCCGAGCTCAACGCTCCGCCGACCGGCGACGGGAACAACACCAGCGCCTTCGTCTGCCGGCCCGTGCGCGGGCAGACGAACTGGTCCGCGCACGCCTACGGGCTGGCCATCGACCTCGACCCGTTCTGCAACCCTTACACCCAGGGCGACGTGGTGCTGCCCGAACTGGCATCGGCCTACCTCGACCGGTCGTGGCGCCGCCCCGGCATGGTGCTCGCGAACGACGCGACCGTCCGCGACTTCGCCGCGATCGGCTGGAGCTGGGGTGGCGCGTGGCGTAGTCCGACCGATCGGATGCACTTCACGGCGACGGGAGGGTAGGGAACAACACCCGGTCGAGTCCGGTTGGCAGAAGCGGTACAGGCTCACGGCGAAGGAAGACGAACGTGCCCCATTACGACCTGGTGATCGTCGGAACCGGTTCCGGGAACTCGATCCTCGACCCGCGGTTCGCCGACTGGAAGACGGCGATCGTGGAGAAGGGCGTGTTCGGCGGTACGTGCCTGAACGTGGGCTGCATCCCGACGAAGATGTTCGTGCATACCGCGGACGTGGCCGCCACACCGTCGGTCAGCAGCCGCCTCGGCGTCGACGAGGAGCTGCTCAACGTCCGATGGCGCGATGTGCGCGACCGCATCTTCGGCCGGATCGACCCGATCGCCGCCGGCGGTCGCGAGTACCGGATGAACCACGCGGACAACGCGAACGTCACCGTGTACGAGGGCGAGGGCCGTTTCACCGGGCACAAGGAACTGACGGTCACGCTTCCCGACCGCACCGAGACGATCACCGCGGACCGGTTCGTGCTCGCGGCAGGCAGCCGGCCGGTGCTGCCGGACATCGACGGGCTGGACGAGGTCCGATACCACACCTCGGACACGATCATGCGCCTGGACGAGCTGCCGGCACGGCTGCTCATCGTCGGCAGCGGCTTCATCGCGGCGGAGTTCGCGCACGTGTTCCGGTCCTTCGGCGTCGACGTCACGCTGATCGCCCGCTCGGGCGCGCTGCTGCGCTCGGAGGACGAAGACGTCAGCGCCCGCTTCACCGAGCTGGCGAGCGCGCGGTTCGACGTGCGCCTGAACCGCAAGGAGCTTCGCGTCCGCCAGGCCGGCGAGTCCGTCGAGCTGACGCTGGACGGCGACGAGACGGTGGTGGGCGACCAGTTGCTCATCGCGACGGGCCGCAAGCCGAACTCCGATCTGCTCGACGTCGCCGCCACCGGTGTGTCCACCATGGACAGCGGGCATGTCGTCGTCGACTCGTTCCAGCGGGCCGGTGTCGACGGGATCTACGCGCTCGGGGACCTGTCTTCGATTCACGAGCTCAAGCATGTGGCGAACCACGAATCTCGTGTGGTGCAACACAATCTGCTGCACCCCGATGAGCCGGTCCAGGCCGACCACCGGTTCGTCCCGCACGCCGTGTTCACCTCACCACAGATCGCCTCGGTCGGGATGACCGAGCAGCAGGCGCGGCAGCGGGGCGTGCGCTACGTGACGTCCAAACAGGACTATGCGGGAATCGCCTACGGCTGGGCGATGGAGGACACCACCGGGTTCGCGAAGCTGCTCGCCGATCCGGACACGGGACTGCTGCTGGGGGCGCACATCATCGGCCCGCAGGCGTCGACGGTCATCCAGCCGCTGATCCAGGCGATGAGCTTCGGCCTCGACGCGCGGTCGATGGCACGCGGGCAGTACTGGATCCACCCGGCCATGCCGGAGCTGATCGAGAACGCGCTGCTCAACCTGCCGCTGTCGGACTAGACGTAACGCGGGCGCCCGGCGAGGAAGCCGAAGACCATCTGTCCCACCACGGCCACGGCCAGCATCGCGAACGGCACCGTCCAGGAGCCGGTCAGGTCGTGCAGCAGACCGAACAGGAACGGGCCCGCGGCGGCGAACAGGTAGCCGATGCCCTGCGCCATCCCGGACAGCCGCGCCGTGTCCCCGCCGGTGCGGGCGCGCAGTGCGATCGTGGTGAGCGCGAGCGAGAACACGCTCATGCCGAGGCCGATGAGGATCGACCACAGCAGTGGCGCCGCGCCCGGCGCGATCATGACGCCGAGCACACCCGCGAGCCCGAAAGCGCACAGCCCGACCGTCCACCAACTCTGGGTGCCCTGCCGCGCGGCGAGCGGCGGGACGACCAGCGCAACCGGCAGCCCGATGATCGAGACCAGTCCGAGCAACAGGCCCGCATCGGTGCGGCTCACGCCCGCGTCGATCAGTACCTGCGGCAGCCAGCCCATCACGATGTAGGCCAGGCACGCCTGCAGGCCGAAGAACAACGTCACGATCCACGCGAGCCGGTTACGCAGCAGCGACCGGCCGGTGCTCGCGGGCGAACCGGCCCCGGACGGCGGCGCGGAGCGGGTGCGGGCGAAGACGAGCCAGACGACGAGCGCGATCCCCGAGAGCACCGCCCAACTGGCGAGGCCCGGCCGCCAGCCGCCGAGAGCGCTGTCCAGCGGCGGCGTGGCCGCCGACCCCAGCGCTCCCCCGGCCTGCAGCGCGCCGGTGTAGAGCCCGGTCATCAGGCCGATCCGGCTGCTGAAGGACTCCTTCACCACGACCGGGATCAGCACGTTGGCCAGCGCGATGCCGGCGGTCGCGATCAGCGTGCCGCCGAGCACCATGAACTGCCCGTCGAGCACGCGCAGCAGCAGGCCGCCGGTCAGCAGGAGCAACGCGGCCGCCACGGCCGCGGCGACGCCCATCCGCTTGGCGATCCAGGGCGCGACCGAACCGGCCGCCGCGAAACACAGGCCGGGCGCGGTGGTCAGCGCGCCCGCCCACGTCGACGTGGCCCCCAGCGATTCGCGGATCTCGTCGAGCACCGGGCCGACGGCGGTCACGGCCGGGCGCAGGTTCAGTGCGGCGAGGACGACGGCGCAGCCCAGGACCCCGCTTCCGACGAGCACCCGGGCAGGCGCGTTGTGCTTCACCGACGTTTCAACCACGAGCGCTACTATGTCAGACGTCGGATGATTGGGTGAAGGGATTATCGGGTGCCGTTAGCCACAACACGCCGGACCGGTCTCGTGGACCAGGTGATCGGCCAGCTGCGGACCGCCATCAGCGACGGCGAATGGCCCGTCGGGGAGCGCATACCGACCGAAGCCGCGCTCGCGGAGACGCTCGGCGTCAGCCGCAACACGGTCCGGGAAGCGGTGCGCGCGCTGGCACACGGCGGGTTGCTGGAGGTCCGCCAGGGCGATGGCACGTACGTCCGTGCGACCAGCGAGGTGTCGGGCGCGATCCGGCGACTGTGCGGATCCGAACTGCGGGAGATCCTGCAGGTGCGGCGCGGCCTGGAGGTCGAGGGCGCGCGCCTGGCCGCCACGGCGAGAACGGAGCGGGACCTGCGCCGGATCACCAAGCTGCTGGCCCAGCGGAACCGCGCACAGGGAGTCGAGCAGTTCGACGAATTCGTGCGCGCGGACGCCGAGTTCCACCTCGCCGTCGTCCACTGCGGACACAACGCGCTGCTGACCGAGTTGTACCGGGGAATCATGGAGGCCGTGACCGCGAGCGTCGCGGCCACGTCGCACGATCACCTGGCAGAGCGGGTGACCATCGGGCACCAAGGGCTGGTCGAGGCGATCGCCGACCGCGACCCCGATCGGGCGGCAGCCGAGGCCGGCGGTTTCCTCGATCAGCTGATCGTCAGGGAAGAGTCAGAATCTCCGCGCCGGACTCGGTGACCAGAAGCGTGTGCTCGAACTGCGCGGTCCACTTCTTGTCCTTCGTGGTGACCGTCCAGTCATCGTCCCAGATGTCGTAGTCGATCGTGCCGAGGGTGATCATCGGCTCGATCGTGAACGTCATGCCCTGTTCGATCGTCGTGGTGACCGACGGTTCGTCGTAGTGCAGCACGGTCGGTGCGGTGTGGAACGCGGGCCCGACGCCGTGCCCGGTGAAGTCGCGCACGACGCCGTAACCGAAGCGCTTGGCGTACGCCTCGATCACGCGGCCGATCACGTTCAGCTGCCTGCCGGGCCGGACGGCCTTGATCGCGCGCATCGTGGCCTCGTGGGTGCGCTCGACCAGAAGGCGCGCCTCCTCCGACACGTCACCGGCGAGGAACGTCGCGTTGGTGTCGCCGTGCACACCGCCGATGTATGCGGTGACGTCGATGTTGCAGATGTCGCCGTCCTCGATCACCGTCGAGTCCGGGATGCCGTGGCAGATCACCTCGTTGAGCGAGGTGCAGCAGGACTTCGGGAAGTGCCGGTAGCCCAGCGTGGACGGGTATGCGTTGTGGTCGAGCAGGAACTCGTGCACGACCTTGTCGACGTCGTCGGTGCTGTTGCCCGGTTTGACGGCCTTGCCGCCTTCCTCCAGCGCCTGCGCGGCGATCCTGCTCGCCACGCGCATCGCCTCGATGACCTCGGGCGTGCGCACCCCGTTGCCGTTGTCCCGCTTGGGCGCCGGCTTGTCCACGTACTCGGGACGCGGAATGCTGGCGGGCACGGGACGGCGGGCGGTCTGGACGCCGGGCTTCAACGGGGCACGAACTGGCATACCTTCAGCCTACGACGTCGGCGAGGAGTCAGAACAGGACCGTGGCATACCGGCCCACCTGGCGGAACCCGATCCGCCGGTAGGCCGCCAGCGCCGGCGCGTTGAACGAGTTGACGTACAGGCTCGCCGTGCGGCCCATGCCGTTCACGAGGTGGCTCACCACGGCGGCCGTGCCCGCTCCGCCCAGGCCCTGGCTGCGGCGCTCCGGGTTGACCCACACTCCCTGGATCTGTCCGACGCTGCGCGACAGGGCACCGATCTCGGCCTTGAACACGACCTCGCCACCCTCGAACCGGGCGAACGCGCGACCGCTGGAGATCAGCTCGGCCACCCG
>DASZUO010000299.1:0-5162 GCA_035547575.1 Amycolatopsis sp. | reverse complement strand
TATTCCGCCGCGCGCCGGAAGGCGTCGATCCCGCTGTCGAATTGCAATTTGGCGAGCCGCGCATAGATGCCGCCCTTGCGCACAAGGCTCTGGTGCGTGCCTTGCTCCACGATCCGGCCCGACTCCATGACGAGGATCAGGTCCGCGTCCCGGATGGTCGAGAGCCGGTGCGCGATCACGAAGCTCGTCCGCGACGAGCGCAGCGCCGCCATCGCGTGCTGCACCAGCGACTCGGTGCGGGTGTCCACCGAGCTCGTCGCCTCGTCCAGGATCAGCAGCGACGGGCTCGCCAGGAACGCCCGCGCGATCGTGATCAGCTGCTTCTCGCCCGCGCTGACGTTCGTGCCCTCGTCGTCGATCACCGTGTCGTAGCCGTCGGGCAGGCTACGCACGAACCGGTCCACGAATGTCGCCTTCGCGGCGGCCACGATCTCGTCCTCGGTCGCGTCCGGCTTGCCGTAGGCGATGTTGTCCCGGATCGTGCCGCCGAACAGCCACGTGTCCTGCAGCACCATGCCGGTCTGCGAGCGCAGGTCCTCGCGCCGCAGCCGCGTGATGTCCACGCCGTCGAGGGTGATCCGGCCCGCGTCGAGCTCGTAGAACCGCATGATCAGGTTGACCAGCGTCGTCTTGCCCGCGCCCGTGGGGCCGACGATCGCCACGGTCTGGCCCGGTTCGGCGACCAGCGACAGGTCCTCGATCAGCGGCTGCTCCGGCCGGTAGGAGAAGCTCACGTGCTCGAACTCGACCCGCCCCTGGCGCAGCAGCTCGGACGACACGGCCGCGTCTTCCACCGCGTCGGCTTCCTGCTCCTGCGCGTCGAGCAACTCGAACACCCGCTCGGCCGAGGCGACACCGGACTGCATGAGGTTCGCCATCGACGCGACCTGCGTCAGCGGCTGGGTGAACTGCCGCGAGTACTGGATGAACGCCTGCACCTCGCCGAGGCTCATCGTGCCGGACGTGATGCGCAGCCCGCCGACGACCGCCACCACGACGTAGCTGAGGTTGGACAGGAACATCATCGCGGGCATGATCAGCCCGGAGATGAACTGCGCGCCCAGCGCCGCGCCGAACAGCTGCTCGTTGCGCTCGCGGAAATCGGCCTCCGACTCGCGCTGCCGCCCGAACACCTTCACCAGCTGGTGCCCGGTGAACGCCTCCTCGATGTGCGCGTTGAGCTTGCCCGTGTTCTTCCACTGCGCGATGAACAGCTTCTGCGAGCGCTTGCCGACGACGCGGGTGATGAGCACCGACAGCGGGATCACCGCGAGCGCCACCAGCGCGAGCAGCGGCGAGATCCACACCATCATCACGATGACGCCGAGCACGGTCAGCACGGACGTCAGCAGCTGGCTCAGGGTCTGCTGCAGTGTCATGGAGATGTTGTCGATGTCGTTGGTGACACGGGACAGCAGCTCGCCACGCGGCTGGCCGTCGAAGTAGCGCAACGGCAGCCGGTGCAGCTTGGCCTCGACGTCGGCGCGCAGCTTGAACACCACGCGCTGCACGACCTTGTTGAGCAGCCAGCCCTGCGCCCAGCCGAACAACGCCGCCGTGACGTACAGCGCGAGCACCCACTCGAGCACGGTGGCGAGGGCACCGAAATCGACGGCCGCGCCGGGCACGTGCCGCAGGTGCGCGAGCACGCCGTCGAAGATGATGTCCGTGGCCTGGCCGAGGATTTTCGGGCCCGCGACGGTGAACGCGACACTGGCGACGCCGAGCGCGACGACGGCGACGCACTTGGCGCGTTCGGGCCGCAGCCGGCCCGCGAGCCGTTTCGCGGACGGGCCGAAGCTCTTCGCCTTGGCGACGGGCATGCCCATGCCCGGCATACCTCTGCCGATGGGGGCCGGTCTCTGCTGTGTCGTGGTCACGCGGCCTCCAGTGGAGTGAGCTGGGACTGGACGATCTCCTCGTACGTGGGGCATGTGTCCAGCAGTTGATGGTGGGTGCCGATACCGGCGATCTCGCCGTTCTCCAGCACGATGATCTGGTCGGCGTCGACGATCGTGGAGACGCGCTGCGCCACCACGATCACCGCGGCGTCCCTGGTGTGCGGCCGTAGCGCGGCCCGCAGCCGCGCGTCGGTCGAGAGGTCGAGCGCGGAGAACGAGTCGTCGAACAGGTAGATCTCGGGGCGGCGCACCAGGGCCCGTGCGATCGACAACCGCTGCCGTTGCCCGCCCGAGACGTTCGTGCCGCCCTGCGCGATCGGCGCGTCCAGGCCGCCCGGCATCTCCTCGACGAAGCCGCGGGCCTGGGCGATGTCCAGCGCCCGCAACAGATCCTCGTCACTCGCGTCCGGGTCGCCGTAGCGCAGGTTGCTCGCGACCGTGCCGGTGAACAGGTACGCCTTCTGCGGCACCAGGCCGACCCGCCGCCACAACGCGTCCGGTTCGAGCTCCCGCACGTCCACGCCGTCGACCAGGATGTTCCCGGCCGTGACGTCGATCAGCCGCGGGATGAGCGAGAGCAGGGTCGTCTTGCCGGCCCCGGTGCTGCCGATGATCGCCGTGGTCTTGCCCGCCTCCGCCCGGAAGGAAACGTTGCGCAGCACGGGGTCCGTCGCGCCGGGGTAGCGGAACTCGACACCGCGGAACTCCAGCTCCGCGTGCGTGCGCAGCTCGCGGACCGGCGCGACCGGCGGCCGCACCGAGCTCTCCGTGTCGAGCACCTCGTTGATCCGCTCGGCGCACACCGCCGCGCGCGGGATCAGCGTCGAGATGAACGTGGCCATCATGACCGACATCAGGATCTGCATGAGGTAGTTGAGGAACGCGGTGAGCGCGCCGATCTGCATCTCCCCCGCGTCCACGCGGTGCGCGCCGAACCACAGCACCGCCACGCTGGAGGCGTTGAGCACCAGCATGACGGTCGGGAAGATCAGCGCCTGCAGCCTGCCGACGCGCAGCGCGGTCGCCGTGAGCGTGGTGTTGGCGTCGGAGAAACGGCGGGTCTCCGCGGGTTCCCGGACGAACGCGCGCACCACGCGGATACCCGACAGCTGCTCGCGCAGCACCCGGTTGACCTCGTCGATGCGTTCCTGCATCCGGCGGAACTGCGGCACCATGCGCATCACGATCGAACCGATCGCGAGCAGGAGCACCGGCACGCACACGAGCAGCAGCCACGACAGGCCGACGTCCTCGCGCAGCGCCATCACGATGCCGCCGACGCACATGATCGGCGCGGTGACGAGCATCGTGCACACCAGGACCACGAGCAGCTGCACCTGCTGCACGTCGTTGGTGGTGCGCGTGATCAGCGAGGGCGCGCCGAACGTCGCGACCTCGCGGGCGGAGAAGTCGCCGACGCGGTGGAAGATCGCCGAGCGGACGTCGCGCCCGAACGCCATCGCGGCGCGGGCACCGAAGTAGACGGCGCCCACCGAGCACACGATCTGCAGCAGCGTCACGGCGATCATCCAGCCGCCCGTGGACAGGATGTAGCCGGTGTCGCCCTTGGCCACGCCGAAGTCGATGATGTCGGCGTTGAGGCTCGGCAGGTACAGCGACGCGATCGTGCCGATCAGCTGCAGCACGAACACCGCCGCCAGCTCGCGCCGGTACGGGCGCAGGTGGACGCGGAGTAAGCGGGTGAGCACGAGACCCCCAGCGGAAGAAACGATTAGTATCTAATATGGTGACCGCAGACTAGCACAATAAGAAACGAAGCGTATCTAGGGAGCGTGGTGGCCGAGCGGAAGTCGCGCCGTCGGGGCGAGGAGCTGGAGCGGGCGATCCTCGACGCCGCCTGGGCCGAGCTCCTCGAGTCCGGCTACGCCGCGCTGACCATCGATGCCGTCGCCGCGCGGGCCGGCACGAGCAAGCCGGTGATCTACCGGCGATGGGCCGGCCGTGCGGAACTGGTGCTCGCCGCGTGGCGGCAGCACCTGCCGGTCCGCCCCATGGCGCCTGACACCGGAGACCTGCGTGGTGACCTGCTCGCGCTGTTCCGCCTCATCGCCCGCCGCGCGGAAGGCATGATGTCCGAGACGATCGCCGGCGTGATGGGCGAGGCGTTCCGGCATCCCGAGGTCGCCCAACTGCTGCGGGAGCGGCTGCGGTCGGCGCCGCTGGGCGGGGCGCTGAGCAAGATACTGGCGCGCGCCGCCGACCGGGGCGAACTGCCGCCCGTCGACCTGCCCGCCCGCGTCACGCGGATTCCCATCGACCTCATCCGCAACGAGGCGATCCTGGGCGGCGCACCGGTCACCGACGCCACCATCAGCGAACTCGTCGACGACGTCTACCTCCCCCTGCTGCGCGGACTCGCGGCCGGCTGAGAAAGCTCCCGCCACCGCTCGGCCTTGGCGAACGCCTCCGGGGACAACCACCGCCACACGATCAATGCCCCGATCCCCTGCACGACGGCGGCCATCAGCCATACCGCCCGCAGCCCGTAGTGCGCGGCGACGACACCACCGGCCAGCGCGCCGAGCGGGGTCAGCCCCCACGCGAGCGCGCGGTGACTGGTCAGCACGCGCCCGAGCAGGTCCGGGGGCGTGAACCGCTGCCTGCTCGACTGCGAGCACACGTTCCACACCAGCACGGTCGCGCTGGTCAGCAGCAGCACCGCGCCGACGGCAGGCGGCCACGGCGGCACGATCGCCATCAGCACCTGGAGCACCACGACCAGCGTCTCCGCGGCCCGCATCGCCCACGAGTAGCCGAAACGCCGCACGATCCCGCCGACGAAGAACGACGACACCACCCACCCCGCCGCCATGCACGCGAGCAGCACGCCGTAGCCGATGCCGCCGACGTGCAGGACCTGCGTCGCGTACAGCACGAGCATCGCGGTGCCCGCGCTGGCGGCGAACGACCCCAGCCCGACGGTGAGCGTGATCGACCGCAACAGCGGCGTGGCGACCAGGAACCTGAGTCCCACGGTGATGTCCCGGACCGGATGCCCGCCCGCGGCGGTGACCGGGGACGTGGAGATGCCGCGCGCGAGCAGCAGCGCCGAGGCCGCCATGACGCAGGCGAGCCACGCGGGCGCGCCCGCGCTGAGGGCGGCGAGCGCCCCCGTCACGGGCGGGACGATGAACTGCACGACGCCCCGGTCGATGACCTGCAACCGGGCGTTGGCGGCGGCGAAGCGCTCCGCGGTCACGACCTCGGGCACCAGCGCGCCGCTGGCCCCGTCGCCGAGGA
>DASZUO010000298.1:0-3292 GCA_035547575.1 Amycolatopsis sp. | reverse complement strand
GACTGTGAGCCGGCTGGGCTACGCGGCCGAGGCGGACGACCGGCTGGTGGACGCGCTCTTTGCCCACAGCGGGCCGGAGTCGGTGGCAGCGAAGGTGCGCGAGCATCTCGCCGCGGGAGCCGATCACGTCACGCTGCTGCTGTCGATCGGCACCGAATTCGCCGCAGGCATCGAACAGCTGGAGCGACTCGCGCCCGCCTTGGCGGAGCTAGAGTAGTTCCGCGGCCAGCCGCCGCCATTGCGCGACCGGTGCTTGTCCGGGCGTAGAATCCGCTATGTACAGGCTGACGTGATCCGCGCCGGCTTCGAAATGCGCGTTGACCCGGCGGGCCACATCGTCCACCGTTCCGTGCACGACCAGTGCGTCGACAAGGCGGTCGACATCGATGCCCGCCAGAAGTTCCCGCCGGTTGGGCAGCGCGGCCTCCGCGGTGGCGCGCGCCAATTCCCTTGCACGCGCACGGTCGGCGTCCAGCACGATCAGCTGGGCGACGGCCAGCAGGGCATCCGGCCCGAGCACCGTTCTCGCGGTCCTCGTGTACCCGACCGGCATACCCAATACGTGCGCGCCGCCGGTTCGTTCGCTTGCGAGGCTGAGCATTTCGGGCTCCAGTGCCATGATCAGACGTCCCGGCCCGGCCTTCATCGCATCCAGGTAGGCGCGCATCGCTTTCAGCGGCGGCTGAAACGGGTGGCCGCGGAACTCCTGGGCGATACCCGGGTGACTTTCCCACAGGCCAAGGAAAAACCGGCCGGGGAACGCTTCATCGAACGTGCGCTGCGCGGCCGCGGCACTTGCGGCATCGCGCGCGTAGATGTCAGCGCCACCCGCGGCCACCACGATCCGACGGGTGGCCGCCAGTAGAATTCCAGCCTGCGCAATGATTTCCCGGCCGGTCGTCTCGTGTAGCCACAGCGCGTCATAGCCGAGGTCCTCGATCGCCTGCGCTGCCTCTCGGATGACGTCGATCGGCAGGGCATCGAAACCGCCCGCCCAGATCCCGACCCGGCCGATGCCGTTCACGCGCCGGTCGCAGCTGTGTCGAGGAAAGCCTTGATCAAGGCCGCTCCCGTCGAGTCCAGCCAGCTCCGGAAGTCCAGCAAACCGGGATGGATCCGGCGTGTGGCAAGGACATCGGTGCGGTAGCCGAACTCGTTCAGCCACTCGTTGGAGAAGGCGAAGTCCTCGCTGACCTGACGGATCGTCTCGATAGGGATCGGAAGGTAGGGCAGCGGGCGCCCGATCGCGGTGGCAATGGCCGAGGCGATCTGCGTCGGGGTGAGCTCGTCGCCCGCCAGGTCGACAGCACGGCCGATCCACTCGTCCGGGCTTCCGAAGGCCAGCGCCGCGATCGCGCCGACGTCGTCGACCGCGATGATCTGCTGTGGCACATCAGGCGCCAGCCCCATGGACAACGCGCCGCCGCTCAGGGCATATCCGCCGGTGAAGTTCTCCATGAACGAGACCGGCCGGAGGATGGTCGCCGGCAGTCCGAGCTTGGCGATGTGCTGCTCGATCCGCCACTTGCTGACCAGATTCCTAGGCAGGGCTTCGTTTTCGTGGCGCCCCGCACCTGCGACCGAGGAAAACACGACGTGCGCGATCCGCGCCCGATGTGCGGCCTCGGCGACGTTGATCCCCCAACGCACTTCGTCGTCGGCGGTGAAGTCGGGCGCGGTGCCCGGCGAGCCGACGGTCGGCTGCACGCTGAAGAGTCCGTGCGCCCCCTCGGCTGCCGCCACGAGCGATTCGATGTCGTCCATGTCGCCACGGACGAGCTGGGCCTCCGCGAGTCCCTTCGCCGCCAAACCATCGGGATCACGGGTCAATGCCCGCACCTGCCAGCCTTCCGCCAACAGGCGCGCCGTCACCGCGCGGCCCTGCTGCCCGGTCGCACCCACCACCAGAACAGTTCTGCTTGTCACTCGCCCATCTCCTCCAGTAAACGGGGTTCCACCCCAGTTCAATGGGAGTAACATATGGGGTGACACCCCGTTTAGCAATCCCCTCGGGAGAATTCCTTGACAGAAGGCCGGAAGCGCGGGCCGCTACGTGCGGACGCCCAGCGCAACTACGACCAGATCCTCGCCGCAGCCGAAGCCGCTGTCGCCCGCGACGGGGCCGACGCGTCGCTGGAGGAGATCGCACGACAGGCCGGCGTCGGCTCGGCCACGCTGCACCGGCACTTCCCGTCCCGGCAGATACTGTTGGAAGCCGTGTTCAGCGCCAAGGTCGAAACCCTTTGCCGACAAGCAAAAGACCTCGCCGCCGACGCCGAGCCGAGCGACGCGTTGATCACCTGGCTGCGCGCAGTCGTCGCACACGCCACGTCGAATCGCGGCCTGGCCACGGCGCTACTTCGAGGGGCGCACGAGAGCTTCGGGACGACGTGCCACGCCATGATCACCGACGCGGGCCGCGAGTTACTGGAGCGCGCGCACGAAGCCGAAGCCATCCGCCCCGGTGTCGAGATCGTCGACCTGCTCACGTTGGCGAACGCCATCGCCCTGGCGACCGAACAGGAACCGAACGCGGGGGCACGGGCGGAGCAGCTGCTCGATCTGGCCATCTACGGCGTGCGACCGACTTGACGGAGGCGGCCGCGTATCGGCCAGTTGTCCCGCTGACCAGTCCAGTTTCCCTGGCGTCCGCGGACGAGCCACCGGCGCCGCCGCGGCGGTTGCCGCTTACGCAGGGCAAAGTCGTCCACCCCGATCACCCGGGGCACCGACCTGGGCGGCAACGGCAGCAGTGCCCGCAATGCGGTCTGCCTCGACAGCACCACACCGACGGCGGCGAGGACCCGGGCGCTTGCACGACCGGCCGATTCCCGTGCAACGCTCGCCACCTGCGCGGCCAGCCGAACAGTTCGACGCTGATATCGCCGCACGATGCCGACGGGCTGCTCACGGAACGTCTGCCGCACGCACCCGAGATGCCTGCAGCGCATCCGTCGAGTTCGCAGCCGGATCAGCACCCGCCGCCCGTCAACCGGCACATCGACCACGTGCCGGACGACATAGCCGTGCACCCACACCGTCGTCACCCCGCGCTCGATCGCATCCAACACCAGGTTGGTGTTCATCGTCGTCGAGGTGCGCCAGCCGACGATGCGACGCGCGTAGGTGTCGATGACAAACGCGACATACACAGACGCTTGAGCTCGGCGGATTCCTCGCTGGTAACGCCGGGCCGGTCGCCCTGGTCAACCTCGGCCCGACGGACCCACTGGCGCACCATCACGGCCGAACCCACCCCCAGCAGATCGGCGACATGTCTCATCGTCGCCCA
>DASZUO010000297.1:0-9455 GCA_035547575.1 Amycolatopsis sp. | reverse complement strand
ACGGCCGCTACTCCGGCCAGGTCGAGTTCTACTGTTACGGCGAGCAGAAGGCCGCCGCGACCAAGCAGCTCGCCGCCGAGAACGGCTACGACCTCGTGCAGTGCTACGCGTACACGGACTCGAGCACGGACGTGCCGATGCTCGAAGTCGTCGGGAACCCCGCCGCCGTGAACCCGGACCGCGCCCTGCGCAAGATCGCGGTCGAGCGCGACTGGCCCATTCTGACGTTCGACAACCCCGTTTCGTTGCGGAACCGGATACCCGCACCCTCACCGGCCACTGTGGCCGTTGGCGTGGGGATCGGGGCCATGGCCGCGGCCGGTATGACCTGGTACGGGCTGACGCGACGCAAGCGCGGGACTTGACAGCGTAGTCGCTGACAGTGGCCTCATCACCGGATCGAGTCTCTGTACCGGTGCACCCACTTGACCCCTTGAAGTGACGGCCGTCACTAGGTAGAAAGTGAGTGCGGACATCTTGTCGGCCAGGGACGAGGCGAAGAGGAGCCTCGATCCACCCCGCAAGATCTCCGTGCGCGGACTCCGGGCACCCACGCGCAGCACGCCGCGGGAGGCTTGTCGTCAAAGGGACTGCGTACCGGGACGCCGGACGCCGAGTACCCGTTCATACGACACGAGTTGCAGCTTGGTCACCCGAGTAGTCCGCGCGGGCGGGCGCCGCCGGCGATGTCGTCGGCGGCGCCCGCGCACGTTCGGGGGGTGGTTCCCCAGTGCAGTGTCCACACCGCCGCCTCATACATCGGATGCCGCATTGGGGAACCCGTATCACCGCAGCATTACCGGCAGGCCGAAAGGTGTGGGCGAGAGACCGAAACGCGATCCGGGCGAATGCCTAGCTTTCCCGATGCCGGTCCAGGTGGGATCTTCCACCTGTGGCCGGCAGGGAGGACGCCCGTGACCCGGAGGAATCATGTGCTCGCCCTTGCCGCGCTGCTTGTCGCATCCGGACTGTCCACGATGAGCCCTGCCGCCGCACAAGGCGACGACATCCTCCGCGGGATGACGCTCGAAGAGAAGGTCGGCCAGCTGTTCGTCGCGGACGTCTGGGGGAAGGCGGCCGACCAGCCCGCCCCGGGCAATCAGGCCAAGTACGGGGTCGGCACGCCGGCGCAGGTCGTCGAGCGCTACCACCCCGGCGGCGTCATCTACTTCAACAACCCCGGCACCGACAACATCGACAATCCCGTGCAGGTCGCGCGACTGTCCGACGGGCTTCAGCGCGCCGCGATGGGCAGCGGCGCTCACGTGCCACTCATCGTCTCCGTCGACCAGGAGGGCGGGCGGGTCACGCGCATCGCAGCGCCCGCGACCGAGTACCCCTCGAGCATGGCCATCGGCGCGGGCGCCAGCGGCGACGATGCGAGACAGCTCGCCGCGATCAACGGCCACGAGTTGCGCGCCATGGGCATCAACCAGAACTTCGCGCCCGACGCGGACGTCAACTCCAACCCGCTCAACCCCGTCATCGGCTCGCGTTCGTTCTCCGCCGATCCGGCGCTCGCCGCCCGGCTCGTCGCCGCCGAGGTCGACGGCTACCAGAACTCCGGCCCGGCAACCGAGACCGTCTCGACCGCGGCCAAGCACTTCCCCGGGCACGGCGATGCCGCGGCGGACAGCCACACCGGGCTTCCGGTCATCACGCGCACCGAGGCGGAATGGCGCGCGGTCGACCTGCCACCGTTCGAGGCCGCCATCGATGCGGGCACCGATGTGATCATGACCGCGCACATCACGGTCCCGAGCCTCGACCCGTCCGGTGCACCGGCCACCCTCTCCAAGCCGATCGTGACCGGCATCCTGCGCGGCGAACTGCACTACGACGGTGTCGTCGTCACCGACTCGCTGCAGATGGAGGGCGTCCAGCAGACGCATTCCGACGCCGAGATTCCCGTGCTCGCACTCGAAGCGGGCGTCGATCAGATGCTCATGCCGCCCGACCTGGGCGTCGCGATCAACGGCGTGCTCGACGCCGTCAAACGCGGCCGCCTCACCGAAGAGCGCATCGATCAGAGCGTGCGGCGCATCCTCGAGCTCAAGGCCAAGCGCGGCATCCTCGCACAGCCGTTCGCGACCATGCGCGACGTCGGCAGCCCGGAGCATCTCGACCAGATCCAGGCGTTCACCGACCACACCACGACCGTGCTGCGCGACGACGCCAACCTCCTGCCGCTGAACAACCCCGGCAAGATCCTGGTCACCGGCTGGAACAATCCGGCCTATCCCGGCTACCCGGCCGAACCCGTCGCGGCGCTCGCCGCCGAACTGCGCGGCACGGCCGTCTCGACCGGCACGAGCCCGACGCCGGCGCAGGCCGACAGCGCCGTCGCAGCCGCGGACGGTGCCGGCACGGTCGTGGTGCTGACCAACGGCCTGCGCACGTCCGGACCGCAGCGAAACCTCGTCACCAGGCTGCTCGCGACCGGCAAGCCGGTGGTCGCCGTGTCCGTCGAGGAGCCGTACGACCCGGGTTACGCCGACGTGCCGACCTGGGTCGGGACCTACGACTGGCGGGATGTGACCATGCGCTCGCTGGCGAAGGTGCTGCTGGGGAAGATCGCGCCACAGGGCAAACTGCCGGTGACGATCCCGGGCGCCTATCCGTTCGGCGCCGGACTGACCCGGTGAACATGTTGCGCGACGGGACGCCAGCCGAGGTCGGACTGGACCCCGGCCCGATCCGCGACGCCGAACGGTTCCTGGACAGGTGCACGCGGGACGAGCCGGATCACCCGCGTTTCCCCGGCGCGGTCGCGCTGCTGGCGCACGACGGTGTGATCGTCGACCAGTACGCCACCGGCCGGGCGCTGGCCTACGCCGACGCATCCGGCACCGAGTTGCGAGCGGATCAGCAGGTGCCGATGCGGGCGGACACGATCTTCGACATGGCGTCGCTGACGAAGCTGTTCACGTCGATCGCCGTGCTGCAACTGGTCGAGCGCCGTCAGGTCGGCCTGGACACACCCGTGGTTACTTACCTGCCCGAGTTCGGCAAGCGGCAGGTGACCGTGCGGCACCTGCTCACACACACCTCCGGGCTCGCGGCGGAGCCGAGCCCGCCGCTGTGGCACGGCTATCCCGATCTGCCACAGCGGCGCAGGGCCGTGCTGACCAGCCCGCTCCTCGCCCAGCCTGGTACCGCCTACCGCTATTCCGACCTCAACCTGATGGTCGGCGGTTTCCTGGTGGAGGAGGTGACGGGCGCGCCCCTCGACTCGGTGGTGCGCGAGCGGATCACGCAGCCGCTCGACATGACCGACACCGGCTTCACCCCGCCGTCCGCGATGCTCGGTCGGATCGCGGCCACCGAGTACGAGGTCGACCCGCCCCGTGGGCTCGTGCGCGGGCAGGTGCACGACGAGAACGCCTGGGCGCTCGGTGGCGTCGCGGGACACGCCGGCATCTTCTCGACAGCTCGCGACATGGCCGTGCTGGCCCAGACGATCCGGAACGGCGGCAGTTATGGCGGGGTGCGAATCCTGTTCCCGCAAACCGTGCGGGACATGCTGGCCAACCACAACAGGGCGTTCCCCGGCGACGACCATGGACTCGGGTTCGAGCTGAACCGCATGTCCTATATGGGCGCGCTGTCCTCCCCGGTGACCGCGGGACACACGGGCTTCACCGGCACGGCCCTGGTTCTGGATCCGCGGTCGATCGCGATCCTGCTGACCAACCGCGTGCATCCGACGCGCGCCCGCGGCTCGATCAACTTGGCGCGGGCGACATGGGCGACCGCGCTGGCCAACGCGAGATCGGAAACGCTTCCACCGCGACGCTTCCGACATCCGCGGTGAAACCGGCGGGCGTCACCCAGGGTTTGCGTCACTCACGGTTCCTTCCATGACGGGCGACTCACTCCCGGACCAACAGCACACAACCCGCCAGCGGGCCACCCGCGGTCGAGGTGACGGCGACCTGGGGTGCGCCCGGCACCTGGCGCTCCGCACAGCGGCCCCACAACTGCGCGCAGGCCTCGTGCACCTGGCCGTATCCGTGCAGCCGCCCCGCCGACAGCTGTCCACCGCTGGTGTTGAGCGGCAACTCGCCATCGAGCGCGATACGGGAACCGCCCTCGACGAACGCGGGCGCCTCGAAGCGGTCGCAGAATCCGAACGCCTCCAGCCAGACCAGGGCGTGGAAGCTGAAGCCGTCGTAGAGCTCCGCCACGTCGACATCGGCGGGCTTGAGGTCGGTGCGGTTCCACAGCATCGCCGCCGGCGACGGAGTGGCCTGGGTGGCCAGGTTTTCCAGCTGGGCCCAGGAGTTCCGGTCGCGCAGGGCCGAACCGATCGCCTCGAAACGGATCGGCCGGTTGGGCAGGTCCGCGGCCAGGTCACGGCGGGAGAGCACGATCGCCGTCGAGCCGTCGCACGGCACGTCGCAGTCGAAAAGCCGCAGGGGTGTGGAGATCCACCGGCTGGCGAGGTAGTCCTCCATCGACATCGGCTCGCGGTAGATCGCCTTCGGGTTGAGGCGGGCGTTGCGCCGGCCGTTGAGCGCGATCTGCGCGACCTGTTCCTCGGTGGCACCGGACTCGTGAACGTAGCGCGCGAAGTAGAGCGCCTGCTGGGTGGCGGCGCCGAGCGACCAGTACGGCGCATACCAGGCGTGCGCCCCCTCGACGCGGTCGGCGGAGCGGGCCATCGCGTTGGCGAACCGCCTGAGCCGCCGGGCCTGTGCTTCGTAGACGGTGCGGAACACGATGACGTGGTTGGCCAGGCCCGCGGCGATCGCGCCGATGGCGTTGAACATCGCGCCGAGCTGCCCGGATGTCTCGCCGGTTCCGTTGTACCAGCCGACCCGCAGGCGCAGTGCGTCCTGCAGTTGCGCGGCGCCCACCGGCGAGAACCCGGTGAGCTCGCTGCGGGGGCCGGGCCAGGTCGCCACCCCGTCGATGTCCGCCCGGCTCAGTCCGGCGTCGGCAATCGCCGCCAGGCACGCGTCGATCGTGAGGTCGATCGGCCAGCGGTCGGTGCCACGGGTGACGTCGGACTGCCCGATCCCGGTGATCGCGACCTGCTTCTCCCCCGGTTCGGCCCTCATCGTGCCGGGTCCGGCTCGAACAGCGGGACCCAGACGTCTTCCTGCTGCTCGAACAGCACCCGCACACGCATCCCGATGTGCACCTCGTCCACCGGGCAGCCGACGATGTTGGTCACCAGCCGCACGTCGGACTGCTCCTCGATCTCCACCAGCGCCAGCACGTAGGGCACCGGAAGGCCGGGCTCCCACTGCTGGTGGTTGACCGTGCAGCTGACCACCGTGGCCCGCCCCGACACGGTCGCCGGTGCCACGTCGCGGCCCTCGCAGCGCGGGCAGAAACCGGCTGGCGGGTGTACGTAGTAGCCGCAGTCACGGCACCGGTAGATGCACAGTTCGCCGTGCTCGCCGCGAGTCCAGAACGCGGCGGTCGACGGCGTGAGCACCGGCAGCGGGCGCGGCGCGCTCACCGCGGCTGCCCACCGGCGGCCACTGCCGCCCCCTGCTCGCCCCGTTCCGCCGGCGTCAGCACGTCCCGCAGCAGCCGCCCGTGCGGCACGATCGGGGTGCCTGCCCGCACCACCATCGACGGCACCAGGCGTTCGCTCGCGTCGAGCGAGCCGCCCGTCGGGTCCAGGAACCGCCAGTCGTCCCGGCGCACGGCCAGCACGGTCACGTCGGCGCGGCTGCCCGCCGACAGCGTCCCTATCTCCCCGTCCTTGCCGAGCACCTGCGCCGGATGCCAGGACGCGCACGCGATCACCTCCGGCAGCCGCATGCCCAGCGCCAGCAGCTTCGACATCGTCCCGACGAGGCTGTAGCCGCACGACGAGTCGTCATGTGCGACGAACGAACCGTGCACGTCCGAGCTGATCGTCGTCGGCTGCAGCCCGCCGTCCAGCATCCGACGCGCGGTGTCGAAGGCGAAGTTGATGCCGTGGCCGACGTCGAGCCGCACGCCCGAGGCCACGGCGTCACGCAACGCGGCACTCGGCGCCGGGGCGGTGCCGAGAATCCCGTCCGGCATGGCGCTGTAGCAGTGCCCGAGCACGTCACCGGGCCGCGCGTGCGCCAGCACCTCGGGCATGATCGTGGCCGGGTCGGGCCGGTTCGTCTCGTCGACCGGGTACAGCTCGCCGGTGTGGATGTAAAGGGGCAGTCCGGTCAGGTCGCGGGCCTTGGCGCCCATCTCGAGGAACCGCCAGCCCCACTGCGACGTGGTGCCCGACTCGCCCCAGGTCTTGAACCCGCGGATCAGGTCCGGAAACTCGGCCTGCGTCGCCGCGAGCGTGTCGGCGTCGCCCCAGTCGGGGGTGAGCACACTGGGACCGCCGCGGTTGCCCTGTACCGCACCGATGTAGCCCATCATCAGGAATGACAGGACCTCGGTGACGGCGGTGTCGATGATGTAGGCCTTCAGTCCAGGGAACAACCAGGTGCCCACACTGCCCATGTCGACCACCGTCGTCACGCCTGCGTGGACACCCGCCTCGTCCGCGTCGAGGCCGAAGTTGGTGACGTACTGGTAGACGTGCGTGTGCAGGTCCACGAGGCCGGGACAGACCACCTTCCCGCGCGCGTCGACGACGGTGGTCGTGCTCCGGTCCGGCAGTTTCGGCGCCACGGCGGCGATCCGGTCCCCGCGGACCCCGACATCGGCGATCGTGTCGGTCCCGTTCGCCGGATCGATCACCCGTCCGCCGCGAACGATCAGGTCGTAGCGCACCTCGTCGTGCTCAGCCACGTCGTACCCTCGCTTCGAAAGTACTGTCCATTCGAAGCTAGGCGGGGCGGCAAACCGGCGTCAAGATCCTTCCGGCCGTACACGGATCTCCGTGCTCCGGCGGCGCGCCGCGAGGTGGTCGCATCAAAACGAGCGCCGACGGAGCGAGTTACGTCTCTATCACCCACTTGGGTGGTATTGCCGGTCGCGCTTCGTGGCCGATGACGGCAAAAGTACCGGCGGCCAGACAGGTGATTTTGCGCTGCCGGCACTCGGCCGACGGCCGCCACGCCGGCCGGGGACAGCCTGCCAGGCACCAGCGCCAACGGCTGCCCGCTAAACGCTGAGCAGAACTCGCGGTCACTCAGTGCGACAACATACGGCCAAAAGGCCCGTTAACGGCACAATATTGTCCTTACGGAGCGGCTATCCTCGGCCGTGCGGGCTCTTTAGCATTGGAGTCGGCGAGGGACTACCTACGATCGTCGGTCGTTTCGGGAACCGCACCACGTTGCCAAGTCGTTAACAGCTAGACGTTAACAAGTTTGACCTGGTTGGCGACTTTCTGGGCAACTGAGTCGGCGCAGCTCGGACGTGCAGGGGCGGGCGAGTTGCGATCATCCCTAAGGATGTGGGTAGCTTTGTCGCAAATGCCTACGGTTAGTAACTTTCCCACGGAAACGGATGACGAATCCGTAGCGTCGGCCGTTCCTGCCGACGTCGTCCCCACTGCTCGCGAGGCGGAGACCAGTCCGCTCGTCCGCATCCGGTCATTACTCCCTGGATTGGCACGGGCGGAACAGCGTGTAGCCAAGGTCGTACTCGAAGACCCCTCCACCGTGGCCCGGCGCAGCATCACCGAGGTCGCCCTCGCGGCGAACACGAGCGAAACCACCGTCACCCGTTTCTGCAAGGCAGTGGGCGTCGGCGGTTACCCTCAGCTACGCATCGCTCTCGCCGCGGACACGGCTCGAACCGAGGCGCGCTCCAGCCGGAACCTCGGCGGAGAGATCGGTCTCGAGGACGACCTGGCCGCGGTCGTCGGCAAGGTCAGCTTCGCCGACGCGCGCGCCGTCGAGGAGACCGCCGACCAGCTCGACATCGCGACGCTGGAGCGCGTGATCGAGTTGCTCGCGAACGCGGGGCGCACCGATGTGTACGGCGTGGGCGCGAGCGCGTTCGTCGCGGCCGACCTGCAGCAGAAGCTGCACCGCATCGGGCGGATCTCCTTCTCCTGGTCCGACACGCACATCATGCTCACCTCGGCCGCGGTGCTCGGCCCCGGCGACGTGGCGATCGGCGTCTCGCACACCGGCGCGACCACCGACACCGTCGAGGCCCTGCGCGTCGCCCGCGAGCACGGCGCGACCACCGTCGCACTGACCAACTTCCCGCGTTCCCCGATCACCGAGGTCGCCGACTACGTGCTCACCACGGCGGCCCGCGAGACCACGTTCCGCTCCGGCGCCACGGCGAGCCGGATCGCGCAGCTCACGGTGATCGACTGCCTGTTCATCGGGGTCGCACAGCGGCACATGGACTCGGCGTCGCAGGCGCTGGACGCCACGCGTGAAGCGGTCGGCGCCCACCGGCTGGGCGTTCGTCCGGACGGCAGGAGGCGTCCGCGGGAGACGGGTAAATGACCGGAGCGACAGCAAAGTGAGGCGCGTGATGACGGTGCCGAATCAAGTCGTGCACGTCGATTCCCCGACCGAGCAACGCAACCCCCGCACCACCGAGATCGACCGGATGCCCACGATCGGCATCCTGCGCCAGATCAACGCGGAGGACCGCCGCGTACCGGAAGCGGTGAGCGAGGTACTGCCCCAGCTCGCCGCCGCCGTCGACCTCGCGGTGGAGGCGTTGCGCTCCGGGCATCGGGTGCACTACGTCGGCGCCGGCACGTCGGGACGGCTCGCCGTCCTCGACGCCGCCGAACTCGTGCCCACCTACAACGTGCCGCCGGACTGGTTCGTCGCCCACCACGCGGGCGGCGACCGGGCGCTGCGGGAACCCGTCGAGAACGCCGAGGACGACGCGGCGGGTGGGGCGGCCGAGATGTCGGCAACCGTCGCCCGCGGCGATTTCGTGCTCGGCCTCACCGCGTCCGGTCGCACGCCGTACGTGCTGGGCGCGCTGAGCGCGGCCAGCCTGCACGGTGCGCGGACGGCGCTGGTGTCGGGCAACGCGCGGGCGATGCGGCCCGCCGGGGTGGACGTGCTGATCGCGGTCGACACGGGTGCCGAAGTCATCGCCGGCTCCACCCGGATGAAGGCGGGCACCGCGCAGAAGTCGATCCTCACCGCGTTCTCCACGGCCACCATGATCAAGCTCGGGCGCACGTACTCGAACCTGATGGTGAGCATGAAGGCCACCAACGCGAAGTTGCGTGGCCGGACACTGCGCATCCTGCACGAGGCCACGGGTGCGAGCGAGCAGGAGTGCGCGGAGGCGCTCGCCGACGCGGACGGCGACCTCAAGGTCGCGCTCATGCGGCTGCTGTGCGGGGTGGACGCTTCGACGGCGGCGGTCATGCTCGACGCGAGTGGCGGGCATGTGCGCGACGCACTCGACGCGTGCGCGGCCGTCACGGCCTGAGACGCACGGCGCCCGGTTTCCGCTCCGGAGCCGGGTGCCTGTTTCAGCCCGCGGCCTCCGCGATGCCCCGGGCCTCGGCGGCGCCCCGTTCGATCGCGTCGCATATGAAGAGGAGCCAGTCCCGCACCCCGTCG
>DASZUO010000296.1:0-12835 GCA_035547575.1 Amycolatopsis sp. | reverse complement strand
CGTGGTCGGCGCCATCGTCCCGTGGAACGCGCCCCTGTTCATCGCGGCACTCAAACTCGGCCCGGCGCTCGTCTCGGGCTGCACCGTCGTGCTCAAACCCACGCCCGAAGCACCGCTGTCGGCGTTCGTGCTCGCGGAGGTGGCGGCCGAGGTCGGCCTGCCAGAGGGCGTGCTCAACGTCGTTGCCGGCGGCGCCGAGGCCGGGGAGCACCTGGTCCGGCATCCAGGTGTGGACAAGATCAGCTTCACCGGGTCCACCGCGGTCGGCAGGCGGATCGGCGCGCTGTGCGGCGACGACCTGCGCCGCTGCACACTCGAGCTCGGCGGCAAATCCGCGGCCGTCCTGCTCGAGGACGTGCGGCTCGACGCGACGACGGTCGGACAGCTCGTGTCCGGGGCGATGGACAACAGCGGCCAGGTCTGCATGGCGCTGAGCCGGGTGCTCGCGCCCCGCTCGCGCTATGCCGAAGCGGTGGACGCACTGGCCGCGGCGGTCGCGGCGCTGAAGGTCGGCGACCCGGCCGACCCGGAAACGCAACTCGGTCCGGTGATCTCCGAACGGTCGCGCACCCGCATCGAGGGCCACCTCAGCCGGGCGGCCGCGGACGGCGCCCGGATCGTCACGGGCGGCGGCCGGCCCGAGCGCCCCGGCTGGTACCTCGAACCGGCGCTGCTGTCCGATGTGGACAACAAGATGACGATCGCCCGCGAGGAGATCTTCGGCCCGGTCATGACCGTCATCCCTTACGACACCGAGGACGAGGCCGTCGCGATCGCCAACGACTCCGACTACGGGCTGGCCGGTGCGGTCTGGACCGCGGACCCGGCGCGCGGCGAAGCGGTCGCCGCCCGGTTGCGCACGGGGTCGGTCGCGGTGAACTCGTCGGCGCCGATGGATCTCGGCAGCCCGTTCGGCGGGCTGCGCAACTCCGGTGTCGGGCGCGAAGGCGGCCCCGAGGGCATCGACGCCTATGTCGAAGCCCAGTCCATCGTGCTTCCGGTGGTACAGAATGGATCGCACGGAGCGGAATCCCGCAAGGGACAGAATGGGCCGCACGCAGCGGAACCCCGCAAGGGACAGAAAGGAATCGAGCGTGGAGACTCTCGCCGCGGTGCTCTGGGAGCGCCGGGGGCAGTGGTCCGTCGAACCCGTCGAGCTGGACCCGCCAGGGCCGCAGGAGGTGCTGGTCGAGCTGCACGCGTCGGGCATGTGCCACTCCGACGAGCACATCGTCACCGGCGACATGCCCTTCCGGCTCCCGTGCATCGGCGGGCACGAAGGTGCGGGCGTGGTGCAGCAGGTCGGTTCGCAGGTGAGCTCGCTGGAGCCCGGCGACCACGTCGTGTTCGGCTTCATGCCCTCGTGCGGGCGCTGCCCGTCCTGTTCCACCGGCCACCAGAGCCTGTGCGACCTGGGGGCGCGGTTGTACACCGGCCGCCAGATCGCCGACGGCACCGCCCGCCACCATGCCCGTGGCCAGGACCTCTCGACGGCGTGCCTGGTCGGCTCGTTCGCCTACCACACAGTGGCGCACGAGGCCAGCTGCATCAAGGTCGACGCGTCCGTCCCGCTCGACCGGGCCTGCCTGCTGGGCTGCGGGTTCGTCACCGGCTGGGGATCGGCCGTCTACGCGGCGGGCGTCCGGCCGGGCGACACCGTCGCCATCGCCGGGATCGGCGGCATCGGGGCCGCCGCGATCCAGGGCGCGAAGCTCGCCGGCGCGCGAGTGATCGTGGCGATCGACCCGGCCGCCGACAAGAAGGAACAGGCGCTGGCGATGGGCGCCACCCACGTGGCCTCCTCGTGGGAGGAAGCTCCTGCGATCGTCTCCGACGCCACCTGGAGCCGCGGGGTGGACCGGTTCATCTGCACCATGGGGCGCGGTGACGGGGCGCTGGTCGCCAAGGCGCTGGCGATGACGGCGAAGCGGGGGCGGCTCGTCGTCACCAACATCCACCCGATGGCGGAGAACTCGGTCAACGTCAACCTGATGGACCTGACGCTGACCGAGAAGCAGATCGTCGGCACGCTCTACGGCTCGGCCAACCCGCGCGCCGACATCCCGAAGCTGCTCGAGCTGCGCAGTTCCGGCCAGATCGACCTCGACGCGGTCGTCTCCCGGACCTACCCGCTGGAAGGCATCAACGACGGCTACGCCGACATGCGCAGCGGCCGTTTCCTGCGCGGGGTGCTGCGCTACCCGGCCGCCGGCTGAGCCGATCACGACGAGGAGACTCCCCGAGATGACGACAACCGAGAGCACCTCCGCGGACGTGCTCGACAACCTGGACTGGTGGACCCGTCCGGTCGCCGAGCGCGACGCGTTGTTCGCCGCGCTGCGGGCCCGCAACCCGCGCCCGTTCGTGCCCGAACTCGATCTCAACGGCAGCCCGCGAGGCGGCGGCTTCTGGGCGCTGACGAAGCTCGACGACCTCAAAGAGGTCACCAGGCGCCCGGACGACTTCTGCTCCGGCAAGGGCATCAACATCTTCGACCAGCCGCCCCGGCTCAAGGAGTACCGCGGGTCCATCATCGACATGGACAACCCGGAGCACGCGCGCCAGCGCCGGATCGTGTCGCGCGGTTTCACGGCGCGGACCTTGGAAGCGTTGCGCGACGACGTGGTGCGCACGGCGCGGGAGATCATCGGTTCGGTAGCGGAGAAGGGCGAGTGCGACTTCGTCACCGAGGTCGCCGCGCTGCTGCCGTTGCGGATCGTGAACAACATGATGGGCATCCCGCGCAGCCACGAACGGTTCATCTTCGAGCAGACGAACGTGATCATGGCGGCGAGCGACGCCGAGTACGTCAGCGACCAGACCCCGCGCGGTGTCGCCCGCGCGGTGATGTCGGCGGGGCAGAGCCTCGCGGACCTGCTGGAGGAACTGGCCAACGAGCGGATCAAGAACCCGACGGACGACCTGATCTCCGCGCTGGTCGCGGCCCGCGCCGAGGAGAACCTGACGCCCACCGAGCTCTCGTCGTTCTTCGTGCTGCTGGTGGGTGCCGGCAACGAGACCACCCGCAACGCCATCTCGCACGGCCTGCTCGCGCTGACCCAGTTCCCCGAGCAGCACGCGAGGTGGCGGGAGGACCCGGACACGCACACCGCCCGCGCCGTCGAGGAGCTGGTGCGCTGGTCGTCCCCGGTGCTGCACATGCGCCGCACGGTGACCCGCGACGGCGTCCGGCTGGGCGAGCAGGAGTTCGCCGAGGGCGAGAAGGTCGTGCTCTGGTACCGCTCGGCCAACCAGGACGAGCAGTACTTCACCGACCCGACCGCGTTCGACATCACCCGCGAACCCAACCCGCACGTCACCTTCGGCTCGCCAGGGCCGCATCACTGCCTCGGCGCGAACCTCGCCCGCCTGGAGCTGTCGGTCGCCTTCCGCACGCTGTTCGAGCTGCTGCCCGACATCCGGTCGGTCGGCGAGCCGGAGTTCCTGCGCTCGAACTTCCTGCACGGCATCAAGCACCTGCGCGCGGAATTCACCCCGAAGGCGGTGGGCCGGTGAGCGAATCCGTTCTCCACCACGATGATGGTGGTATCCGGCGGATCACGCTGAACCGGCCCGAGTCGGCCAACGCGCTGCGCCCGCAGGACCGCAACCGCGTCATCGAGCTGCTGCACGACGCGGACGAGGATCGCACCGTCCGGGTGGTCGTGCTGGCCGCCCGCGGCCGCCACTTCTGTTCCGGCGCCGACGTCGGCGGGATCGCGAAGCCCACCGAAGGGGGCAAGCGGGTCACCGACGGGATGCGCCGGATCATGAACGGCGCCCAGCGGCTGATCGCGGCCGTGCTCGACTGCGGCAAGCCGGTGATCGCCGTCGTGCAGGGTGCCGCCGCGGGCATCGGCGCCCACCTGGCGCTGGCCGCCGATCTGGTGGTGGCGGCCGAGGAAGCCACGTTCGTCGAGTCGTTCGTGCGGCGCGGCCTCGTCGTCGACGGCGGCGGCGCGTATCTGCTGCCGCGCCGCGTCGGCATGCAGAAGGCGAAGGAACTGGCGTTCTTCGGCGACAAGCTGCCCGCCGCGGAAGCGCTGCGGCTGGGGCTGGTCAACCGCGTTGTGCCGGCCGCCGAGGTCGAAGCGACGGCGGACGAGTTCGCACAGCGGCTCGCGGGGGCGCCCACCAGCTCGATCTCGCTGACCAAGCGCCTGCTCAACGCGTCCCCCGACACCGACCGCGCGTCGGCGTTCCTCGCCGAGGGCATGGCCCAGGAGATCCAGTCCTACGCCGAGGACTCCCGCGAGGGCATCCGCTCGTTCATCGAACGCAGGCCGGCGGAATTCCGCGGTTGGTGAGAGGAGACAGACCAGCCATGACCAGAACCGATCTGCCCACAGTGGACGATGACAGCCGCGTCTACTGGGAGGCCTACCGGGAGGGCCGTTTCCTCATCGCGGAATGCGGCGCCTGCGGCCGGGTGCACCACTATCCGAGACCGACCTGCCCGTTCTGCTGGAGCGACGAGGTCGTCCCGGTGGACGCCTCCGGGCGCGCCACGCTGTACACGTATTCGACCGTCTACGTCAACGATCTCCCGCCCTTCAAGGAGCGGCTGCCCTACGTGGCGGCGATGGTCGAGCTGGAAGAGGGCCCACGGGTGATGACCACGGTGATCGGCTGCGACCCGGCCGACCTCCGGATCGGCATGCCCCTGGTCGTCGACTTCCAGCCGCTGACCGACGAGCTGACCGCGCCCGTCTTCCGTCCCGCATCCTGACCGACCGAAGGAAAGATCCATGAGTTCCCTGCTCGAAGGCAAGATCGCCGTCGTCACCGGTGCCGGTCACGGCATCGGCCGCGCGCACGCGCTGGAGCTGGCCGCGCACGGTGCCACGGTCGTGGTGAACGACCTGGGCTCGTCGGTATCCGGTGAGGGCGCCGGGCGTGACGCGGACCAGGTGGTGGACATCATCGCCGCACGCGGTGGAAAGGCGATCGCCGACTACGGCGACGTGGGTGACGAGGCTCAGGTCGAGTCGATGGTGGCGAAGGCCTTCGACGCGTTCGGGCACGTGGACATCCTGGTGAACAACGCGGGGATCGTGCGGGACCGCGCGATCTGGAACATGACCACGCAGGATTTCGACCTCGTCATGCGGGTACATGTGCGGGGCAGCTGGCTCGCGAGCCGCGCGGTGGCGAAGCGGTGGCGGGGGATCGCCAAGAGCGATGGCGGATCGGTTTACGGCCGGATCATCAACACCACCTCCGGTGCCGGGTTGCTGGGCAACTTCGGGCAGAGCAACTACAGCGCGGCGAAGGCGGCGATCGTCGGGTTGACGCAGACGCTGAGCCTGGAGCTGGCGAGCATCGGTGTGACCGTCAACGCCATCAGCCCCGGCGGCGTGACCCGGCTGTCCGCCGGGGTTTCCGGCCAGGCCGCCGTCGAGCCCGACGAGCGCCCCGAGGACGAGTTCGACCCCAAGGACCCGTCGCTGGCCTCCCCGGTGGTGGCCTGGCTGGCGAGCGCGGAGGCGTCGCACATCAGCGGCCAGGTGATCCGCGCGATGGGCGAGGAACTGTCGGTGATGCAGGGCTGGACCAAGCGTGTCACCACCTTCAACGGCGGTCAGCGCTGGGACGCGACGAAGCTCGGCACCGTGATGGCCACCGAGATCTTCCAGACCCGCACGCCGGGCCTGCGCCTCGGCAGCTGACGCTGCGGATCGTCGTCGGCCTGGCCTGTTCCAGGTCGACGACGGAGTGCCGGCGCCACCGGATCGGCCGACGCTAGCGTGCCGCCGAGATGATCTCCTGCCCGAAGCGCCGCACGGTCCGCTCGGCGACGGCCGGGGCGTCGCCGGCGACGACGACGGTCACCCACGTGACCCCCATCCGCTCCAGCTCGTCCACATCGGCCCGGATCCGGCCGGCATCCCAGCCGGCACGCGCGTCGAGTTTCGGCCACAGGCCCGCCACCGCGATCTCCATGTCACGCAGTGCCCGGCCACGCCGGCCGAGCCGCTCCGCCAGCACGTCGAGCCGGCCGCGGACGGCTGCCAGATCGGGGACCATCGCGGTACGGATGGTGCGGGACAGCACCTCGTCCGTCAGGGTGAACAGGCACCCCTGCGCGTACCGGGCCGCTCGTTCGAGCCCCCATACGCTGTTGCCGTGTATCCACAGTGGTGGGTGCGGCAGCTGGACAGGGACGGGCTGCGCGACCGTGCCGCCCGTCGCGAACGTCCGTCCGGTGAAGGCCACCTCGTGCTTGATGTCACCGGCGTCCCAGCTGGAACGCAGAACCTCGATCGCCTCGTCGAAGTCGGCCAGCCGGTGGGCGAAATCCCGGCCGGCCGCGCGGAACTCCCCACGCAGGTATCCGGTCCCCAGCCCCAGGATCAGCCGACCCGAGCTGAGCCGGTCCAGCGTCGCTATCTCGTGCGCGCTCACGAAAGGGTTGCGGAAGGGGAGAACCAGAACCCAGGTGAGCAACTTGATCCGCTGGGTCACCGCCGCGCAGAAGGCGAGCGAAGAGAAGAGAGCCGAGCTGCCTTCTCCGTCGGCGTGAACCCATTTCGCCGACGGCGCGGGGTGATCTGTGAACGCGATGGCATCCCAGCCCGAGTCCTCAACGGCCCGCGCCCACGACCGGACGTTCGGCCCGTCGAGGATCTCGGGCCGCCACGCGGGGTCGCCGATGCCGTGCTGAACCGCGAACTTCATCCCGTCCACTCCCTCGAGGCAAGGTCACGACACGCCGACCCGAGCGCCGGCGACCATCACCGCGGCCCACCCGGCGGGCTGCGAAGGCACACCGGAGTAGATCCCCGCAGGTGGTTCGCGGTGAGCGAGACGGCCGCCGTTTCACCAGGGCAGCGGGCCGGACTCGTCGAAGTACCCGCCGGTCGGTCCGTCGTCCGGCAGCGTCGCGTAGACGATCACGGTCCGTGCCGCCTGCTCCGCCGTCCGGGAACCGTCGTAGTGTGTCATCTCGGTGCTCGTGTAGCCGGGATCGACCGCGTTGACCTTGATCGGCGTCGCGGCCAGCTCGTTGGCGAACTGCACCGTCATCGAGTTGATCGCGGCCTTCGACGTGTTGTAGCTGAGCATGCACTTCTGCGCCTGCTTCGATCCCGGTTCGCTCGCCAGCGTCATCGAGGCCAGCCCGCTGGAGAGGTTCACCATGCGCCCGGCTTCCGACCGTCGCAGCAACGGGAGCATCGCGAGGGTGACCGCCATCGTGCCGAAGACGTTGGTGGCATAGGTGCGGCGCACGACGTCCAGGGAAGCCTGGCTGGGCGGTGCCGGGTGGAACTCGTACTTGACGCCGGCGTTGTTCACCAGGATGTCGAGCCTGCCGAACGTTTCGTCCAGGTACGCGGCGGCATGCGCCACCGAGGCGTCGTCGGTGGTGTCGATCCGCACCAGGTGCGCGTCGGCTCCGCCGTCGCGCAGTTCCCGCACCGCCTTCTCGCCCCGTGCCGCGTCGCGAGCGCCGACCGTCACCGTGATGCCCAGCTCGCCGAGGCCGCGGGCCACCTCGAGGCCGATTCCCTTGTTGGCTCCGGTGACGAGTGCGATGCGGTTCAACGGCGGCTCCCTCGATCCGGCTCCCCGCGGCTCACGGTCGCACCCGGTGATCGCCGGCGCAAGATCCCGTCGTGTTTCGACAGTCCGCCGAAATACTGGCGGCCATAGCGTCGGAGCCGTGACGACAGACAGCGTGACGACGGAGGCCGCCGTGATGCCGCGCGGTCTCGCGGCCGGCCTCGGTTCCTACATCCTGCCCGGCGCCGCCCACGACCCCCGCGCCGGGCTGGACGAGGCAGTGGCCGCCGAGCGGATGGGGCTCGGGGCGGTGTGGATCGGCGAGCGGTACGACACCAAGGACCTGCCCGCGCTTGCCTCGGCGGTCGGGCAGGTCACCGGTCACGTCCGGATCGGCGCCGCCGTCACGCATCCCTACCTGCGGCACCCGATGGTGCTGGCCTCGATGGGGCAGACACTACAGTCGCTCACCGGCGAGCGTTTCCGGCTCGGGTTCGGCAGGTCGGCGATGTGGCGCTGGCGGGCTTACGGCGCGCCCGCGCCCACCCTGCGGTCGCTCCGAGATCTCGCGGACATCCTGCACCGGCTGTGGGCGGGCGAGACGGTCGCCTACGAGGGGGCGCTGGGCACCTTCCCGCGGTTGCGGCTGCCGGTCGTCCTGCCGCTCGCGCCGCCTCCGTTGCTGCTCGCCGCCGTCGGCCCGAAGACGCTCGAACTGGCCGGCCGTGCCTTCGACGGGGTGATCCTGCACCCGCTGCTCACCCCGGAAGCCGTGGGCCGGTCCGCGAAACTCCTGCGGGACTCCGCCGAGAAGAGCGGCCGTGACCCGGACGCCGTCCGCTGCATCGCCACCGTGCTGGTCGCCCCCGGCGTCGGCAAGGCCGACGAGGACGAGGCCATCCGGGCGCGGAGTGCGGGATACCTGTCGGTCGCGGGGCTCGGCGACGCCATCGCCGCCGCCAACCACTGGAGCGCGGACGATCTCGCGCGCTACCGCCACCAGCAGGTGCTCGTCGACCTGGACGGCCAGCCCGCCGACAAACAGCTGAGCCGACGGCAGCTCGTGGAGTTGTGCGCGGGGATGCCCGCGGACTGGCTGCCTTCGGGCGCGGTCATGGGCGACATCGTCAGCAGCGCCAGACGGCTCACCGAGTACGTGGACGCCGGTGCGGACGAGATCATCCTGCACGGCGTCGTCGGCGCCAAGCTCGGCCCGCTGATGCGGCATATCCGGCGCGCGGGGGTTTGACCATGCGTACCTCGAACTCGCCCGGCGCGGAACAGCTCGCACAGTGGCTCGCCGAGCGCATCTACCAGGACGAAGACGCCCCGGCCGGCTCCGTCACGGTGCGGAACCTGCGCCGGGCAGGCGTCGGCCAGTCGAGTGAGACGCTGCTGTTCACGGCGTCGTGGGACCGGGGTGAGGGCGCCTTCGTGCTGCGTGTCCAGCCCGACCCCGACGGGATCTTCCTTTCGCCGGACGCGGTGCGCGAGTTCCGGGTGCTGCACGGACTCGCCGGTTATCCGGACGTGCCGGCGCCGCGGGTCCGGTGGGTGGAGCCGGATCCGGCGCTGCTGGGTGCGCCGTTCTTCGTGATGGACCAGGTGAGCGGCACGGTGCCCTCGGGTAAACCGTCGATCCACCAGGTCGGCTGGCTGCCGACCCTCGACATGCGGAAGCGGCGGCGGCTCGCGGCATCCGCCATCGAGTCCCTGGCAGCGGTGCACGCGGTGGACTGGCGGCGGACGCACGATTTTCTTCGCCCCGACCGCGACTCCGAGCCCGATCTGGCCGCGCATCTGGCCCACATCAGGCGATGGCATCGGTGGGCGGCGAAGGGGCGCAGGTTCGAGATCGTCGACACGGCGCTGACCTACGTGCTCGACCGTGCCGGTTCGGTGCGCGAGGGGGAGCCCGTCCTGCTGTGGGGGGACGCCCGGCTGGGCAACACGATGTTCGACGAGCAGAGCCTGGCCGTCAGCGCGCTGCTCGACTGGGAGACCGCCTCGGTCGGGCCGCGGGGGATCGACCTCGCACACTGGCTGATCTTCGACGAGTTCGCGACGACCGCGGCCGGTATCGACCCGCTGCCCGGCTATCCGGACCACGACACGATCGTCGAGGAATACCAGCGGCATTCCGGCACCACGGTGGCGGACCTGGACTACTTCGAGGTCCTGCAATGCCTGTTCATCGCGATCACCCTCATCCGGCAGGCGGACGCCGCCGTCCGGAGTGGACGGATCCCGCCGGGAACCCGGATGGCGCACGACAACACGATGACGCAGATGCTCGCCAGGCGCCTCGGCCTCCCGGTCCCGGACCTTTCTCCCGACTACCTGGCACATCGCCGCCCTCCCACCCCCTGACACGACCGCCGTGGCCGCGGTCGGTGTGCGGTCAGAAGACGGCGAGGGGGTTGACCGCGGAGCTGGTCGAACCGGTGACGGCCAGCGGAGCGACCGTGAAGAAGAAGGACCACCGGTGCTGTGCCGCACAGTGGGCGGCCAAGCGTTCGAAGTCGGCGTTGTCGATGAGCGGCATCCCCATCGCGACCAGGCCGACGGCATGGATCGGCGACCGGATGCCGGAGTAGGGCGCCGGCCTGACATCCTGTGCGGTGTCGGCGCCGCAGAGCGAGATCCGCCATTCGTGGAACAGCGGCAGACACGAGGCATCCCAGCCGGCGCTGCCGGTTTCCGGCGAGTCGGCGCCCCGCTCGGCTCGCTTGCGCCCGTATCCCGTGCGCAGCAGCAGTGCATCACCCGCCCGTACCACGACGTCCTGTTCGGCGAGAATGGCGCGCACCTCCGGCCCGGTCACGCCGTCCCCGGGTTCCAGCCACCGGACACCCCGGTGCCGCGGCACGTCGACGAGCACGCCGCGCGTCACGATCCCGTCCTGGTAGTTCTCGATGCCATGGTGGCCGGCGCCCTGGTGCGCGTTCACGCGCTCGGCGGGAACGCCGTTGTACATGTTCTGGTCCCAGAACGCGTGCGAGAGGCCGTCGAGATGGGTGATCCGGTAGCCGTGCGCGGCATAGCCGAGATACTCCGACGCCGCCGCCAGCCGTGCATCCGCGGCGAAGCCGGGCGGCGGGACCCGCGCGGGGTCGCGCAGGCCCTCGCCCGAACGCAGCATGAAACGCTGTGGTGGCGCCGATCCCGGCGCGTCCTCGGCCGTCGTGCCGGTCTCGATAGGACGGCCGCAGGAGATCGCCACGCCCGAGGTGACCAACCGCGCCGCGTCGGCGCGGACCGCCGCCGTGATGTGGTTGATCGTCCCGAGCTGGTCGTTTTCTCCCCACCTGCCCCAGTTGCTGAATCGTTCGAAGTACTGCAGCACGTCCTCTTCGGACGGATGCGCCTCGTCCATGTAGGTCAGGCTGCCTTTCTCGAGGCGGCTTCTCGCGGCTAGGCGATGCCGCTCAGGGGCTCGGCCATGTCGTAGGACTTGGTCAGCGTGAACGAGCCCGAGGCGGCGTCGTACCTGACGAGGAAGACCGAGCCCATGCAGGCCGACGGGGCGTTCGCGAACAGGTGCTGGCCGCAGGTGAACGTGGTGTCGCCCGCGAGGAACAGTGGGACCTGCTTCGCGGTCTGCAGCGTCTTCTTCACCGAGGCGGCGTCGAGCGAGGCCGGGTCGGGGGCCGTCTCGAGTCCGTTGTAGAGGTCCATGATCGAGGCGAAGCCGAGCGGCGCGAAGTTCTTGGTCTCGGCGCCCGGCTGGTAGGTCTTCATCGCCGCCCGGTAGATCTGGGTGTCCTTTGTGGTCGCCACCGCCGAGGTGTCCGCGGTCAGGATGATCGTCTTGTCGGACACGGTGCTGGGCACGGTGGTGAGCGAGCCGCTGCACGGGGTGGACATGAACAGCGGGCGGGTGTCGGCCAGTGACTGCCGGGCCTTCAGCGCCGCCGCGCACTGGCCGGTGCTGGTCACCACCTCGATGGCGTCGACCTTCTTGGCGAGCAGCGAGCTGTAGGCGGGCGTGAGATCGCCCGTCGTGACCGGAACCGGCACGGTGGTGAGGTTGATCCCCTCGCGGGCCGCGAACTTCGACACCACCGAGTCCACGGCGGTGGTGAGCGAAGTGACGTTCGTGTAGATCACGCCGACGTTGTGGTAGCCCTGCTCCTTGGCGTAGGCGATCGGGCCCGCCAGCAGCGGCGCGTTGCCCGCGGTGAGGACGAACGTGTTCGGGTCGGTGAGCGCGGCCGGGTCACCGGTGTTGAGGTTGATGAACGGGATGTTCGCCGCCGCCAGGATCGGCACCGCCGCGGCGCTCGCGGTGTCCGTCCCGTTGACCACGACGTCGGGCTTCGCGTCGACCGCCCTGTTGGCACAGTTGGTGACGCTGTCCGGGGTACCGAGCGACGCGCAGTGGATCAGCTCGAACGGCCGGCCCTTGACGCCGCCGAGGTTCTTGTTGATGTAGTCCACCGCGGCTTCCGCGGCCTGGTAGCTCTCCGGTGAGCTGGCCGCGGCCGAGGCGCCCTCTTCGTTGAAGTAGAAGATCCGCAACGGTTTGCCGTTCGCCGGCGCGGACGGCGTCGGGAGCGCGATCACCGGGCCGGTGTCGGCGTTCGGCGAGGACGCTCCGGTCGTGCCACCGCAGGCGGCGGACAGAGCTGCCAGGCAGGCGACGGGAAGTGCGAGGGCACGGCGTTTCAAGGCGCAAACCTCCTGGTCAGGCGACGTTGCCAGCGGCGAACTTCAGCGCCGGCCTTGGCTTACCGCGGATGCTAGGTGTGGCGGCATGTCGGCCCCGTGTCGAAGTTCGGCGAGCCGGGCGCGGTAGGCCTCGACGGTGCGCAGCTTGATGTCCTCGAACCCGCGCACCATGTCCGGCAGTTCCGCGATCTCCGTGGCACGTTCCACTGTGGCCGGACGCAGGTCACCGAGCAGCGACTCGATGACGGTCCGGTACTCGGTGACCAGCGCCCGCTCGACCCGCCTGACGCGCGTGTGGCCGAACGGGTCCAGCGGGGTTCCGCGCAGCAACCGCAGCGCGTAGAGCAGGCGGAACACCCGCCGGAACCACGGGCCGAAGGTGATCTTGCGGGACACGCCGAGCGCTCGCAGTATCGGCGGGTGCAGCTGGAACGACGGGCGGCTCGCGGTGCCGAACTCGGCCGTGATCCGCGCGGTGAGCGCGGGATCCAGGCTCAGGCGCGCCACTTCGTACTCGTCCTTGTAGGCCATCAGCTTGAACAGGTTGCGGGCGACCGCCGTGGTCAGCTTGTCGCTGCCCGGCACCGCCGCCGCCTCGGCCCGCCGCGTGCGCTCGACGAAGTCGGCATAGGTCCTCGCGTACTTCGCGTTCTGGTAGGCG
>DASZUO010000295.1:0-7690 GCA_035547575.1 Amycolatopsis sp. | reverse complement strand
GATTCCGCTCCGTTTACGCTGGCCCGCTGGGCGCCGAAGGTGGCCTTGGGTGCCACATAGGCGCCGAAGGCCACCTTCGGCCCCCGCGCCGCAACGGCGGGGAATGCGCGAGCGCGTCAGGCAACCCGGACTGCGCGACACTAGCGCCCGGGGCGGGGCGGGATCGCGCGGGTGGCGGAGCCCTGCGGCTGCCGCGGCACGATCCGGGTCACCGGGCCGTCCGGCGACTTGCCCGCGCGTGCCAGCCAGCCTTCGACCTCGCGCTGCACGGCGGCGAGCGTGGGACGACGGCGCGGCTCGTTGTCCAGTGAGGCGCTCAGCAGTCGCGCGTGGGCGGATCGCTGCGGCAGCTTGCTCACCGGTTCGGCCCGTGCCGCCGCCATCAGCGCCGCCATCGGGGTCTCGCGCGTGCCGCGTGGCGGGTATCCCGACAGCGCGTAGCTGACGGTCGCCGCGAGTTGCCACGCATCCGAGGCGGGGCTCGCCGCGGCACCGGCCGCCTGTTCCGGGGCGACGAAGTCCGGGGTGCCGATCATCATGCCGGTCGCCGTCATCGTGGAATCGCCGCGGCTGCGCGCGATGCCGAAGTCGATCAGGTGCGGCATGCCGCCAGGATCGACGATCACGTTCGACGGCTTGACATCGCGATGCAGCACACCCTTCTCGTGGGCGGCGGCCAGCGCTCCGGCCATCGTCGCCCACAGCCGCCCGGCGGCGACGTCGTCCAGCGGGCCCAGCCGGTCCACGGCCGTCGCAAGTGCTTGCCCGTCAAGGTATTCCATGACCAGCGCGAGCCCGTCCGGCTCCTCGACCAGGTCGTAGACGCGCACGCAGTTCGGATGGTTCACCATCGCGAGCGCGCGTGCCTCACGGCGCATCCGTTCCTCGGTGTCCCGGTCCGGCGCGTGCGCGATCTTGAGCGCGACGGTGCGCCCGAGTTGCTTGTCGGTGGCCTGCCAGACCGTGCCGAACCCGCCGTGCCCGAGACGCTTGATCCGCTGGTAGCGATCGCTGCCGTTGGCCGTCGAGCCGGGCGGGACCGGCACCGGACCCGGCGCGGGGGCGAGCGGCTCCGGCGCCAAGGCCGTCGGTGCGTACTGCTTCTGCGGTGGCGGGGCCGGCTGTGGCGGCGGCATGGGCTGTGGTTCCGGGCGGCGCTCCCGCCGCGGCCGGTTGATCACGGCCCACGGCGGCGGGCCGACGACCGCGACCGGGATCAGCCCGAGCACGCTGATGGGCAGCACGCCCAGCCACAGGTGCACCGCGGTGTTGGCCTCGACCGTGGCGCTGAACAGCGCGAACGCGACGAACGGCACCCACAGCAGCCGGCCGGGCCACTTCTGCCCACGCCGCAACGCCGTCCGGGCCTGCAGGATCACGAAGAACAGCGACAGGATCGGCAACCCGACCAGCGCACCGAGGTAGTACCCGTACGCGAGCTTGCTGCCCGAGGGGTAGAACAGCGTCTCGAAGACGTTCTGCCCGCCGCCGAGGTATGCGCTCTGCTTGCCGATGAAGTCGCAGTAGCTGCGGCCCAGCGTGGCCTGCTCGGACGCGGACAGCCCGGTCGCGCTCCCGGCGTTGGCCGCGCGGTAGACCCCCGAGACGCCGTTGGCGACGAGCCATGGCAGGAGGAACACCAGCACCACACCGACAACCGCGATCACGCTGAGTGTCACGGCGTCGTAGGTGTTGCCCGTGAACTTGCGCAGCACCGCCACGATCACGGCACCGAGCACGGGGAACAGTGCGATGAGCGCACCGGCCGCACTCGTCGCGAACACCCAGTCCCCTGGACAGAAGCCAGGATTGAACAGGGTGTGCGCGAGCGACAGCAGCCAGCTCGCGAATCCGTTCACCGCCGGTCCCTCCTGCTCGTCTCCGTCAGGGTCTCCACCCTATTCGTCCCTTGGACGCGAGGCCCGACGGGCGGGTTGCGGTCTGATGCCGAACGTCCATGATGAACAGCAGCGGCTCGACGACGAGGAGGTCTGTCCCGATGGGCACCTACGCCGAGGAGTATCAGCGCAGCCTGACCGATCCCGAAGGGTTCTGGCTGGACGCGGCCAAGGCGATCCACTGGACGAAGGAACCCGCGCAGGCACTCCACTCGTCGAGAGCGCCGCTCTACCGCTGGTTTCCCGACGGGGAGCTCAACACCTCGTACAACGCGCTGGACCGGCACGTCGACGGCGGCCGCGGTGACCAGCCGGCGCTGATCTGGGACTCACCCGTGACGTCCGGCCGGCGCACCTACACCTACCGGCAGTTGCGGGACGAGGTCGCCCGTTTCGCCGGCGCGCTGCGTGTTCTTGGTGTCACCAAGGGCGATCGCGTCATCATCTACCTGCCGATGGTGCCCGAGGCCGCGGTCGCGATGCTCGCCTGCGCGCGGATCGGTGCCGTGCATTCGGTCGTGTTCGGCGGGTTCGCGCCGAAGGAGCTGGCGGTTCGCGTCGACGACGCGAAGCCGAAGGTGATCGTGGCGGCGTCGTGCGGGATCGAGCCCACCCGGATCGTCGAGTACAAGCCGATCATCGACGCGGCGCTCGAGGTCACCGAGCACCAGCCGGACAAGGTCGTCGTGCTGCAGCGCGACGCGTGCCGCGCCGAACTCGGGCCCCGCGACGTGGACTGGCACGACGTGATGGACGGCGCCGCGCCCGCCGGCCCCGTCCCCGTGGCGGCCACGGACCCGCTCTACATCCTGTACACGTCCGGCACCACCGGGAAGCCGAAGGGCGTCGTGCGCGACACCGGTGGGCACGCCGTGGCGCTCGCCTACTCGATGCGCGCGATCTACGACATCAAGCCGGGCGACATCTGGTGGACCGCATCCGACGTCGGCTGGGTCGTCGGGCACTCCTACATCGTGTACGCGCCGCTGCTGATCGGGGCGACGACGATCATGTACGAAGGGAAACCGGTCGGCACGCCGGACGCCGGCGCCTTCTGGCGGGTGATCTCCGAACACCGGGCGAAAGCACTGTTCACCGCCCCGACCGCGCTGCGCGCGATCAAACGCCTCGACCCGGACGCGGCGCAACTCCAGCGGTACGACATGTCGAAGTTCGAGACGCTGTTCATGGCAGGCGAACGTCTCGACCCGGAGACATACCACTGGGCGCACGACAAGCTCGGCACCCCGGTGATCGATCACTGGTGGCAGACCGAGACCGGGTGGGCGATAGCGGCGAACCCGCGCGGCATCGAGCCGATGCCGGTCAAGCCGGGGTCCGCGACCGTACCCGCCCCCGGCTACGACGTGCGCATCCTCGACCAGGCCGGCAACGAGTTGCCCGCGGGGCAGGAGGGCGCGATCGCGATCAAGCTGCCGCTGCCGCCGGGCTGCCTGCCGACGCTGTGGGGCGACGACGACCGCTACGTCGAGGCGTACCTGGCGCGCTACGAGGGCTACTACCTGACCGGTGACTCGGGTTTCCGGGACGAGGACGGCTATCTCTTCGTCATGGGCCGCACCGATGACGTGATCAACGTGGCGGGGCACCGGCTGTCCACGGGGTCGATGGAGGCGGTGCTCGCGGCCCATCCGGCCGTCGCGGAATGCGCCGTGATCGGGGTGCGGGACGAGCTCAAGGGCCAGTTGCCGCGGGGTTTCGTGGTGCTCAAGGCCGGGGTCGACATCCCGGAGAGCACCTTGTGCGACGAACTCGTGGCCGCCGTCCGCCGGGACATCGGCCCGGTCGCCGCGTTCCGGCAGGTGTCGGTGGTGGACGCGCTGCCGAAGACGCGCTCGGGCAAGATCCTGCGCAAGACGATGCGCGGCATCGCCGAGGGCCGGGACGAGCCCGTGCCGTCGACCATCGAGGATGCGGCCGTACTCGACACGCTGCGTTCGATTCTGCGTACGCCCTGACACGTCTGTAGACAGCGTCTACCGAAGTTTGATAAACCAGGTCCGCTGGGTTAACAGAACATGGCGGAGACCTGAATGGGTTACAAACGGTTTGTCGCGCTGGGCGACAGTTGCACCGAGGGGCTGAGCGACCAGTACCCCGGCAGTGACCAGTACCGGGGCTGGGCGGATCTGGCGGCGGCCACCTTCGCCGCGGCCGAGCCGGGCTTCCGGTATGCCAACCTCGGCGTGCGCGGGCGACGCCTCGACCAGATCATCGTGGAGCAGATCCCCACCGCGCTGGATTTGCACCCGGATCTGGTGGCCATCTTCGGCGGCGCCAACGACGTGATGACCAGGAGTTTCCGGGCCGACGTCGTGGCGCGGCGGGTGGACGCGGCGGTGCGGATCCTGACCAGGGCCGTGCCGACCGTGGTCGTGTTCACCCTCAGCGACGTGTCGAACCGCTTGCCGGGGCTGTTCGGCGTCCGGCCCCGGATCGACGCGCTCAACAAGGCGATCCGGACCGCGGCGCGGGCGCACGGGGCCCGGCTGGTGGACCTGAGCAGCGAGGACGTGCACGATCTGCGTTACTTCGGGCCGGACCGGCTGCATCTGTCCGAGCCCGGCCATCGCAGGCTGGCCGCGCACCTGCTGAACGGCCTGGACATGCCGTTCGACCCGGCGTGGCTGGCGCCGCTGCCCGGCGAGCCGCTCCGGCCGAGCGTGCGGGCGCACGCGCGATGGATCTGGCAGGAGGTCCTGCCGGTGGCCGCGACCAGGACGCGCAACTGGTTCGTCGGCCGATCGCCGGGTGACGGGTTCGGGCCGAAGCGGCCGGAACTGCTGCCCGTGGCCGCGGACGAGCTGTGCCCATGGATTCCCGGACGCGCCTGATCACGACCGCGGCCACACTCCTCGCCCGTGAAGGTGTGGAAGCCGTGACCCTGCGGCGCATCGCCCGCGCGGCGGGGGTCTCGCACGGCGCGCCGTTGCGTCATTTCAGCGGCCGGGCGGAACTGCTGACCGCGGTCGCGACCGAGGGTTTCGCCGAGTTGCGCGAACGCGCCGGGGAACTGCCCGGTGCCGACCCCCTGCAACGATTGCGGACGGCGTGCCGGCGGTATCTGGAGTTCGCGCTCGGCAACCCGGCGATGTTCGAGTTGATGTTCCGGCGCGATCTGACCGATCCCGACGAAATGGGCAAGCTGCACGAGGAAGTGCTGCAGCGCTTCACCGACCTTGTGACGCGGGCACAGTCCGGTGGCTGGCGCGCGGGCGAAGACACCCGTGCGCTCGCGGCCTCGCTGTGGGCGGCGTCGCACGGCCTGGCGGCGTTGCGGCCACCAGAAGCCGACGCGGCGCTCGAGGTCATGCTGAACGCGTACCTCGGCTGACTGGCAGAGTGGGCATGTGACCGAACCAGTCATCGACCTGCGGCCCCCTGCGCACCTGGTCCACCGCCGGGCGATGCTGTTCTGGGCGACGCGGGCCGCACTGGGCTGGCTCTTCCCGCTCGTGGGCGAACTGCTGTGGCTGCTGCTCGCCGCCGGCGGACTGCCCGCGCTGATCATCTTCTTCGCCACCGGCGTGCTCGCACTGACCCACCTGACCGTGATGCCGCAGTGGCGTTACCACGTGCATCGCTGGGAGGTGACGCCGCAGGTCGTCTACACACAGTCCGGCTGGGTCAACCAGGAACGCCGCATCGTGCCGGTGTCGCGGATCCAGACCGTCGACACCGAACGTGGCCCCATCGAGCGGATCTTCGGCCTCGCCAACCTGACCGTCACCACCGCATCCGCGCGCGGGCCGGTGCACATCCACGGGCTCGACCTCGACGTCGCGCACCGCCTCGCGGCCGAACTGGCGGCGCGCACCCAGGCGACGGTCGGGGACGCGACATGACCTGGCAGCGGCTGAGCGCGAAGATGCTCGCCGTCCACCCGGTGCAGGAGGTCATCCGGTTCCTGCCGGTGCTGATCGGCGTCCTGTTCATCGGCCGCAACGGCCAAGGGCAGCTCTGGAGCCTCATCGGCCTCGGCATCGCCGTCGTCAGCGGCCTGCTGCGCTGGTTCACCACGACCTATCAGGTCACGCCGACGCACGTCCGGGTACGCCGTGGGCTGCTGAACCGGCGCGAACTGTCGGTGCCGCGTGACCGGGTGCGCACGGTCGACCTGACCGCGCGCCCGCTGCAACGGGTGCTCGGGCTGAGCCGCGTCGTGATCGGCACCGGGCGCTCCGACCGGCACGACGAGGGTGTCACGCTCGACGCGCTCGCCACGCCCCAGGCCGCGCGGCTACGCGAGGAACTCCTGCGCCGGTCGCCCGTCGTCGAGGAGCGCCCGGCCGGATCGGAACTGGCCCGGCTCGTGGCGGCCTGGATGCGGTTCGGGCCGTTCACGCTGTCCGGGATCGCGACGATCGGTGTCGTGGTCGGGTCGCTGGCCAACATCGTCAACGAGACGCGTGTCGACCCGGCGCAGTTCGGCCTGCTCCACTCGGTCATCGGGCACATCACGTCGGTCCCGGTCGCCGTGGCGGTGCTGGAGATCACGGTGTTCACCGTGGTGCTGGTCGCGGTGCTGTCCTCGCTCGCGTATGTCCTGGCGTTCTGGAACTTCCGGCTCGTGCGGAACGAGGGAACGCTGCGCGTCACGCGCGGCCTGCTGACCACCCGGTCCACCACGATCGAAGCGCGGCGGCTGCGCGGCGCGGAGATCAGCGAACCGCTGCTGCTGCGGGCCGTCGGCGGGGCGCGCTGCCAGGCGATCACGACCGGCCTGCGCGGCCGTGGCGCCGAGCACGGCGGTTCGGTGCTGCTGCCACCGGCGCCGATCGGTGAAGCTCGCCGGGTCGCCGCCGAGGTGATCGGCGAAGCCACGCCCACCACGACCGAACTCGGGCACCATGGCCCCCGCGCCCGCCGCCGGCGTCACACGCGTGCGTTCCTGTTCGCCTGCGCGGTCACCGGGTTGCTGGTCTTGTTGTGGTGGCTCGCCCGCTGGCCGGCATGGCCCTGGCAGGCGGCGCTCGCGTTGTTCCCGATCGGCGTGCTCCTCGCGGCCGACCGGTACCGCAACCTTGGCCACGCGCTGGTCGGCCGGCGGCTGGTGTTTCAGCAAGGCAGTCTGGTGCGGCGGCGATACATGGTGTCGGCCGAGGGCGTGATCGGCTGGGTGTTCCACCGGTCGTTCTTCCAGCGTCGCGCCGGCCTGGTCTCGCTCACCGCGACCACGGCGGCGGGGCGCCAGCACTACACGAACGACGACGTGCCGGTCGCCGTCGCCGTGGCGCTCGCCGACGAGGCCGTGCCAGGGCTACTCGACCCGTTCCTGGTCCGGCGCGAGTGAGGGCAGCCGGGTGATGCCGAATTCGTTGCGCAGCACAGACTTCGCGGCGTAGTAGCCGCACATGCCGTGCACGCTCGGCCCTGGCGGAGTCGCGGCCGAGCACAGGTAGACACCCTTCAGCGGGGTCCGATAGGGATTCCACCGAGGGACCGGGCGGGCCAGAATCTGGGGCAGTGTCAGGGCTCCGGCTGCGATGTCGCCGCCGACGTAGTTCGGGTTGTGCTCGGCCAGCTGCGGCGCGGTCGTGCTGCGGTGCGCCACGATGGTGTCGGAGAAGCCGGGCGCGAACCGCTCGATCTGCCGCCGGATCGCGTCCGCAGGGTCCCTCGGGTCGCCGTTGGGCACGTGACAATACGCCCATACGGGACGTTTGTCCGGCAGGCCACGGGTCTTGTCGGCGACCATCGGTTCGGACAGCAGCACGTACGGCCGGTCGGGCCGGTCGCCGCGCATCGTGGCGTTCTCGCTCGCGTACACC
>DASZUO010000294.1:0-7723 GCA_035547575.1 Amycolatopsis sp. | reverse complement strand
AAGACCGCCGGGCGCAATGCCCGGCGGTCTTCGCGCAAAGCCTTTTCGCGCGGACTCAGTTCTTCTTGTGGTAAGCCTCGACGACCTCGGACGGGATACGCCCGCGGTCGGAAACCTGGAAGCCGTTCTTGCGCGCCCACGCACGAATGGCCTGGTTCTGCTCACGATCCACCGAAGCGGAGCTCGCGGCCGGCTTCGCCGAGGGGCGACCGGCGCGCTTACGGCCACCGGCGCGGCGGGCGTGCTCGACATACTGGGCCAGCGCGTCACGTAGCTCTTCGGCGTTGTCGCTGGAAAGGTCGATCTGGTAGTTGATTCCATCGAGACCGAACTCGACAGTCTCCTCCGCCTCAGAACCGTCGAGGTCGTCCACGAGGGAGACCAGCACCTTCTGTGCCATCAGTTTTCCTCCTGTTTTGCGCCCGCCAGAATGTCCGGGGTAGGGGCAACCGCCCCTTCAAGCCATTGACTAAGACATTAATACCCGGAATCGAGGCACAATGCAAATCTCTAGGATTGCCGCGTGGCGTGGATTATTCGGGACGTACCAGCGGGAACAGGATCGTCTCCCGGATACCGAGACCGGTGAGTGCCATCAACAGTCGATCGATACCCATTCCCACGCCACCTGATGGTGGCATTCCGTACTCCAGCGCACGCAGAAAATCCTCATCCAGGCGCATGGCCTCACTATCGCCGGCGGCCGCCAAACGCGCCTGCGCGGTCAGCCTTTCCCGCTCCACTACCGGATCCACCAGCTCCGAGTAACCCGTGGCGAGCTCGAAACCGCGAACATAGAGGTCCCACTTCTCGGCAACGCCCTCGACACTGCGATGCTGTCTGGTCAACGGCGAGGTTTCGATCGGGAAATCACGCACGAATGTGGGTTCGTGCAGATGATCGCCGACCAGGTGCTCCCACAGTTCCTCGACGAGCTTGCCATGCCCGAGCTTCGGATCCACGTCCAGGCCACGGGCCTGCGCGAAGCCACGCAGCTTCTCCACCGACGTATCGGGCGTCACTTCCTCGCCGAGCGCGTCGGAGAGCGACCCGTACATGGTCAGCGACGTCCATTCGCCGGAAAGGTCGTAGGGCGTGCCGTCGGTCAACGTCACTTCGAGACCGCCGAACACGGCTTCCGCGGCTTCCTGGATCAGTTGCCGGGTCATGACCGCGTTGGTGTCGTAGGTCGCATACGCCTCGTAGAACTCGAGCATGGCGAATTCCGGCGAATGCGAGGAGTCGCTGCCCTCGTTGCGGAAGTTGCGGTTGATCTCGAAGACCTTCTCGATGCCGCCTACCACACACCGCTTGAGGTAGAGCTCCGGGGCGATCCGGAGATACAGATCCATATCGAAGGCATTCGAGTGCGTGACGAATGGCCGGGCCGCCGCGCCACCGTGCAGAGACTGCAGCATCGGGGTTTCCACTTCGATGAAGCCACGACGCTCGAATGAATTGCGGAGAGAACGGACCACCCCCGCGCGGGTGCGCACCACATCGCGAGCACGGGAACGGAGGATCAAGTCGACATAACGCTGTCGAATGCGCGTTTCCTCGGCAAGCTCCTTGTGGGCGACCGGCAACGGGCGGAGCGCTTTCGCGGTGATCCGCCACGAGTCGGCCATAACGGAAAGCTCGCCCCGCTTCGAGGTGATGACCTCACCATGAACGAAAACGTGATCACCGAGGTCGACGTCCGATTTCCAGGCAGCGAGCGACTCTTCGCCGACACCGGCAAGGCTGACCATCGCCTGCAACTCGGCACCATCGCCTTCGCGCAGAGTGGCGAAACACAGTTTGCCGGTGTTGCGCAGGAACAACACCCGCCCGGTGACGCCGACGATCTCACCGGTCCGCGTATCGACGGGCAGATCGGAATATTTCGCCCGGATCCCGGCCAGCGAGTGAGTGCGCGGCACCTCGACCGGATACGGATCGGCCCCCTCCGCGATTATCCGATCGCGCTTGGCCCGGCGGACCCGCATCTGTTCCGGCAGGTCGTCGTCGGGCGTGGCGCGCGTGGATGCGGGGGAGTCGGTCATGCGCCTAGGGTACGAACCCGCGGGCTCGCTGGGCCAACCGGATTACCCTTCTTACCGATCCGACCAAAAGCAGGCGGACCCCAGCTGCACGTAACCGTTGGCACGCAAGCCGGATAGCCGTGACCGTGGTCGGATTGGTAACGAACAGCACAGCAACAATATGATCGATCACGTGACCGAAGAGCAGGAACTGCGCTCCCGGCGCGCGCGGTCGTTCGGTGCGCGAGCGGCCGCGTACGCGCAACACCGTCCCGACTATCCTGTCGAGGGGCTGCGCTGGGGCCTGCCGGAGGGCGCCCGGCATGTCGTCGACCTGGGCGCCGGTACCGGGAAGCTGACCGAGGGCCTGCTGACGCTGGGCCTGCGGGTCACCGCGGTCGAGCCGGATCCCGGGATGCGGGCGGAGTTCGCCCGCCGCCTGCCGGAGGTGCCGGTGCTCGAGGGCACGGCCGAGCACATCCCGCTGGCCGACGGTTCGGTTGACGCGGTGCTGGCCGGCCAGGCTCTGCACTGGTTCGATCTCGACCCCGCGCTGGCCGAGATCGGCCGCGTCACCCGCCCCGGCGGCACCGTCGCGGCGTTGTGGAACCACGAGGACGCAGCCGTGCCGTGGGTCGCGGAGCTCGGGGAGCTGACCCGGACCGGCGTCAGCAGGGCTTGGCTGTCCCAGCGAGAACTGCCGTCACACCGGCTGTTCGAGCCGTTCGAGCGCATGCGGTTCGAGCACGCTCAACGGCGCACGGCGGACACGCTGGTGGACACCGTCTCGACCCATTCGCACATCCTGGTCGCCTCCGCCGAGGAGCGGGAAAGCACCCTTGCCCGCCTGCGCGAATTCCTGAAGCGCACCCCGGAGACCGCCGACGGCGAGTTCGACCTGCCGCTTGTGACGACGGTCATCCGCGCGGTCCGGCGGTAGTCAGCGGGCCTGGCGTTCGTAGGCCAGGCGCAGGCCCAGCAGGGTCAGGTCGGGGACGTGCTCGGTGATCGTCTCCGACTCCGACACCACCAGTGGCGCGAGGCCACCCGTGGCAAGCACGGCGACTTCCCCGTCGCTGGAGAGCTCCTTCACGATGCGGCGGACCAGCCCGTCGACCTGCCCGGCGAAGCCGTACAGGATGCCCGACTGCAGGCACTCCACCGTGTTCTTGCCGATCACCGACCGCGGCGGCACCAGTTCGACCTTGCGCAGCTGCGCCGCGCGCGAGGCGAGCGCGTCCACCGAGATCTCGATCCCGGGGGCGAACGCGCCGCCGAGGAACTCGCCCTTCGCCGAGATCGCGTCGACGTTCGTGGAGGTCCCGAAGTCGACCACCACGCACGCGGTCGGGTGCAGGTGGTGCGCGGCCAGCGTGTTGACCAGCCGGTCGGCCCCGACCTCGCGAGGGTTGTCCACCAGCAGCGGCACGCCGGTGCGAACGCCCGGCTCCACGACGACCTTCGGCACGCGCGGGTAGTACCGCGAGAGCATCACCCGCAGCTCACGCAGCACCGCGGGCACGGTCGACAACGCGCTGATGCCGGTCACCGCGTCGGCATGGGGCCCGAGCAGGCCCCGCATGGTCAGCGAGAGCTCGTCGGCGGTCATCTGCGCGTCGGTCCGCATCCGCCAGTCGCCGATGAGCTCGGTGCCCGAGTACAGCCCGAGACTGATGTTCGTGTTGCCGACGTCGACGGCCAGCAGCACCCTAGCTCTCCGCGTGCAGCAGCGCGTCGAGCCGGGCGGCGTCGACGGTCTCGGCGACCGGGTACGCCGCTTCCCGGTCCTGGTGCACGATCGGCACGCTGCCGCTGATCAGGCCCGAGCCCTCCGGCGCGTGGCCGGCGTCGCTGCCCGCGTGCTGGACGCGGTTGTCGCCGTCCACGAACACGATCTTCGGCTGGAACGAGGCGGCCTCGGCGTTGTCCATCTGCGCGTAGGAGATGAGGATCACCAGGTCGCCGGGATGCACCAGGTGCGCCGCCGCGCCGTTGATCCCGATGACCCCGCAATCCCGCTCCCCAGGAATCACGTAGGTCTCCAGCCGCGCGCCGTTCGTGATGTCCACAATGGACACCTGCTCGCCCGGCAGCAGGTCGGCGGCCTCCATCAGCGTCTCGTCCACCGTGACCGACCCGACGTAGTGCAGGTTGGCCTGTGTCACGGTCGCGCGATGGATCTTCGATTTGAGCATCGTGCGGAACATGTTGACTCTCCCTCTATTCCCCTGCTGGCCCGAGGAGGACGGCGGCGTTGTCGATGAGCCGGGTCTTGCCGACCTTGGCGGCGACGAGCAACCTCGCCTCCCCATCGACGGGCGCGGGACCGAGATCGGTTCCGCGCAGCTCGAGATAATCCACAGCGATCGAAGGCCGGGCGGCGAGCGTCTCGCGCGCCGCGCCCAGCACCGCTTCCGCGCCCCGCGGACCGGCATGCGCCCCCGCCGACAGTGCCGCGGACAGCGCCACGGCGTCGGCACGCTGCTCGTCCGACAGGTAGACGTTGCGGGACGACAGCGCCAGCCCGTCCGGCTCGCGCACCGTTGGCACGCCGATCACCTTCGTGGGCATGTTGAGATCGGCCACCATGCGCTTGATCAGCACCAGCTGCTGGTAGTCCTTCTCCCCGAACAGGGCGTACTCGGGCCGCAGGATGTTGAACAGTTTCGCCACGACCGTCAGCATCCCGGCGAAATGACCCGGCCGGGCGGTGCCTTCCAGCTGGTCGCCGAGCGGGCCCGGATTCACCGTGACCGCGTGCCCTTCGCCGTAGAGGTCCTCGGTCTTGGGCACGAACGCCAGTTCCGCGCCGATCTCGCCGAGGGCCGCGAGGTCCCGCTCGAGCGGCCTCGGATAGGCCTCGAAGTCCTCGCCCTCGCCGAACTGCAACGGGTTCACGAAGATCGACGCCGCGACGACGGCGCCCTGCAACCGCTTCGCGCGGCGCAGCAGCTCACGGTGCCCCGCGTGCAGCGCACCCATCGTCGGCACGAGCGCGATCTGGTTGCCGACAGCATGCAGCGCCGACGCCACGCGACCGGCGGTGTCGGGCGTCTGGAACGTGTTGAGCTGCCCGCGGCGGAACTGCGGCGGGGGTGGGCCCCCGCCAGGCGGCTGGAAACGGCGCTGCGTGGTCACTTCGGTCCTTCGTCGTCGAGAAGCTGGGTGATTTCGGTGGCCACGTCGGCCTTGAGCAGGCCGGCCGCCGAGGCGCGTGCGGCCGTCCGCCGGGCGAGCGCGGCGTAGGACGGTCCGATGTCGGGAGCGGCGTCCGCGAGCACCGCGAGGTGCTTTCGCACTGTACCCGTATCGCCGCGGGCGACCGGACCGGTGAGTGCCCGGTCCCCGTGGCGCAGCGCGTTGTCCAGCGCGGCCGACAGCAGCGGTCCGATCATCCGCTCCGCGTCCGCGATGCCGGCGCTGCCGAGCAGATCCAGGCAGTCCGCGACGAGCGTGATCAGGTGGTTCGCGCCGTGCGCGAGCGCGGTGTGGTAGAGCGGGCGGGCCGCCTCGGGGACCCGGATCGGCTCGCCGCCCATCTCGACGGTCAGCGCCTCGCCGACGTTCCACGCCGCCTCGTCGTCCGGCGCCGCGGTCACGCCGACGCTGCACGCGGCCATGCGCTGCAGGTCCTCCTCGCGACCGGTGAACGTCATCACCGGATGCAGCGCCAGGGGCAGCGCACCGGCGTCGGCGGCCGGGCGCAGCACGTCGATCCCGTGGGCGCCGGAGGTGTGGATCACGATCTGGCCCGGCCGCCACGCCCCGGTCGCGGCGAGGCCGGACACCAGGCCTTCGAGCGCGTCGTCGGGCACGGCGAGCAACACCAGGTCGGCGAGGGCCACGACTTCGTCGGGCGGTTTGAGCGGGACGCCGGGCAGCAGCCGCTCGGCGCGGGCATGGGATGCGGCGGAAATGCCGGACGCGGCGATGACGGTGTGGCCGGCTCGCGCGAGCGCGGCCCCCAGCGCACTGCCCACCCGGCCGGCCGAAAGCACACCGACGGCGAGCCGCGCCGGCCGCGTCATGGCGTGCCCCTGCGGACGCACATGGCAAAGCTCCTCAAACTCGTTCCAGTCCCGCATTTCGGTCGCGGGTACCGGACGACGCAGCGAGAGTAGCTCGCGGCCGAAGGGGACGCCGGGTGTTGGTGACCAGCTTCACCCGTCCTGGGTCACCCCGCATGGTCGTGTTCGCCCGCCAGCCGGACGGCCTCGGCGCGCGAGTCTCGCAGCGTGGTGAGCAGTTCACGTTCCCGCTCCTGCGTCGAGGGGCTTGTCTTGTGACGTTTGAGGAATGCGAGTTCGGTCACGCTCGCCTGGTAGGCCGCGACGGCCTTGGCGGCCCGCCTGCCGGACTGTTTGCGGGCCTGTCGCCGCCACTCGCGACGGCCCTTGAGGTTCGAGAGCAGGCCGACCTCCGAGGCGGCGATCCAGCGTGCGTCCACCATCTCCGGCAGCGCGGTCTCGACGATGCGCTGCTCGCGACGTCGCTGTAGCAACACGAGCATCACGACGGCGATGAAGATCGGCACCATGATCAGGAAGTAGATGTTGAGGAACGCCCTGGCGCCGCCGAGGGTGGCCGCGCCGTTCCACAACGCGTGCAGGCAGACCGCGGCGAGGTAGCAGCCCAGCGGGATCAGGACTTTGCCGGGTCCGCGGCGAGTGCGGGCCGCGATGCCGAGCCCGATCCCGGTGATCGAGGCGAACAGCGGGTGCGTGAACGGGGACAGCACCCCGCGCAGCACGAACGCGGCGATCACGCCGGAACTGGTGCCGTTGCCGAAGCCGTAGTCGGCGAACGCGCGGCCGAAGTAGTAGATGTTCTCGGTGAAGGCGAACCCGGCCGCGGTGATGCCGGCGTAGACGATGCCGTCGACGATCCCGTCGAACTCCTCGGACCGGCGCAGCATGATGGCGAGCACGAAGGAGCCCTTGGCCGCCTCCTCGACCAGCGGCGCGGAGACCAGTGCACTGACCCGGCTGCCGTTTCCCTTGCCCAGCAACAGATCGCCGACCGTCTCGGCGGTGTTGTTGATGAGCAGCGCGGTGATCGTCGCGATGCACGCGCCCCACGCGAAGGCGAGCAGCAGGAGTTTCGCCGGCTCCGGCTCCCATCTGTCGACCCACAGAAACGCGGCGACGACGATCGCGACCGGGACCAGCGCTGCGGCGGCGCCGATCACGACGGCGAGCGGCCCGACGCGCACGGTCGCGAGCGCCAGCAGCCCCAGCCCGCACACGGCGACCACGATGAGGCCGAGTACGGGCAGGAGCACGGTGATCCTGCGAGGTGGTGCGGTCACAGCGAGGAAGCCTCCGATGACGGCCCGCAGGCCACGGAGGGGGCGAGCGCCTCGGGCCGTCGCGGCACGGCGACGCGGGGGTTCAGTCCTCCGCCCGGCGGCGACGACGCGGAACCGCGCCGGTCGTTCCGCCGTGCGCCGCGAGCAGGTCGCTCACGGAACGACCCGCCGCATGCGAGCCCGTCTGCTCGGGACCGGTGCGATGCTCGGCGGGTTCTTCCGGCTTCGCGCGGCGGCCCGCCGGCTCGCCGCCCAGGTCGGGTTTCGCGTGGCTGCCGGTCGACCGGCTACCCGCCGACGCCTGCCACGGCGGCGGCTCGCCCTCCGGACGCCGCCTGCGGCCGCCACCCGAGGTCTCCGCCGCAGTCTCGGGCGGCGCCTCCGGCTTGCG
>DASZUO010000293.1:0-2576 GCA_035547575.1 Amycolatopsis sp. | reverse complement strand
CGCAGCGGGCGCGAGCGGCCACGCTGCACCGCACCGCACGGCGATGTGCGTGGCGGCTGCGGAGAGTGGCGAAACGCTGGAGCCCCGTCGCGGGTCGAGCCCGCCGGTCGGCGCTACTGCGTGTCCGGCCCGGTGCCCGTGGCGCCGGGGCCAGGGGAATCGCCGCCGCTTTGGTTCTTGTGCAGTAGGTCCTTTGCCTTGGTCGTGACGTTGTCGATCTTGTCGGAGTGCTGGCCGAGCTTCGACTTGGCGAAGCCGCTCGCCTTGTCGATGCCGCTCTCGATCTTGTCGGCGTTGTCATCCAGCGCCTGCTGCGCCTTCTTCTTGATTTCCTCGAAGTTGATGCCCATGCGACCATCACACCCGAAACTCCGCCGATTCGCACCCGAAAGGCCGTCGATGCCGGGTAAGACCTACTCGTTCGAAGTCAACCGCACCAGCAGCGCCACGGCCGGGAAGCTGTTCCGGCTCGAGACGGATGGCGCACGCTGGTCGGAGTGGGCCAAGCCGCTCGTCGTCCAGTCCGGCTGGGAGAAGCGGGCCGACCCGCCGGGCAGCGTCGGCGCGATCCGGCGTGTCGGGTTGTGGCCGGTGCTGATGTTCGAGGAGACGCTCGAATACGAACCGGATCGCCGCCACGTCTACACCTTCGCCCGGCCCGGACCGGTCGAGGACTACCGCGCCGAGGTGCTCTTCACTCCCGTCGACGGCGGCACCGACGTCACCTGGCGTGTGTCGTTCGCCGAAAAGTTTCCCGGCACCGGCCCGGTGGTGCAACGTGCACTGCATGGTGTGATCCGCTTCCTGTCGGGACGTCTCGTCCGCGCGGCCGAGCGCGGCTAGCCCGCGCCCAGGCACAGGAAGGGCCTGCGCAGCGGATCCGGGGCGGTGGCCTCGGCGAGCGCGAGCGCGGGTGAAGTGCCCGAAGCCAAGCGGCGGTGCAGGTCCGTCATGGCCTCGGCCGCCGCGCGGTCACCGACCCTGGCGATCGCGCCGACCACCGCGCGGGACCCGCTCGCGAGCAGCGCGCCGGCGAAGCCGAGCGCCTCCTCGCCAGGCCGGATGTGGCTCATCGCGAGTTCGCACGCCGCCAGCACCACCCTCTCCGGCGGCTGCCGCAGCCGCGCCGTCTCGTGCGCGAACAGTGGTCCGTCGACAAGATCCAGGCGGGAGAACAAGGCGTTCGCCGGTTCGTGGGCGCCGTGCGCGACCAGGTGCGCCAGCCCAGAACCGTCCAAAGCGGACAGTACGGCTGCAGAAGTCGCGCCCGGGCCGTCGACCAGCCGGGCCTGTGGATACACCGCGCACAGCTCCCGCACCTCGCCGATCGCGCCCGGCACGCCCGGCCCGCCGACCAGCACCACGGGGTCCGGCCTGCGCTGCTCGGCCGCGGTCACCCACGCCGTCGCGGACGGCGCGATCGACAGCGGCCGGCCCCGCAACGACGGCAGCGCCGACCACGGCAACGCGTACAACGGTCCGAACGGGACGATCACCAGCTCCCGGTCCCCGATCGCCGCCAGCAAAGGCCGCACCAGCAGCTCGTCCAACAGCATCGCGCGCTTCTCCGCCGACCTGGTGACCGCGGTGACCAGCGGCACGGGCAGGTGATCGGGCGCGAGCACGTTCAGGTCCGCGTGCAGCTGGCTGGTGATCTCGACCGTCTCGGCCAGCGGGCCCAGCCGCACGATGCGGAACCGGCCGTCGCGCAGCACCACGGCCGACACCTGGTCGTGGTGTCCGACGAGGCTCACCAGCACACGCTCGCCTAGTTGTTTCGCGACCTCCTCCGGCGACGACACCGGGCGCGGTTTGCCCCACGGACTCGTGTACCAGCCCAGCCGGGTCGCCTCCCGCTGCAACTGCACGTAGCGGTGCTCCAGCCCGGCGACCGGTGCGCCCTCCAGCCGGTTCTGCTGGGCGATGCGCTGCACGTTGCGCATCTCGGTGATCAGCTTTGCCAGCACGGGATCCGCGATCGCGGGCAGCGGCTCGTAGCGGTACACCTGTGCGCGGGTCAGCTCCTGCCACGACAGGAGCCGGCGCGCGCCCGCGTCCCCCCGCGCGTGGTCGAGCACCAGCCCGAGCGCGAGCCGAGCGAGTTCCTGGCCGTGCACCGCGGTGCCGGACACCAGGTCGAGGCCTCCCATCCGGTCCCGCACCCGGCTCAGCTCCGCGAGCCCGGCCCGCGCCTGCGCGAGTGCCGAGCGCGTACTTCCCTTCGCCACGGCGACTTCCGCGCGGCAGAGCCGCCGCAGCATCACGTGGTCCACCGGGGTGGTCTGCCGCGGTTTCGGCACGCGTGCGAGCAGGTCCTCCGCCGCGTCGACGCTGCCACGCCGGATCTGCAGCCGCACCGCCAGCAGCCGCGCCACGGCCGCCTCGTCGCGCAGCCCCAGTTCGGCGAGCCGTCCCGCGTGCTCGACGAGGTCGAGCGGCAGCCGGCGCGGGGGCCGAGCGCTCCCGCCGAGCGCTTGCGTCGCGTCGGCGCGCAGCTTCGCGAGCGCCGCGACCTCCGCCCACCGTTCGTTGCCGCGACGCAGGAACCGGCGTCGGGCGGCGGTCGCGAACTGCCG
>DASZUO010000292.1:0-13152 GCA_035547575.1 Amycolatopsis sp. | reverse complement strand
GACGGCGTCCGGAGCGATTCGTCGCTCCGGACGCCGTTTTCCTTTTCACCGCAGGGGAGATCCGGGAATGATCCGTTCCTCGATCAGCCGCCGGATCGCGTAGGTGAACGTCTCGTCGGTGTCACGCACCTGGCCGAAACCGGCCTTCTTGACCTTGACCGTGCTGACCAGCGCCGGCGGTGACATGTCCGTCAGCCCGTATCCGAAGGTGTAGTCGGCGTAGAAATGCGACTGCCCCAGCACCTGCGCCAGGCGCAACGGTTTCAGGCCGAACCTGCCGACGATGTCGTCCCATGCCGCCGCTCTGGACGGCAGGAACTCACCCATGCTCCGCGGCGCGGGTTCGGCGGGCTCGTGGCCGAGCAGGGCGCCGACGTGGTCCCACAACCCGTGCCAGCCGAACACCTCCCCGTTGGTGAGGTTGAAGTGCTCGCCCCGCGCCCGCTCCGCCTGCGCCGCCCACACCGTCGCATCACCGACGAGCCGCGCGTCGACCACCTGGCGCGCGGGAAAGACGTTCCCGCCGGGAAAGGCGAACGGTAGCCCTTCGGCGTGACACAGTGCGGAGTAGACACCCATCACGGCGGGCACGCTGTAACCCGAGCCGTACGCCGGGCCGACCACCTGGACCGGCCGGAAGATCGTCCATCCGAAGCCTTCGCGCGCCGCGGCCTCGCGCAGGTGATCCTCCTGCAGCCAGTAGAAGTTCGGGTGGTCGTCACGCGGCGCACGTTCCCGTGCCGGGACCGGGATGGGATGCAGGTGAACGCCGTATGCCTTGGTGCCCTGCATGATCGTCACGTGTTCGAGAGTGCCGGCCGGAACCAGCGCGTCCAGGACGTTGGCCAGCATGTCCAGATTGGTCCGCATCTGCCCGGTGTCGGACCAGCCGGCCACCAGGCCTGGCTTCTCGTACACGGCGGCATAGACGAGGTGCGTGACCCGCTCGCCGCGCAGCGCCGCCAGGCACGCGGACCGGTCCAGCAGATCCACCGGGACATGCCGGAACCCGGCCTTCGCCTCCGGTTCCGGGCGCCGCCGGGACACCGCGAGCGCATTCCATCCGGCGTCGAGAAAACTCGACAGCGCCGCCGTCCCGATGAGCCCGCTGGCACCCACCACCGCGACGACACGATCGTCGTCGGCCATCACACGGTTTCCTTCCCTCGCCGCGTCAGCTGCCCGACGGGTACTCGACCAGGACGCCCTGCTGGACCTTGAAGGTCGCGAACGAGGCGTGGTAGGCGTTGTGCGTTCCCTGGAAGTCGATCCCGGAGCCGGCCTTGCCCGCCGCCCCGACGAACGGCTTCAGCTTGCTGATCGAGTCCGCGAGCTTGGTGCCGCTGGTGTCGCCCTTGGTGTCGTCCAGCGCCTTCTTCAGCAGCATGAACCCGTCCCAGGTCTGCGGCACGGCATCGCTGAGCGTGCCCGCCACCTTGGCGGGGTCGCCGCCACCGTTCGCCTTGAGGTACTGGTCGAGGAAGGACTTGTACTCCGGTTTGGACGGCTGGTAGTTCGCCACCGAGTACGCGCCGGGAAGCTGTGCGTAGTCAGCCACCTTCTGCGCGTCGCCGGACGCGAGCGACGACAGGCCGAACATCGGCACCCGCAGGTTCTGCTCCATCAGTGTCTTGATCATCAAACCGGTGTCGGCGCCCGAGGAGTTGAGCACCACGATGCCGTCGGGGGCCTGCTGCACCACCTGGCGTGCCGGGCTCGACATGTCCGTCGCGCCGAGGCTGAACTGCACCGGGTTGAGCGCGGTGATTCCCGCCGCACGGATCGCGTCCTGCATGGGCTGGAACAAGGTGGTCCCGGTCGCCGCGTCGTCGTGCAGGACGAGCGCGCGCTTGACGCCCACCGACTTCATCGCCTGCGCCAGGACGGGCACGTAGTCACTCTGGTCGTTGGCGATGCGGAAGGTGTACTTGGGCCCGTCCGCGAGCAGCTGGGGCGACACCGTGGAGGTCGCCAGGTACAGCACGTCGCGCGCGTCGGCGAGCTTGCGGACGGCGAGGCCCTCGATCGTCGTGTAGCCGCCCATCATGACCTTCGCTCCGTCGACGGTGAGCGCACGTTGCGTCACCTGTGCCGACGTGTCACCGGACAGCCTGTCGTCGTAGACCTGGAGTTTCAGCTGGTGCCCGCCCGCACCGCCTTGGGCGTTGATCGCGGCGACGGCAAGGTTGGCCGTGTTGACCATCTGCTGTGCGTACAAGCTGTTGCCACTGGTCAGTGGTGCCAGGAAGCCGACGGTGATCGCACCTTCGGCGGCACCTCCTCCCGTTGTCCCGCAAGCGGTCGCCATGAGTGCGAGCGCGGCGGTCGAGATGGCGAGACGGCGCAGTCTCGTCCGGATCATGGTGCCTCCAGGGCGTCGTTGCCAGGTCTCATTCCGGCGTGACTTCACATTCTTCGTCATGTGAAGTAACGTGAGACTCGGCTCACGTCGCGCATTTGTCAAGGGGCCCGCCAAATTTGATCGGATCTCAGCCCGGCGAGCGCCGGCGGTCGCTGCCGCTCGCCCGCAGGAGGGAGCTCGTCCTTGATCGACACGCTCGAAACCCGTGTCCAGCGCCTGCTCGCGGGCGACCACGACATGCTGGGCCACCCGTACCCGACGTGGAACGAGCTGCGCGACACCCAGCCGGTGTACCGGGCCGGTTCCGTCGTGATCCTCAGTAGACACAGCGACGTCAAGGAACTACTCGGCGACAACAACCTGTTCTACAGCCGCAACGGCACCAGGGAGTCGTACCGGCAGGCGAAGGAATCGTTCGGACCGGAGGGCAGGCAGGCGTTCGAGCGGGTGCTCGACCACGAGTTCCACCAGTTCGTGCGCATGGACCCGCCGGATCACCTGCGCAACCGCAAAGTCGTGACCGCGCCGTTCTCGGCCCGCGGCCTCGCCCGTGACATGCGGGAGAAGGTGGACGCCAGGGTCGAGCAGAACCTCGACCGGGTCGCGGCCGACGGTGGCATCGTCGACTTCAAACGGTTCGCCTACACGTTCCCGCTCGAGGTGCTCGGCGATCTGCTCGGCATCCCGCTCGGCGACCTCGACCTCGTCCACCGGTGGGCGTCGCGCATCGCGGAGAACAAGTTCAACGCCGACTCCGAACAGGACGCGATCGAGGCCGACAAGGCCTACGACGGCCTGCTGTCCTACATCGACCGGCTCATCGAGCGCCAGCGCGGCACCGGGCAGACCACCGGCCTGGTGGCGGCGCTGCTGCAGGCCGAGGACGGCGGCACGGTCTCGCACGACGAGGTCACGGCCATGATGGCGCTGATGATCTTCGCCGGGCACGAGACCACCAGCAACCTACTGGCGATCGGCACGTACGAGATGCTGCGCCGCCCCGAGCAGTGGCGTGAGCTGTGCGCCGAGGAGGACCTGCTGCCCACCGCGGTGGAAGAACTCCTCCGTTTCGTCACGCCGGCACAGTTCGTGCGCTACGTCGCACAGAGCCCGCGCGAGCTCGAACACGGCAAGGTCGAGGCGGGCGACACGATGATCGGGGTGATCGCCGCGGCCAACCGGGACCCGTCGGTGTTCGAGCGTCCGGACGAGCTCGACCTGCGACGCGAGGACAGCCGCCAGCACGTCGCGCTCGGCATGGGCCCGCACTTCTGCCTCGGCGCGGGGCTGGCCCGGATGGAGGCGACGGCCATGTTCGGCCAGCTCACCCGGCGGTTCCCCGATCTCGAGCTCGTCGACCACGACCTCGCCTGGGGCGGCCGGGCGCTGCGTACGCCGCTCCAGATGCCGGTTCGGTTACGACCCTGACCGGCTCTCGCCCGAAAACTGGACCTTATTACTTCACTATGCTAAACAAATCTCGGAAGTAACACGGAAAGAAGGCGCATGCGTTACCTCATCACCGGAGCGGCCGGCGGCATCGGGCGCGCCGTCGCGGCGCTGGCCGCCACCGGCGCGGAACCCGCGTCGCTGCTGCTGGTCGACCGGGACAAGGCGGCCCTCGACCGGGCCGTCGCGGCGCTGCGCGCACAGGGGGCGACCGCGGTGGCCTTCGCCGCCGACCTCGCCGACCCCAGTGCCCCGGAAGCCGCCGTCGACGCGGCCGTCGCAGAGTTCGGCGGGCTCGACACGGTGGTGAGCAACGCCGGGGTATTGCTCGGCGGCGCGCTGCAGGACCTCGACATGGCCGCCTACGACACCACCTTCGCGGTCAACACCCGAGCCACGTGGTTGCTCGGCAAGGCCGCGTTCGCGGAGCTTCGCCGGTCCCGCGGTTCGATCGTGGCCACCGCCTCGGTCTCGGCGACCCATCCGACGCCGCCCGCCGGGATGTACAGCCCGAGCAAGGCGGCGCTGCTGATGCTCGTGCGGCAGATGGCGCTGGAATGGGGCCGCTACGGCATCCGGGCGAACTGCGTGTCACCCGGTCCCACCGACACCCCGCTCACCGACGCCTCCTTCGGTCCCGGTGCGACCGGGGAGGCGGCACGCAATCGCGCGTACCGGGAAAGCCTGATCCCGTTACGCCGCATCGGGCGGCCCGAGGACGTCGCGGCCGCGGTCATCTTTCTCGCCGGCGCCGCCGCAGCGCAGATCACCGGCGTCGACCTCAAGGTCGACGGTGGCCTGTCGCTGGCCCTCATGCCGGTGACCGGGCGCGCACCGGGGTTCAGGTTGGACGAAATCGCGACCGAGGAGGTCAGTCAATGACGACGTTGGAACCGCGCTACCCGGCATTCCTGTCGGAGGAGGTCGCGGCCGATCCCTACGACTTCTACCGCACCCTGCGCCGGGAGTCACCGGTCCACTTCGACCCCGAGTTCAACGGGTACCTCCTCAGCAGGCATGCGGATGTCGCCGCCGCATACCGCAACCCGCTGTTCAGCTCGCGCAGCTACGAGAAGTTCCTGCAGCCGGTCTTCGGCCGTTCCCTGCTGCAGATGGACGGCACCGAGCACACCCGCAAGCGCGCTCTCGTTTCCCCGTACTTCCGCGGCAAGGGACTGCAGTCGTGGATGTCGGTCATCGCGCGCAACGTCAACCTGATCCTCGACGGGGCGACGCGAGACGCGGCCCACCAGCTGTCCGCGCGTTTCGAGCCGGGCCAGACGGTCGACCTCCTCGAGGAGTTCGGCTACTACCTGCCCGTCTACGTCATCACGAACATGCTCGGGCTGCCGCACGACGACTACGACAAGTTCTTCGAGTGGTACACCGCCCACACCAACTTCTCCGCCGCGTTCGGCCGGGACCCCGAGATCGACGCCATCGGCAGGCAGGCGACCGCCGACCTGTGGGACTATCTGACCCCGGTGATCGAGGACCGGCGGCGCAACCCTGGCACCGACCTGATCTCGGCGCTCGTGCTCGCCGAGTTCGAAGGCGAGCGGCTCGACGACATCGAGATCAAGACCCACGCCACCCAGCTGCTCAACGCCGGGTCGGAGACCACGGGCAAGACGCTGGCGAACCTGTTCACCCATCTGCTGTCACGGCGCGAGCTGTTCGAGTCGGTGCGCGACGACCGCGCCAAGCTGCTCCCCGCGATCAGCGAGACGCTGCGGTTCACGCCACCGTCCCAGATGAACAGCAGGCAGACCACCGAAGACGTCGTGATCGACGACGTGCGCATCCCGGCGAACTCCACTGTCATGCTTCTCATCGCCTCGGCCAACCGCGACGAACGCCGGTTCTCGCACCCCGAGGAGTTCGACCCGGCGCGGGCCGATCTCAATCACGACAAGGTCTTCACCAACTCCAACGAGCATTTCGCGTTCGGCGGGGGACGACACTTCTGCCTTGGCGCCATGCTCGCCAAGAGCGAGCTCGAGGTGGGCACGAACATCCTCATGGACAGGTTCCCCGACATGCGGCTGGCCGACGACTTCGAGCCACGGTGGAGCGGCCTGAAGATGCGATCCGTCGACAAGCTCGTCGTCACCCTCTGACCGACCGGTCCGCGCCTCGGCGGCACCTCCCGCCGCCGAGGCTCAGCCCTTCGTCGCGTACCAGGCCGCGACCTGGGTTCGAGATTGGAAACCCAGTTTCGACAGCACGTTCTCGACGTGTCCCTCCGCGGTGCGCTGCGAAATGACCAGCCGGGTGGCGATTTGCTTGTTGCTGAGCCCTTCCGCGATCAGCTCGGCGACCTGCCGCTCCCGGCGCGTGAGCCTCGGCTCGTCGTCGTCCGGCGGCGCGGACTGCTCGCGGGCGTAGGTCCTGACCTCCTCGATGGCCATGTTCTGCCCCTGGACGAGGCAACGCTCGTAGGCCTTACCGCCCAGCGTCGCCCGCACTCGCTCCTCGTACCGGTCGTGGATGGCCAGCAGCTCGGCGGACCCGAACAGCGGATGCCCGATGGAGGCCCACAACGCGACGGCCGCACCGAAGAGACGGGCAGCGCGTTTGGCGTCGCCTTCTTCGAACGACACCCACGCCAGCAGCTCCACACACGCCGACATGCCGAGCTTGTCGTCGAGCGCGTGTTTCGCGGCGAGCGACCGGTTCAACGCGGCGGCCGCGGGGCCGTAGTCGCCGAGTGTCCACTGAGCCAGACCGTGCACCCAGTGCGCCCACGACAAGGCCCACTGCTCGCCATGGATCTCGCTCACCGCGCGGCAGTCCTCGCAGAGCAGGATCGCGCGGTCGGCCTTGCCGGTCAGGCAGGACACGAAGCCGAGCTGCGCCGCCGCCAGCACGGTCAGCGAGTTCACGAAGCCGGCCTTGCGGTGGAAGTCGACCGCGTCGGCGAGCATGACTTCGGCCTCGGCCAGATTGCCCTTGAACTGTTCGGCCGAGCCACGGAACTGCAGGCAGAAGGCACGGGCGACCGGGTCGTCAAGCAGCAGGGCGAGCTCGACGCATTCGTCGAAACTCCGCATTGCCGCCTCGTTGTCGCCCTGGGTCATCGCGACATAGCCGTTGACCCACAGCGCCTTCACCTTCTCCGGCGAGGACTCGGGTGCCGCCAGCAGCGCCCGCTCCAGCCAGTACCGGCCATCCTTGAGATTTCCGCACGCGTTCCAATAGAAGATCAACGCGCCCGCCATGCGCAGTCCGATCAGCGCTTCCCCCGGCGTGGTGAGGCAGAACTCCAGCGCAGCCCAGAAATTCGGCTGCGCGTTGCGCAGCCGGCCGCACCACCGCACCTGATCGGTGCCGAACCAGCGTTCCTCGCTCTGCTGCGCCAGTCCCAGGTAATGATCGCGGTGCCTGCGCCGCAGCGCCACGTCCGCGCCGGCGGCCGCCAGTCGCTCGCGACCATAGGCCTTGATCGTCTCGAGCATCCGGTAGCGCGGCGCCTCGTCGGTGCCCTCACGGAGCACAATGGACTTGTCGATCAGGTCCGACAGCAGCGCGAAGACGTCCCCGCGCGCGATTCCCTCGCCCGCACACACGGCTTCCGCGTCGGAAAGATCGAACGCTCCGGCGAACACCGCGAGCCGTGCCCACATCGTCTTCTCGGGTTCGGAACACAGGTCGAAACTCCAGTCGACGGCTGCCCGCAAGGTGTGGTGCCGGGCCGGACCACCGCGGTTTCCCGTGCACAGCAACCGGTACCGGTCCGCCAGCAAGGTCAGGATCTGCTTGATCGACAGTGCGCGCAGCCGAACCGCGGCCAGCTCGATCGCCAACGGCAACCCGTCGAGTTGCTGGCACAGCTGGGCCGCGGCAGAGCGCGACGCGGAGTCCAGGCTGAAGTCGGGCCGTACCGCGCGAGCCCGCTCCTCGAACAGGTCCAGCGCCTCGTGCCCGTAGACGTACCCGCCTCGCGAGGGCGCGACGTTGGCCAGGTCGGGCATCGACATCGGCGGTACAGTCCAGCTGTGCTCGCCGAGCACGCCGAGCGGTTCCCGGCTCGTCGCCAGGACCACGACTCCCTCCGCCACCTGCAGCACTTCGTGGACGAGCGCCGCGCAGGCCTGCAGGAGATGTTCACAGTTGTCGAGTACCAGCAGCAGGCTTCGATCGGCCAGGTGGTCGACGAGCGCCGCCTCGGGTGATCGCGCGGACTGGTCGGGCACCCCGAGCGCCTCCCCGACCACGTTGGGAAGCAACGCCGGTTCCGAGGCGCGCGTGAGATCGACGAACCACGCGTCGTCGACGAACTCGTCGCGCATGTCCGACGCGACCCGCCTGGCCAGCCTGGTCTTACCCACGCCGCCGACACCCGTGAGAGTCACCAGCCGGGAATGCTCAAGCATTCTCCGGATCTCGGCGATCTCTTTTCTGCGACCGACAAAACTGGTCAGGTCATGGCTGAGACCGGTTCTCTGTGGACACAAGGCAGTCACATCCCTTGCCTGCGCTCCATCGCGCGACCAGCAGCAGTGTAACTGATTTTCGTCACGAACCGAAGTTCGTGGCCTGGCAACGATCATGTGGCTCGTCAGTGCGCGACCAACTCGTCGGCCTCGCGCGGTGCGCACACACTGCAGGCGGTGAAAGACTCCTCCTCCGCCTCGGCGAGCGTGAGCTCCTCGGCCGTCCTGCCGTCGAGGATCCGGCAGCCGGAGAGGTGAAAGCGCTTACGGCCGGGCAGGACGAAGACCACCTCGCCGTCCTGCTCCACCTCCGGCTCCGGCTCCGCCGGTGCGACCTCCGGCGGCGCGGCGACCGCCCGCTCTCCGTCCACAGTGTCCTCCGCGGCCTCCGCAGCTTCCGCGGCCTTCGCGGCCTTCGCGACCTTGCGCCGGCGCAGCCAGGCCTGGCCCAGTACGAGAACCAGTCCGGCCAGGGATGCCCCGAGTGCCACGTACACCAGCACGGCCTGTTCCCAGAGCCAGCCCACCGCGAGGCAGACACCGGCGGCTGCCGCCAGAATCAGAGCTATCACGATCCTCCTCCTTCTCGGTCACGCACCCGCCGCGGGCGGCGCATCGGGGTCGGCCGGCCGGTACTCCGGCGCGTATTCGACGTTCGCCGCCTTGATCTTCGCGACGAGGAAGTCGTCCCAGACCTTCAGCTTCGCGTCGTTGTCCAATTTGGTCTTGATCGCGTCCTTGACCTGATCGAACGACATGGGAGTGCCGGGCTGGACGGCGCCGACCTTCCCGATGTTCCAGCCGGTCTGTGTCTGTACCGGCCCGAACACCGACCCGGCCGGTGCGGCGAAGGCGGCCTTCGCATAGCCGGGATCGAGCTGGCTCGCGGTCACCGCGCCGAGCGCGCCGCCCTTGCCCTTCGTGCTGCCGTCGATCGAGTACTGCGTGGCCAGCGCCCCGAAGTCGGCGCCGGAACGGGCCTGTTGCGCGACGAGCTGTGCCTGGTCGGGCGCGGAGACGACGATGTTGGACAGCTCCCGCTGCTCCGGCGAGACCATCTGCGGCCGGTTCTGGTCGTAGTAGCGCTGTGCGTCGGCGTCGGTGGCCGCCTTCACCGGTGCGGTGACCTGCCCGAAGAGCCGGGCTCCCGCCTGTTGCTGCTTTATCTCGTCCAGAACGTCCTGTTCGGACATTCCATGCGCGCCGAGCTGCTGGATGAAGGCCCGCCGGTCCGTGCCCTCGTCGGCGACGAGTTTGTCGAGCTGGTCGCTGGCCGCCTTGTCGGCGATGACGATGCCCGCGCCGCGTGCCGCGTCGTCGACGATGTCGCTGACCGCGATCGCCTTGGCCACGGACCGCTTGAACTGGTCCAGCGCCGCCGGGTCGGTGGGCTGCTGCACACCGTAGAGGAACTGCATCAGGGTGACCCGATGCTGAAGCTGGTCCTCGGTCACCACCGTGCCGCCGGCCCGGAAGACCGCGCCGTCAGGGAGTTTCCCGAGTTCGTGCACAACCAAGTTCCCGCCCGAGCCGCCCGCGATGGCGACCAGGACCGCCGCCACCGCGGCCTGCGCCCGGAATCCGGACGGTGCCGGCGTCAGACGCCGGAGGAAACGTGGGACTCGGAGTTTCATGTCTACACCTCCACCAGTTCGGCGTCGGGCCGGGCGGGTTCCGGCGCCGGACGGGACTTACGGCGCTGTCCGATCGCAACGACCGCGAGAGCGGCGAGATACGACAGCACCACGGTTGCCGCGAGCGTGAGACCGAACTCCCGGAGCAGCCCGATCCGCGACGGGACCAGCGCGAGATAGCCGATCGCCGACGTCGCGCAGGCCCACGCGGCTACCCGGCGCGCACGGGAGCCGTCCAGCAACAGGACCGTGAACTCGCACGCCGTGACGGACGCGAGCGAGCCCAGTGCCACCGTCAGCGGGCTGAACGACTGGCCGAGGGCCCAGAGACCCGCGATCATCCATCCCGTGGCCAGCGCGGCGGCCAGCATGGCCCGCCACGCGTCGGACCGGCGGCGCAAACCCGCTACGAGCACGAGCCCGGCCACGACGATGCCCGCGAGGTTCGCCGGATACCGGTCCCGCAGCACCTGGTCGTAGGCGTGCGCGGCGGCCACCGGCAGCCCGACGACGTCCGCGTGGTCACCGGGCGGAGGCGGCGGCAGCGCCGCGACCAGGTCGCTGAGCAGCCTCGTCTGCTTGCCGAGATCCTGGAACTTCAGCCCGAACGTCAGCAGTGCCTGGCTGCCGTCGGGACTGAAGACCGCGCTCGTGAGATAGGGCGGCAGCAACTGCAGGCCGGCCGCGACCTGTTGCGCGGTGGGATGGTCGCCGAGGAAACCGAGCAGGTCCGGTGCCGTCAGCACCGGCCGCAGTTGATCACCGAACCGCGACACGGTGACGTCTTGCGCCTGCGCGAGCCACCCCAGTGCGTCCGGGCTCTGCGTGTCGTTGCCGCGCAGGACGACGCTGACCTGGCCGGAGGAACCGAGGACCTGCTCGGCATAGCGGGCCTGCCCCAGCGCGGGCAGCCCGCTCGCCACGTCCTCCGGGTTCGCCCGGACGTCCAGTCGCGGCAGCAGAACCCATCCCGCGGCCGCCAGCACAGCCACGGCCGTCACGACGACCCATCGCCTGGCGCCGGGCGCCGCCCGGTACGGCCGCACGTGGGGCGCGGGCTCGAACCGGCGGCCCAGTACCAGGGTCGCGCCTACCGTGAACAGCACGCCGAGGCCGAGTGCGAGGCCCAGCTCGCGCACGAACGGCAGCGGTGAGATCGCCAGCGAGCAGAACGCCGCCGCGCTCGCGAGCGACACCACGACCACCTTGCGGCGGTCCGCCACGGCGCCCAGGTACAGCGGGAACGAGCTGCCGATACCCAGCAGCAGCGGCAGGAGCACGATCGCGCCGAACGACATCGGCACCCCGGCCCAGCCGAACGTGGCGAGCGTGAGCGCACTGCCCAGCACCGCCGCGGTCAGCGGCCACAGCCTGCGCCACCAGCTCTCCCGACGCGAGGCCAGCAGGAACCGCAGCAGCAGCACGACGAGTGCCAGCGCGCCGATCAGCGGGATCTCGCCCGTCGCCTCGTCGGTCACCGCCGAGGTGATCACCGGGACACCGGTGACGGTGGTCCTGCTGGTCGCCAGCCCGGCCTTGGCCACCGCGTCACGCACGGCCGACACCAGTCGCCGGGTTCCCGTCTCGTCGAGACCTTCGCGCGGACGGACCAGCACGGTGACGCTGTTGGCTGTGGGCACCACGAAATGCCAGCGTGCGCGCGGCTGACCAGTACCGTCGTAGATCACGTTCTGCACGAAGGCCGGATTGCTCGTCGTCGGCAGCCCCGCGGGCAGGCCGCGCACGAGCAGCGCACCATAGCGCTGGTCGAAGTCCGCGACGGCCGCGTCGCCCGCGGCCGTGACCTTGGCCGCGGACAGCCCCTTCCCACGTGCCTCGTCCTCGGCGCGGGCACGCAGGCCGTCGCGGGTGCCGCTGAGCCGCGCGAGCATGTCCTGCGACGTGATCGCGATCTGGTTCATGATCGTCGCCGGCCCGTACACCACGGCCACGTCGGGCAGGTGGGCCAGCGTGCCCTCCAGCCGCATCAGCGCTGGCAGCTGGTTGTCACCCAGCAGCAGCGCTCGCGGCGCGCCCGATTCCAGCACCGCGACGATCGGGTCTCCGCCGAACGAGCGAGCGTTGTCCGCCAGCGCGGTCACCGACGGGTCGCCCTGCGGCAGGAAGGAGTCGAGCGTCGTCTCCACCCGGAGCCGCAGCACACCGGCAACAGTGGTGGCCAGGACCGCCACCATCAGCAACGCGGCCAGGAGCCGCCGTCGGGTGATCCTGTGCCGCATCGCACCTCGCTCCGTCCGGTGTGGCCCGCGTCACCGTATCGGGACCACAGTAGATAGTCAACGTCCGCAGTCACTTAGTGACTATCGATGTACATGGTCAGGTCACGCCGCCTCGGCGAGGTTCACCTCCCCGGTGCACTCCCCCAGCAGCACACCGAGTTTGCCGATCGCCCGATGTTGAAGTTGCTTGACCGCGTTCTGGCTCTTGGCCATCACGACCGCCGTCTCGGCCACCGACAGCCCGTCGCCGAATCTCAGCTCCAGACACCGGCGCTGGGCCGGGTTGAGCAGGCCCACACAGCGGGAAACCTCGCCCAGCAGCCATTCCCGGACCAGCTGGTCCTCGACCGACTCGTACTCGGCCGGCATCTCGGGCAGCTCGCTCACCAGCACCCGCCGCCTGGCATAGGCGGACTTGCGGTCGTCGAGCAGCACGTTGCGCGCCACCCGGAACAGCCACGGCACGATGCTGTCCCGGCGCTGCTTGAGCTCCACCACGTTCTTCGCGGCACGCAGGAACGTCTCGCTGACGAAGTCCTCGGCCGCCGCCGGGCTCACCGCCCAGGTGCGCAGGTAGCGGTACACGTCGTCCCGGCACCGGCGGTAGATCTCGGCGAGCCAGTCCGCGTCGCTGGGGACCGAATACGTCGGCATGTCATCCTCCTGCCGGCTGGAGCCTGGTGAACGGGCGGCCGTTCGGCGCGAGGCTCTGCCCCGGCGCCGGATACGGGTTGCGGTTGGTCAGGATCTCCGGCAGCGGCACCGGGACACCCTTCAGGATGCTCTCGTTCCCCAGGTCGGGCTCGAGCCGGAAGAAGTGGATTCCGGCCTCGTCGGTGTAGTTGAGCATCGCCGCGAAGTTCGAGAAGAAGGCGCCGAGCTCGGGTCCGTAGGGCGAGATGTAACCCAGCATCGGGTTGAGTTGAGCCAGCGTGGTGCGCAGCTGCGGAACCAGGGCGTCGCCGTCCTGAGCCAGCGTGGGAAGGCGGTCCAAAGTGGCCGGTGCCGCCTGCAGCGTCCCGCTGAGGTCC
>DASZUO010000291.1:0-18348 GCA_035547575.1 Amycolatopsis sp. | reverse complement strand
CCAGGATCAAACTCTCCAACAATGTCAGAAAGAATCAATCAACGACTCTCAATACTCAAAGAAACCCAAAACAGGGTTCAAAACAAACAAAGCTCTACTGGCATAGTTCACTAGCACACTGTTGAGTTCTCAAACAACACGTCGGTTGTCATTGACCGGGACAGACTCTAACCTGACTCGAATCTCGCGACCCAGCCGGGGGTGTCCTTCTCGGCCAGCCTGGTACCCCGCTCCTTTGGGCTTTCGCCCTCCGTCCCGGTATCCCTGGCGACGAAGAAAAGATTACATGCCGCGAAATGGGCCTCGAACAGGGGGGTCCGCTAACGGCAAAACCGCAGCGCAGGGGCCTTACCGGGGCCGTCAGCACTGACCTAAGCTCGGCGACCGTGCCTACCTTGCTGATCGTGCACCACACGCCCTCACCGAATGTGCAGGCGATGTTCGAGGCCGTTGTGTCCGGGGCGACCACCGACGAGATCGAGGGAGTAGAGGTCGTGCGGCGGGCGGCGCTCGCGGCGACCGTGCCGGACGTGCTCGAGGCCGACGGGTACCTGCTGGGCACCACGGCCAATCTCGGCTACATGTCCGGCGCCCTCAAGCACTTCTTCGACCAGATCTATTACCCGTGCCTCGACTCCACCAAGGGCCGGCCGTTCGGGTACTACGTGCACGGCGGCAGCGACGTCTCCGGGACCGTGCGCGGGATCGAGTCGATCACCACCGGTCTCGGCTGGGAGCAGGCGGCCGCGGCGGTCACTGTGACCGGCGAGCCCGGTAAGGCCGACCTCGAGAGGTGCTGGGAGCTGGGTGCGACCGTCGCCGCGGGGCTGATGGGATGACACTGTTTTTAAACACTGTTCGCCCTGGTGTCGCAGTCGACGGGCCAAATGAGTGCGGGCATGCTGATGGCGGCCTGGGGAATCGCGTTCGCCTGGCTCGATAAACTCGAAGGCACAACAGTCGCCGACCGCGAAGGATCGTCGTGCCCGAGTACCTGCCGACCGCGCCCTACCGGGGGACCAGGGATTTCCTGCCCCCGGAGATGTCCGTCCGGACGCAGGTGTTCGACCATCTCTACGAGGTCCTCGAGCGGTACGGCTACCAGCGCTACGACGGCCCGATCCTCGAGTCCGCCGAGATCTACGAGAAGAAGTCCGGCCAGGAGATCGCCGACCAGCAGCTGTACACGCTCACCGACCGCGGTGGGCGCAGGCTGGCGCTACGGCCGGAGATGACCCCGTCGGTCGCCCGCATGATCGCCGGGAACGCGGGCTCGCTCCAGTTCCCGGTGCGCTGGTACAGCCACCCCAACTGCCACCGCTACGAGCGCCCACAGCGCGGCCGTGTCCGGGAGCACTGGCAGATCAACGCCGACATCTTCGGTTCGGACAGCGCGAACTGCGAGATCGAGATGTTCGAGCTGATCCACGATTTGCTGCGCGGCGTCGGCGCGTCGGACGACATGTTCGTCGTCCGCGCGAACGACCGGAACCTGCTCTCGAGCGCGCTGACCGACATCGTCGCGGTGAGCGCCGAGCAGTTGCCGCAGGTGTTCTCCCTGGTGGACCGGTGGGAGAAGTACGACCGCGACAAGCTCGCCGCGCAGGCCGAGGAGATCGGGCTAGCGGACAAGCAGTTCGAGAAGCTCGGCGACGTGCTCGGCTCCGGCACCGCGCTGCTGGACGAGCTGCCAGAGGCGGTCAAGTCCGCGTCGAACCTGGTCACCGTGCTGACCAGCGAGGCGGCCGGCCTGGTGCGGTTCGACCCGATGATCGTGCGCGGGCTGGCGTACTACACGTCCACCGTCTTCGAGGTCTTCGACACCTCTCCCGAGAACAGCCGCGCGCTGTTCGGCGGCGGCCGGTACAGCGACCTGGCGGGCATGTTCACCGCACAGCAGATCCCTGGCATCGGGTTCGGCATGGGTGACGTGACGCTGATGGACTTCCTCGACACGCACGGCCTCACGCCGAAGCCGCGCAGCGAGGTCGACGTCGTCGTGGTCCCGGTCACCGAGGCGCTCGCGGGCCCGGCCCGCAAGGTCGCCACCGCGCTGCGCGGCGCGGGGCTGCGCACGTCGACGCCGCTGGAGCTGCGCAAGCTGGGCAAGGAGCTCAGCCGCGCGGACAAGGCCGGGGCCCGGGCGGTCGTGATCGTCGGTCAGGAGGACTGGGACGCCGGCAACGTCACCGTCCGCTCGCTGGCCACCCGCGAGCAGCACACGGTGCCGCTCGACCGGGTGGCCGACGAGATCAGGACGTTCCTGAGCTGATCACTTCTGGACGGTGCGGGCGAGTGCCTCCGGGTAGCGCTCGCCGGCGATCGCGTCGGCCGGGGCGGCCGCCTCGATCCGCTGGATGTCCTCTTCGGACAGTTCGAGACCGGCCGCGGCCACGTTCTCCTCGAGATACGTGCGGCGCTTGGTGCCGGGGATCGGCACGACATCGGGGCCCTGGTGCTGGACCCAGGCGAGCGCGAGCTGGCCCGCGGTCACGCCCTTCTCGGTGGCCAGCTTGCGCAGCGCGTCGACGATCGCCAGGTTGCGGTCGAGATTTCCCTCGCTGAACCGGGGCAGCCGGCGGCGCATGTCGTCCTCGGGCAGGGTTTCCACGGACGTGATCGCGCCGGTCAGGAAACCGCGGCCGAGCGGGGAGAACGGGACGATGCCGATGCCCAGCTCGCGGCAGGTCGGCACGATCTCGTCCTCGATGCCCCGTGTCCACAGGCTCCACTCGCTCTGCAGCGCGGTGATCGGATGCACGGCGTGCGCGGCGCGGATGGTGCCCGCGCCCGCCTCGGAGATGCCGAGGTAACGGACCTTGCCCTCGGCGACCAGCTCGGACAGCGCGCCCCAGGTCTCCTCGATCGGGGTGTCCGGGTCCACGCGGTGCTGGTAGTAGAGGTCGATGTGGTCGATGCCGAGGCGGCGCAGCGACTCGTCGCAGCACTGCTTGACGTAGGCGGCGTCACCGCGGACCCGCCGGCCGTCGCGGTGGGTGGCGATACCGAACTTCGTGGCCAGCACGACCTGGTCGCGACGATCCCGGATGGCCCGCCCGACGAGTTCCTCGTTGTCGCCCTGGCCGTACACGTTGGCCGTGTCCAGCAGCGTCACGCCGAGTTCGAGGGCCCGGTGGATCGTGGCGACGGACTCCTCGTCGTTGTCGCGCACGCCGTAGGACGCGCTCATGCCCATACAGCCGAGGCCCTGCGCGCCGACCTCGAGCCGGCCGAGCTTCCTGGTGCTGATCAAGCCGAAATCCCTTCCACGCCGACGGACGCCATGTCGCGGCAGACCCGGTCGTAGTTGTCGATCTTGTAGTCGAGGATGTCCAAACAGGACTGAAGTTCCGCGATCCGCGCCCGTACCGACTCACGCTGCTCGACGAGGATGGCACGGCGGCGCCCGGCGCTCCCGTCCCCTCGATGCCGTAGCTGGGCGTACTCGCGCATCATCTTGATCGGCATGCCGGTCAGGCGAAGCTTGGTGAGGAACACCAGCCACCCGAGGTCGTCGTCGGAGTAGGACCGCCGCCCCGCCGCATCGCGCGCCGGTGGGTCCACCAGCTTGATGCGCTCGTAGTACCGGAGCGTGTCGATCGACAGCCCGCTTCGGCGTGCGGCTTCCGCTATCGAGTAGCTCATGGGTCCCGACACTACGACCTGGAGTGCACTCCAGGTCAACTCTCAATTCTCGTTTGATAACACTGTCGCGATACACTGAGGGCATGGCCCGTCCCAGAACCCACGACGACGCGCTCCGGCTGCGACTGCTCGATCGCGCCGGGGAACTGCTGTCCACCGAGGGGGCGAAGGCGCTCAGCCTGCGCAAGCTCGCGAGCGACGCGGGCACCTCGACTACCGCGGTCTACAGCCTGTTCGGCAGCAAGCCGGACCTGGTCAACGCGCTGTACGCGGAGGGCTTCCAGCGGTTCGGCGCGCAGCTGAAGGCGGTGCCGCGCACGGACGACCCGGTCGAGGACTTCGTCCGGCTCGGGCTCGCCTACCGGGAGAGCGCGCTCGCCGACCCGCACCTGTACTCGATCATGTTCACCAAGGCCGTGCCCGGTTTCGAGCCCGGCGCGGAGGCAACCGAACTGAGCCAGGGCACGATGGCGCCGCTGGTCGAAACAGTGCGCAGGGCGATCGAGACGGGCCGGTTCGCCGACATCGACCCCGGAACCATCGCGGTCAGCGCGTGGGGCATCGTGCACGGGCTCGTGTCGCTGGAACTCGGCGGCAACCTGCCGCCGGACCTCGACGTCGCCGGATCGTACGAGTCCGCGCTGCGCGCCCACGCGAAGGGCTGGTGCCGCTAGCGGGCGCCGTACTGCCGGTCACCGGCGTCGCCGAGACCCGGGACGATGAAGCCGGAGTCGTTGAGCCGCTCGTCCACCGACGCGGTCACCACGCGCACCGGCAGGCCGGACTCCTCCAGGTGCTTCAGCCCCTCCGGCGCGGCCAGGGCGCAGATCGCCGTGACGTCGGTGGCGCCGCGCCCGGTGAGGAGCCTGATCGTGTATTCCATCGAGCCGCCGGTCGCGAGCATCGGGTCCAGCACGAACACCGGACGATCGGCGAGGCTGTCCGGCAGCGACTCCATGTACGGCGTCGGCCGCAGGGTCCGCTCGTCGCGGGCGAGGCCGACGAAGCCCATCTGCGCTTCCGGGATCAGCTTGTGCGCCTGGTCGGCCATGCCGAGACCGGCGCGCAGCACGGGCACCAGCAGCGGTGGGGCCGCCAGCTTGTAGCCCTCCGTGCGTGCGACGGGCGTGTGGATGCGCTCGGCGCGCACCGGGGCGTGCCGGGTGGCTTCGTAGATCAGCATCACGGTCAGCTCGTGCAGCGCCGCACGGAAGCCCGCACTGTCCGTGCGGGCATCCCGCATGGTCGAGAGCCGGTCCTTGGCGAGCGGATGATCGACGACGAGCACGTCCACCCAGGGAGAATACTGCGATACGGTGCACCACGTGACGGAAGAGAGCCCGCAACGCCCACCGATGCGCGCGTCCAACGCCGACCGCGAGCGGGTCGCCCAGATCCTGCACAACGCCATGTCCGAAGGCCGGATCACCGTGCACGAACTGGAGGAACGGCTCGACGCGGTATATGCGGCCAAGACGCTCGCCGAGCTGGAGCCGCCCATCGCGGACCTGCCCGGCGTGACCGCGGGCGCGGCCGTGCAGCCGGCCGCCACCCGCGCGCTGGACGAGCGGATCGGCGGTCCGCCAGGCGCGCAGGCGTCGATCGCCGTCATGTCCGGCGCGAGCCGCAAGGGCAACTGGATCGTGCCGCCGCAGCACAACAGTTTCGCCTTCTGGGGCGGCATCGACATCGACTTGCGCAACGCCCGGTTCGCCGAGCGGCAGACCACCATCACGGCGGTCGCGATCATGGGCGGGATCGACATCGTGGTCCCGGACGACGTCGTGGTCGACGTCAACGGTGTCGGGTTCATGGGCGCCTTCGACACGGTGGAACGCGCCGGCACGACCGCCGTGCCACCGCCGGGCGCGCCGGTCGTGAAGGTCAACGGGCTCGCCTTCTGGGGTTCGGTCACGGTGACTCGCAAACCCCGCAAACGGGAGCTGGACGGCTAGTCCGGCGGTCAGTCGCGGACCAGCTCGTCGCCGGTGATGGGGCGGCCGGGCAGGGGCGTGCCGGGCCGAAGGCCGTCCACCAGCAGCGCCAGCATGCGCGAGCGGCGCAAGTCGGCGGTCTCGTCGTCGACTGTCGGCGTGCTGAGCAGCAACATCGAGAAGATCACGCCCACGTCACCGGTGCCGACGTCGGTGCGCAACGACCCCTCCGCCTGCGCCGCGCGCACGATGCGGTCGAGTTCGCCGACGATCGCCTCCTGGAATTCCGTGGTCGCGGGATCGCTGCGAATAACCTGCCGCGCCAACCGCGACGTGAGCGCCAGTTGCATGCTGAGCTGCAGTTCCCGGGACCGGCCGAGCAGTCGCACGAGCGCTGCCCACGCGGTCGGCTCCTCGTCCGCGGCCGCGCGGGCCTCGGTCAGCACCGCGCGGAAGCTCTCGTGGGCGACGGCACGGATGAGCGCCTCGCGGTCCGGAAAGCGCCGGTACAACGTGCCGACGCCGACACCGGCCTGGCGCGCGATCTCCTCCATCGGCACGTCGGTGCCCGATCGGCCGAAGATCTTTTTGGCGGCCGCGATGATCTGATCCCGGTTACGGCGGGCATCCGCGCGCATTCGCGGATACGTATCAGCCGTCATGCCGCCGATTGTCGCATCTGCCCCGCATGACTGGACGGAATCCGTCCACCTGAGTACCGTCGCGATTAAGTGGACGGTATTCGTCCGCATACACAGAGTAAAAATCGGGGTGCGAGCAATGACGATTGCGACCGAACTTCCCATCATCCGGAGTAGCCCGTTCGCGCCGCCTGAGGAACACCGGCGGCTGCAGGACGAGGCACGGATCTCGCGGGTGGTCCTGCCGAGCGGGCACGAAGTGTGGGCGCTCACCCACCTCGAGGACGTCCGCGCGATGCTGTCCGACCCGCGGTTCAGCTCCGACCGCTACCACCCGAACTTCCCGCTGCTCATCGGCTCGGCGCGGCCGACCACGAAGTTCCCGACGTCGCTCATCAGCCTGGACCCGCCGGAGCATGGGCCCGCCCGCCGGGCGGTGGTCGGGGAGTTCACCGTCAAGCGGATGGCCGCGCTGCGCCCGCGCATTCAGGAGATCGTCGACGAACACATCGACGCGATGCTCGCCGGCCCTCGACCGGCCGACCTCGTGCCCGCGCTGTCGCTGCCGGTGCCGTCGCTGGTGATCTGCGAACTTCTCGGGGTGCCCTACGCGGACCACGACTTCTTCCAGTCACGCACGGCGGCGATGTTGAAACGCGTCAATTCCCAGGACGTGCGCACGACGGCTGCCGAGGAATTGCGGGCCTATCTGGACGACCTGGTCGAACGCAAGGAGCAGTCGCCCGGCGAGGACCTGCTCAGCCGCCAACTGGACAAGGCCGAGAACCACGAGTCGCTGGTCAGCTTGGCGTTCCTGCTGCTACTGGCCGGGCACGAGACGACAGCGAACATGATCTCGCTCGGCACCATGACCTTGCTGCAGAATCCCGCGGCGCTCGCGGTCGTGCGCGACAACCCGGACCGGACGCTGTCCGCCGTCGAGGAACTGTTGCGGTTCTTCACGATCGCCGAGTTCGCCACCGCACGGGTCGCGAAGGAAGACATCGAGATCGCGGGCGTGCTCATCCAGGCAGGCGACGGCGTGCTCGGCCTCGGCAACGTGGCCAACCGCGACCCGGACGCGTTCGCGAACCCCGACGAACTGGACCTCGAGCGCGGCGCCCGGCACCATGTCAGCTTCGGGTTCGGGCCGCATCAGTGTCTTGGCCAGAACCTCGCGCGGATGGAACTGGAGATCGTGTTCAACACGCTGTTCCGGCGGATTCCCGGCCTGCGGCTGGCCGCGCCGGTCGAGGAGCTGCCGTTCAAAGACGACGCGGCGGTCTACGGGTTGTACGAGCTTCCCGTTACGTGGTAAGGAAAACTATGCGAATCGTGGCGGACAAGGGCGTCTGTGTCGGTGCGGGGCAGTGCGTGCTGACCGACCCCGAGGTGTTCGACCAGAGTGACGACGACGGCACGGTGATCGTCCTGGTGGAGAACCCGGCCGACGAGGACAAGGCCCGCACCGCGGTGCACGTCTGCCCCAGCGGGGCGCTGTCGTTGGTGGAGGGGTAAGCGGAAGGCGCTGCTGGGATGACCGCGTCAGCGCAGGTCCACCGGCAGTGTCTCCACGCCGTAGACGACGGAGGTCTGGCGGAACGTCAGGTCCTCCGGCGTCACGGCCAGGCGCGCGTTCGGGAAGCGGCGCACGAAAGCCGGGTAGGCGGCGCGAAGTTCCATCCGGCCCAGTTCGGCGCCGATGCAGCGGTGGGCGCCCCAGCCGAAGGCAAGGTGGGACGACGACGTGCGCGCCGGGTCGAAGGTCTCCATGTCCGCGCCGAGGTCCGGGTCGCGGTTGGCGCCGCTGAGCGAGACGAACACGATGTCGCCGGACGCGATCTTCGCGTCGCCGACCTCGACGTCTTCCTTCGCGAACCGTGGGAACGCGACCTGCACCACCGTCAGGTAGCGCAGCAACTCCTCGACGAACGGGTCCACCGCGTCGTCGTTGTCGCGCACCAGGTCGAACTGCGCGCGGTCGCGCAGCAGCACGATCGCGCCGAGCGCCAGCATGCTGGCGGTCGTCTCGAAGCCACCGGTCAGCACGCCGTCGGCGAGCCCGGCGAGCTCACGGTCGTCGATTTCGTCGCCGTGCTCCTTGATGATCATGCCGAGCAGGCCCTCGCCCGGCGATTCCCGCTGTTTCCGCACGATTTCCAGCAGATACGTCAGCGACTCCGACATCGCACCGAACGACTCGCCAAGCCCGGCGAACAGGTCGAACCGCGTCATGCTGCGGCGCTGGAAGTCCTCGCGGTCCTCGTAGGAGACCCCGAGCAGTTCGCAGATCACCAGCGACGGGATCGGCAGCGCGAACTCCCGCATGAGATCGACCGGACCATCGGCCTTGGCCATCGCGTCCAGCCGCTCCTCGACGATGTCGTGGATGCGCGGGGTGAGCCGGCTCAGCCGGCGCATCGTGAACTCCGGCGAGAGCAGCTTCCGCAGCCGCGTGTGGTCCGGCGGGTCGGCGAATCCGAGGCCACCGGGGTTCAGGTCGGCGGACATACCGGTCGAGGGCATCAGGTTCGTGTAGTCGTTGCTGAACTTGTCCGTGGCGGTCAGCACGCTCTTCGCCTCGTCGTAGCCGCTGACCAGCCACGCCCGCAGGCCGAACGGCAGCTTCAGCCTGCTCACCGGCGCCGCGTCGCGCGTCGCGCCCAGCTCCGGCACCGGGTCGAGCTGGGTCCGGCGCAAGGGCATCAGCGTGGACTCGGGCAGCAGGGAAAGCAGGTCGACACCCTTTTTCTGCTTTCTCTGAATGTACTTCCGCCCAAGCCACGCGAAGACGCGCGAGCGAAGATCCGTCATGAGGCGGATGTTACACGGATCGCGCTGAGGCCCACCTGGGAAAACCTCACAGCTGGTTGACGTCCGTGATCCGCAGCACTGCCGAGCCGGCCTCGTTGGACGCGGCGAGATCGACCTCCGCGCTGATGCCCCAGTCGTGATAGTCCTCGGGGTCGTCGAAGATCTGGCGCACCCGCCACACTTCCGGCTCCTTCTCGATGATCAGCAGCTTCGGGCCGCGCGCGTCCGGTCCGGTGCCGATCTCGTCGTGCTCCTCGAAATACGGCTCTAGCGCGGCCTCCCATTCGACCGCGTCCCAGCCGGAGCCGCCGTCGAGGTCGCCCAGTTCCTCGTACGCGCGGCGCGCCGCGAACTCCACGCGCCGGAACAACTCGTTGCGCACCAGCACCCGGAACGCACGCTCGTTCGCGGTGACCGGCGGCGGGCCTTCCGGCAGCGAAGGTGCGTGCAGCTCGGGATCTTCGGGATGGCGCAACGCTTCCCATTCGTCGAGCAGGCTCGAGTCGACCTGGCGCACCAGCTCGCCGAGCCACGCGATCAGGTCCTGCAGCGGTTCCGTCTTCGCCTCGTCGGGCACCGTGTGCCGGAGCGCGTCGTAGGTGTCGGCGAGGTAGCGCAGCACGAGGCCTTCCGAGCGCGCCAGCGAGTAGAAATTCACGTACTCCACGAAGTTCATCGCACGCTCGTACATGTCGCGCACGACCGACTTGGGGAACAGCTCGTAGTCCGCGACCCACGGATGCCCGTGCCGGTACGTCTGGTACGCGGCGTGCAGCAACTCCTCCAACGGCTTCGGGTAGGTGACCTCGTCGAGCAGCGCCATCCGCTCGTCGTACTCCATGCCCTCGGCCTTCATCGCGGCGACCGCCTCGCCGCGCGCCTTGAACTGCTGCTGCGACAGCACGGGACGTGGATTGTCCACAGTGGATTCGATGACCGACACGACGTCGAGCGGGTACACCGGCGACTCGGGGTCCAGCAGGTCGATCGCGGCCAGCGCGAACGGCGAAAGCGGTTGGTTCAGCGCGAAATCGAACTGCAGGTCGACGGTGAGCCGGACGATGCGGCCCTCCTCGTCCGGCTCGTCCAGCCGCTCCACCACACCGGCCGCGAGCAGCGCGCGGTAGATCGCGATCGCGCGCAGGATGTGCCTGCGCTGCGCGGGCCGGTCCTCGTGGTTGTCCTCCAGCAGGTGCCGCATGTGCTCGAACGCGTTGCCCGGCCGCGAGATCACGTTGAGCAGCATGGAATGGCTGACCTGGAAGCTCGACGTGAGCGGTTCCGGTTGCGAGGCGATGAGCCGGTCGAACGTGCTCTCCGTCCAGTTGACGAACCCTTCGGGCGCCTTCTTGCGCACGATCTTGCGCTTCTTCTTCGGGTCGTCGCCCGCCTTCTCCAGCGCCTTCGCGTTCTCGATGACGTGGTCCGGCGCCTCGACGACGACGTAGCCGTCGGTGTCGTATCCGGCGCGCCCGGCGCGGCCGGCGATCTGGTGGAACTCACGCGCCTTGAGGTGCCGCTGGCGCACTCCGTCGTACTTCGTGAGCGCCGAGAACACGACCGTGCGGATCGGCACGTTGATGCCGACGCCGAGCGTGTCGGTCCCGCAGATCACCTTCAGCAGACCCGACTGTGCTAATTGCTCGACAAGTCGCCGGTATTTCGGCAACATGCCCGCGTGATGCACGCCGATCCCGTGCCGCACCAGCCGCGACAACGTCTTGCCGAACCCGGCGGAGAACCGGAACTCGCCGATCGCCTCCGCGATGGCGTCCTTCTCGGCACGGCTGGTCACGTTGATGCTCATCAGCGCCTGCGCGCGCTCCACGGCGGCCGCCTGGGAGAAGTGCACGACGTAGACCGGCGCCTGGCCCCCGTGCAGCAGTTCGGACATCGTCTCGTGCAGCGGGGTGAGCGCGTAGCGGAACGTCAACGGGACAGGACGCTCCGCCGATGTCACGACCGCCGTGGCCCGGCCCGTGCGGCGCGTCAGGTCCTTTTCGAAGAAGGAGACGTCGCCGAGCGTGGCCGACATCAGTACGAACTGTGCTTGCGGCAGTTCGATGAGCGGCACCTGCCACGCCCAGCCGCGGTCGGGCTCGGAGTAGAAGTGGAACTCGTCCGCGACGACTTGGCCGACCGGCGCGTCGGCACCGAACCGCAACGCCATGTTCGCCAGAATTTCGGCCGTACAACAAATGATGGGCGCGTCCGGGTTCACGCTGGAATCACCGGTCATCATCCCGACGTTCTCGGCGCCGAAGATCTCGATCAGGGCGAAGAACTTCTCCGACACCAGCGCCTTGATCGGCGCGGTGTAGTAGCTGCGCCTGCCGTGAGCCATCGCGGTGAAATGCGCACCCACCGCGACCAGGCTTTTTCCCGAACCCGTCGGCGTGGAAAGGATCACGTTGGCGCCCGAGACGACTTCGATCAGCGCCTCCTCCTGCGCAGGGTAGAGCTCCAGACCGCGTTCGGCCGTCCAGGAGGAGAACGCTTCGAACAGCGTGTCGGGGTCGGGATCCGCTGGTAGGAGGTCTGCGAGTGTCATTATGTCCCCATCGTGCCATCCCCGGCCCCGCAGGCATGGGGCCCATCGCGGCAAGACCAGCAAACCCGTAGGCTTCGCACACACAGGTGGTAATCCGGAGGGCTGGAATGGCACAGGACATCGTCCCGATAGAACTCGGGCTGCCGCAGGGGGACCTCGTGACCCTCTGGGCCCCGCGCTGGCGGGAGGACGGTGAGGAGTGGGAGGCCTTCCTCGGCGACGACGAGGATCTGTACGCCTTCCCCGACGCCGCGCATCTGGCCGCCTTCGTGCGCACCGCGGAGCAGCACGACCTCATCGACCACCCGGCATGGCACGTGGTCCCGGCGCTGAACGTGCCGGAACTGATCCCGGACGACGACCACTCCTACGACCTGGTCGGCGTGCCTGAACTGGTCGCCGAGGAACCGGACTCGTGGACCATCAGCGAGCTGGCCGAGATCATCGGCATCGTGCGCTCACTCGCCGACGTGTGCGAGCTGGACGAGGTGCACGAGATCCTCGACGCCACCGAGGCGTTCTCGCTGCTGGACCAGGGCCGGCTGCCCTTCACCGGCCGCGACGGCGAGCGGCTGTGGACCGACCTCTCGGAGGCCGTGTCGGAGAAGTGGGACTCGGTGCTCGACGCGATCGACAGTCTCGTCACGGTGCCGGACGTCGACGCCGCGGTGCTGGACCAGACCGCGGAGGAACTGGCGGCGTTCCTGGAGGAGTCCGCCGAGGCGGAAGCCGGCGTCGACGACGGGGCCGAGGACCTCGACACCTCGGAGGCCGACGAGTCCGACGCCGAGGACGCCGATTCCGAGGACGAGGAGGAAGACGTCCCGCTCGGTTTCTGGGGCGAGGTCGGTATCGACCCGATCAAGATCATCGCCGCGGACAAGGAGTACTACACCCTGCGGTGCTACCTCGACGACGACCCGATCTTCCTCGGCAGCGACGGGCGGATCGACGTGTACCCCTCCACCAAGGCACTCGCCCGTGCGCTGGCCGACGGCAAGGATCTCGCCGACACCGACCTCGCTGAAGTGTCCACTTGGGACGAGGTGCTCACGAAGGCGACCGCCGGTGAGCTGGAGCTCGAGGTGGACGCCGAGAACACCTACGTGCTGGCGGGGCTGGCCGAGGACTTCGCCGAGGGCACCGACTCCATCGATCCGACGCAGCTCGAGCTGGCGGTGGAGCTGCTGACCGACGCCGCGGACTGGGCGGACGACGACACCGTCTCGTCAGCACTGTCCACTTCGGAAAGCCTTGGCTGGCTGGTGTCCTTCGTGCTGCGGCCCGACCCGAACCGGCTCGCGCCGAGTCCGCCGTTCGACACCGAGCAGACCGAGTGGCGCAAGCTGGTCGAGTCCTTCGAAGGCCGGCTCCGGGTCCACTAGCGCTCGGCCCGGACCGGGGTGAGCCCGATCGCGAGCACCGGGAAGATCGCGGCGACACCGAAGGCCAGTGCGTAGCGGGAATCGCCGATGACCAAGCCCAATAGCGGCGGCGTCAGTGCCGCGGTGATGTTCTGCGCCGTGTTCTGCGCACCCATCGCGCGCCCGGCCCACGAGATCCCGGCCAGTTCGGCGGACGCCGTGAAGCCGAGGCCGTTGTCCGCCACGGTGATCACGGCGGCCAGCACCAGCGCGAGCAGCACCACCCAGGGCCACGTCACATCGCCCAGCGCCACGAGCACCATCGCCGCCGCGCTCGCGACCGCGAGCTGACGCATCGGCCGCAGCCTGCTGCCCACGCGGTCGGACCAGTATCCCGAGCCCACCCGTCCGAGCGCCCCCAGCGCCTGTACCGCGGCCAGGAACCAGCCGGCGGCCAGCGGGCTCCAGTGGTGCGCGCTCACCAGGTAGACGGGCGCGAAGGCCGAGACCGCGAACTGCGGCACGACCAGCAGCGCACTCGCCCCGTGCAGCCGCCACAGCGTTGGGTGCCGGTACGGCGACGTGGGCTTCGCCTCGCCCGGCCGCGTGTCGGCCACTCCCAGCGGTCCTCCTGGTTTGGCCGATCGCGGCGGGTCGATCAGCAGCCACGCGACGAGCAACGCGATCGCGAGCCCGAACCCGGCAGGGAAGACCATCGCGGCGTGGAAACCCCAGTGCTTCGCGATGGGCGGTAGCGCCAGCGCGGCGACGCCGACGCCCACCGGCTGCGCGGTCTGCCGGATGCCCATCGCGATCCCGCGCTCGGCTGGCCCGAACCAGCCCATGACGGCCCGGCCGCTCGCCGCGTTGACCGACGCGGCGGCGGCACCGGAGACCAGGAACAGCGCGAACATCACGCCCAGCGACGGCGACCCGAGGCCGACCGCGAACAGCAGCAGGCTCGACACACCGAGCCCGAGCGCCATCACGACGCGCTCGCCGTAGCGGTCGGCCGCCGCGCCCCACGCGATCAGCGTGAAGAGCAGCCCGATGCTCGGCGCGGACACGACGGTGCCCGCCTCGGCCAGCGTCAGCCCTGCCTCGGCGCGCATCTCGGGCACAAGGAACGGGATGCCGTAGAGGAACGAGCAACTCGCCGTCTGCGCGGCGAGGCCGAGCGCGAGCATGCCCCAGCGGCGTTTGCTCTCCGTACTCGGCCCGGCCGTCGTCACCATCGCGCATCCCAGAATGTGAGAATCAGCTCTTACATTCTGGACTTTACTTGCCGGGGCTAACTACCGCAACGAGGTATTCAGAGCAGCGGCGCGTAGGCCGGTTTGATCACCCGGTTGATCAGATCCAGGCGCTGGTCAAAATCGACGAACGCCGACTTCAGGGCGTTAATCGTGAACCACTGGAGATCGGCCCAGCCGTAGCCGAACGCCTCGGCCAGCGCGGCGAACTCGCTGGACACCGTGCACCCGCTCATGAGCCGGTTGTCGGTGTTGACCGTCACCCGGAAGCGGAGTCGCGCGAGTAACCCGATGGGATGATCGGCGATCGAGGATGCCGCGCCCGTCTGGACATTGGAGGACGGGCAGATCTCCAGCGGGATGCGCCGGTCGCGTACATAGGCCGCGAGCCTGCCGAGGTGTACCGAACCGTCCGGATCGGTTTTGATGTCGTCGACAATACGTACGCCGTGCCCCAGTCGTTCGGCACCACAATGCTGAATAGCTTCCCAAATCGACGCAAGTCCGAACGCCTCACCGGCGTGAATGGTGAAATGCGCATTGTTTGTCCGGAGGTATTCGAACGCGTCCAGATTCCGGGTCGGCGGAAATCCCGCTTCGGGTCCCGCGATGTCGAACCCGACGACTCCGTGGTCCCGGTAACGCACCGCGACCTCGGCGATCTCCTGCGCCCGTGCGTGCTGACGCATCGCACACAGGAGAGTACCCATTTGGATGAATTTCCCCTGCTCAGCGGCCCGGCGCTCACCCTCGGCAAACCCGGCCTGCACGGCTTCCACGACGGCGTCCAAGGACAGCCCGCGCTCGGCGAACAACTCCGGCGCGTAGCGCACCTCGGCGTACACGACGCCGTCGGCGGCGAGGTCCTCCGCGCACTCGGCGGCCACTCTGACCAGCGCATCCTCGGTCTGCATGACCGCGCAGGTATGGGCGAAGGTCTCCAGGTAGGACTCCAGAGAACCGGAGTCGGCGGCCTCGCGGAACCAACGTCCCAGCTCGTCGACGTCGGTGGTGGGCAGCGCCTCGTATCCGTGGGTCTCGGCAAGCTCGAGCACGGTTGCCGGACGCAGACCGCCGTCGAGGTGATCATGGAGTAACACCTTGGGCACTCTCCGGATGGAGTCCGAGGTCAGAGGCGGGGTGGAAGACGGCATGCCCTCACCGTACCCAGGCCTTTCACCTGGATGGACGTGTAACTCTCATCCTCCACTTAACCCTCAGCTCCGACCGGGTCCCGTGGAATGGGCCATGTGAGTTGCCGTTGCCCACGGCGCTATTCCGGGGGCCATACACAGAGCAATTTTCCAATGGTTAAGCTTCGGCCCACGTCCCTTCTTTCCCCGCCGACGAAGGACATCGAAGTGACCACTGACAATCACGTTGGAGCTCCGTCCTTCGACCGGATGCGCAACATGCTGGTGCGCGCGGCCGAAGTCCGGGAGAGCGAACAGCAGCAAATCTTCGACGCGCTCGACGACATCTATGCGCGCCTTGCTCCGGTCGACTCGCTGGGCGCCGTGCGCAAGCGGTTGTCGGAGCTGCCCGACCGCACCGAGGTCAGCGTCCTGGCCGAGCGGCTGGACGAAGCGATGTCCAAGCTCGAAGCCCAGGACAACGCGATCGCGGGCCTGGCGCGCGCGGTGGAGAGCATCGTCGACAAGCTCGCCAAGCCGTTCGCCCAGCTCGACGGCCGGCTCGACGGCGTCGCCGCGCGGTTCGAGGCCGTGGCCGGACGCATGGACGGGCTCGAGGACAAGCTGCAAGGCATCCACCGGCGGATCGACGAGCTCGGCGCACACCTGGACAAGCAGGACGCGAAGCTCGAGGCGCTGCCCGCGTCGGTGCACGGCCCGGTCAAGGAGCGGATCGAGCAGGCGGAGTCGGCGCTGCGGGAACGCATCGAGTCGGGCGACGCGGACCTGCGCGCGCGCATCGACTCGGATGGCGCAGACCTGAAGGCGCGCGTCGAGGCGCTGGACACCGCCACCCGCGAGCGCATCGAAGCGACCGGTCAGTCGCTGCGCACGGCGCTGGACGAGACCGGCGAGATGGTGGACGCGACGGATCGCCTGGAGTCGCTGGCGGGCAAACTCGATGCGGTCACCACCCGGCTCGACGAGGTGTCCAGCCGGATCGACAAGGTCGAGGAAGGCGTGACCGCACACTTCGGCGACCTCGGCGGGACGGTCAAGAGCGGCTTCTCGCGGGTCGAGGGCACGCTGTCCGGCCAGCCCGATACCGACGGCGTCAGCTCGCTGGTGCGCAAGCACAACGAGGAGTCGGAGCGGCGCATCGGCGGCCAGCTCGACGAGGCGATGGCTACCTTTGCCGAGCTGATGCTCGGGGGTGGGCCCGCCGTGCCGCAGATCGCGCCGCCGCCTCCCGCGCCGCGGCAGCCGCGGCGGGCGCGCAACGGGCGGGCACCCAAGGCGGCTGAGGTCAAGACGAAGTCAGACGAGGAATCCGGAGACAGCTGAGGTTTCCTGGCTCGGGGCGCCCTCTCCGCGGAGCGGAGGGGGCGCCTTCGTGTTGCGGGGGGCGCCGACGCACCCACAGAGGTCACGAGTCCCGCCTCCATTTCGGACAAACCGGCGCTCAGCGGAATCGACCCGACGGTGCCGGCGCGCAACCGACCCCGTCCACAGTGGACATTTTGCCGGGCGTCAACCGTATCCGTCTGTGACTGATCCGCTACCCGGAAGCCAGCGCCGCAACTCAATGTTTGCCTGCTTTCCGGAACGGCAATGCGCACACCACCAGGCACTCGTCCGAGTGACATAGGCCACGCGCAGGGTGTCTGGTCGATCACACAGAACAACCCGAGGTTGAGGGACTCTCCACACACGGGTTTAGCATCCGTTTATCCAGGCTCGTTGACGATTTCACCGGGCACAGTCCAACCATGACGTTGGAGGCCGTACACCGATGTCCACCACGGCTACCCCTGCCGCCGAGTCGGCGGCGGAGGCGAGCGATCGGGCGGGTGCCTCGCGCCGGAAAGGGACCTTCTACCGGGGCGACCCCGGTATGTGGTCCTGGGTCCTGCACAGGATCACCGGGGTGCTCACCTTCTTCTTCCTGTTCGTCCACGTCCTCGACACCGCACTCGTCCGCGTCTCGCCGGAGACCTACGACTCGGTCATCGAGACGTACAAGACACCGATCGTGAACCTCATGGAGGTCGGCCTCGTCGGCGCCGTCCTCTACCACGCGCTCAACGGCATCCGGGTCATGCTGGTCGACTTCTGGTCCAAGGGCCCCAAGTACCAGAAGCCGATGCTGTGGACGATCGTCGTGGTGTGGTTCGTGGTGATGATCCCCGGTGCGATCTCGATGCTGTGGCGGACGGTCTCGATCATGTTCGGAGGTGACGGGTCATGAGCCAGGAGGCATTGGCGCTCGACAAGCCCCGGTCCCCGCGCCGTCCCGCGGCCCGGCGGAGCAACTTCGAGCTCTACAGCTGGCTGTTCATGCGCATCTCGGGCCTGGCGCTGATCATCCTGGTGCTCGGTCACCTGCTGATCATGAACATCCTCGACGGCGGCGTGCACCGCATCAACTTCGGCTTCGTGGCCGGCCGGTGGGCGTCGCCGTTCTGGCAGTTCTGGGACCTGGCCATGCTCTGGCTGGCCGAGATCCACGGTGGCAACGGGCTGCGCACGATCATCGACGACTACGCCCGCAAGGACACCACCCGGTTCTGGCTGAAGATCGTCCTGTACGTCGCCATGGCGGTCATCCTGTTCGTCGGCACGCTGGTGATCTTCACGTTCGACCCGAACATCAACAGCTGACCCCACCACCAAGGAAGCGGATATGCAGTTCCACAAGTACGACGTGGTGATCGTCGGCGCGGGCGGCGCCGGAATGCGCGCCGCCATCGAGTCGGGGCAACGGGCCCGCACAGCGGTGCTCACCAAGCTCTACCCGACGCGCTCGCACACGGGCGCCGCGCAGGGCGGCATGTGCGCCGCGCTCGCCAACGTCGAAGAGGACAACTGGGAGTGGCACACCTTCGACACCGTCAAGGGTGGTGACTACCTGACCGACCAGGACGCGGCCGAGATCATGGCGAAGGAAGCCATCGACGCGGTGCTCGACCTGGAGAAGATGGGCCTGCCCTTCAACCGGACGCCCGAGGGCAAG
>DASZUO010000290.1:0-4719 GCA_035547575.1 Amycolatopsis sp. | reverse complement strand
GGAGCCTCCGGGGGTGACACGGCGGCCTTGGCCGGCCCGCCAGGCCCCGGGGCCACAGTGGACTGTGACGTTTTGGGTGTGGTGTGTATAGGTTCGGGGTGGGTGTGTATAGTTTGACTAGCAACGCGGGGTGGAGCAGTTCGGTAGCTCGCTGGGCTCATAACCCAGAGGTCGCAGGTTCAAATCCTGTCCCCGCTACCAGCGAAAAGGGCCCGATCCGGAAAGATCGGGCCCTTTCTTCGTTCTTGTGGGGTAGGACGGGTTGCGCCGGATGGCTCATTTCAGTGACCATTGTGGACGGAGTGGCTGGCCACTGTGGACAGATCCACGGAAAAGTGGGACGGTGATGATGTGTCTGAACTGAATGCGACAGCAGCGGCATTGCTTGGACTGCTCCAGGACGGTCCGGCCACCGGCGGCCAGTTGGTCGCGGCGGCCGAGGAGCGCTTCGGCGCCTTCTTCAGCGTCACGCGCAGCCAGGTGTACCGCGAGCTCCCGGCATTGGCCAAGGAAGGACTGGTCCGGCTCGGCAAGCAAGGGCCGCGCTCCAGCCAGCAGTATGCGATCACCGCGGCGGGCAAGAAGGCCTTCAAGGCGTGGCTGGCGTCCGACGCCGGCCCCGACCACCTCCGCAGCCCGCTCATCCTCCGGCTCGTACACGCCGGTTCGCTCACGGCGAAGCAGCGTTCGGCGCTGATCGACGCCGCGCGCACGGCCTACGGCCAGGAGCTGGACGAGGCGAAAGCGGCGGTCAAGGCGGCGGACGACCCGTACGTGAAGGCCGTGGCCGAGTTCGGCCAGGCGCACGCGCGGGCGGCGCTCAAGCTCGTGGACGCCATTCCGGTCTCCTGAGCTTGTCTCGGTGCGGCGTCGGCGGCCGCGGCCCTTGCCGTAGCCTTGAGGGTTGTGAGTGCTGACTTCGAAACCGACCTGAAAGACCTCGCCGGCAAGCTGACGCAGGTCGAGTCCGTCATGGATCTGGACGGCCTGCGCGCTCAGGTCGCCGACCTCGAGCGGCAGGCCTCCCAGCCCAACCTCTGGGACGACCCGGAGGCAGCGCAGAAGGTCACCAGCCAGCTCTCGCACCGGCAGGCCGAACTCCGCCGCGTCACCGAGCTGCGGCAGCGTCTCGACGACCTCGGCGTGCTCCACGAGCTCGCCGAGGCCGAGGCGGATCCGGCCAGCCGCGCCGAAGCCGAAACCGAACTCGCTCAGCTGACCAGGGACGTCGACGCGCTCGAGGTCCGCACGCTGCTGTCCGGCGAGTACGACGACCGCAACGCCGTCGTCACCATCCGCTCGGAGGCGGGCGGCGTGGACGCGGCCGACTGGGCCGAGATGCTCATGCGCATGTACCTGCGCTGGGCCGAGCGGCACGGCTACCCGACCGAGGTCTACGACATCTCTTACGCCGAAGAGGCGGGGATCAAGTCGGCCACGTTCAAGATCACCGCGCCCTACGTGTACGGCACGCTGTCCGTCGAGCAGGGCACGCACCGGCTGGTGCGGATCTCGCCGTTCGACAACCAGAGCCGCCGCCAGACGTCGTTCGCGCACGTCGAGGTGCTGCCCGAAGTGGAAGAAGTCGACCACGTCGACATCCCCGAGAAGGACATCCGCGTCGACGTGTACCGTTCGTCAGGCCCCGGTGGACAGAGCGTGAACACCACCGACTCCGCGGTGCGCATCACCCATACCCCCACCGGGATCGTCGTGTCGTGCCAGAACGAGAAGTCGCAGCTGCAGAACAAGGCGGCCGCGATGAAGGTGCTCCAGGCCAAGCTGCTGCAGCGCAAGAAGGAAGAGGAGCGGGCCGAGCTCGACGCCCTCAAGGACGGCGGCTCCAGCTGGGGCAACCAGATGCGCTCCTACGTGCTGCACCCGTACCAGATGGTCAAGGACCTGCGCACCGACTTCGAGGTCGGCAACCCGACCGGCGTGCTCGACGGCGACATCGACGGGTTCCTCGAGGCGGGCATCCGCTGGCGCAAAACCGCAGCCTGAACAGCCGGATAGTCCAGCCTGGCTACGCTCAGTACGCGGGGAGCTGCGTGTATGTCACCCGCCCGGCCCATACCAACCCCGGCTTAACGAGGGCTTTGAGTAGGATGGCCCACCGTGATCCGGCTCGATAGTGTCTCCAAGGTCTACAAGACGTCGACGCGTCCTGCGCTGCAAGACGTGTCCGTCGAGATGGACAAGGGTGAGTTCGTCTTCCTGATCGGACCTTCCGGTTCCGGGAAGTCGACGTTCCTGCGTCTCCTGCTACGGGAAGAGGTCCCCACCAAGGGCCGGGTGTACGTGTCCAATTTCGACGTCGCCAAGATGGCGCGCCGCAGGATCCCCCGGCTGCGGCAGACCATCGGCTGCGTCTTCCAGGACTTCCGGCTGCTGAACAACAAGACGGTGTCGGAGAACGTGGCCTTCGCGCTGGAGGTCATCGGCAAACCGCCGCACACCATCCGCAAGGTCGTGCCCGAGGTGCTGGAACTCGTGGGTCTCGAGGGCAAGGCCGACCGCATGCCCAACGAGCTTTCCGGTGGTGAGCAACAGCGGGTGGCGATCGCCCGGGCGTTCGTCAACCGTCCGCTGGTGCTGCTGGCCGACGAGCCCACCGGGAACCTGGACCCGGACACCAGCCAGGACATCATGTTGCTGCTGGAGCGCATCAACCGCACCGGCACCACGGTCGTGATGGCCACGCACGACCACTCCATCGTGGACTCCATGCGTCGTCGCGTGGTCGAACTGCAACTCGGCCGTGTGATCCGCGACGATGCGCGAGGTGTCTACGGCGTAGGCCGGTAGTTCCCCCGCTCCGGTTCCCCGCCTGCCCGCACCGCCCCCCGACCCAAGGACCGAAACCCCGATGCGCGCTAGCTTCGTGTTCAGCGAGGTCTTCACCGGCCTGCGCCGGAACGTCACGATGACCATCGCGATGATCATCACCACCGCCGTCTCGCTCGGCATGCTCGGCGGTGGTCTGCTGATCGTGCGGACCATCGACAAGATGCAGGTCAACTACATGGCCGACGTCGAGGTGTCGATCTACCTGACGCAGGACGTCAGCGCGAACGACGCGACCTGCTCCCAGGACCCCTGCCGGGCACTGCGCCAGGACGTGCAGAACAACCCCGCCGTCGAGTCTGTGGTCTTCGAGAACCGCGACCAGGCCTACGAGCGCTTCAAGCGCATCTTCCAGGACAACCCGATCCTGGTGCAGTCCGCGCGGCCCGAGGCGCTGCCGGCGTCGCTGCAGATCAAGCTGCACGACCCGAGCCGCAGCGAGATCATCCAGCAGCAGTACGGCACGCGTCCGGGCGTGGACCGGATCGACGACCAGGAGCAGTTCCTGAATCGGTTCTTCGGGCTGCTCGGCGGGGTGCGCGACGTCACGTTCGTGATCGCGCTCCTGACGGTGGTCGCGGCCCTGCTGCTGATCTCCAACATGGTGCAGATCTCGGCGTTCACCCGGCGCACAGAGGTCGGGATCATGCGCCTGGTCGGGGCGACCAGGTGGTACACACAGCTGCCGTTCCTGCTGGAGGCGGTGATGACCGGCATCGTCGGCTGGGTGCTTGCCGTCGGCGGGTTGATCGCGCTGAGGTACGCCGCCCTCGGCCGGGTCTTCGACGTGCTGTCGGGCACCATCCCGAAGATCGAGGTGCTCGACGTCATCGTCGTGTCGCCGTGGTTGCTGCTCGCGTCCCTGGTCATCTCGGCTGCCACGGGCTACATCACGCTGCGGCTGTACGTCCGGCACTAGGAGCCGTGCGGGTTTTCCGCATGACACGGTCGTTAAGCTGGATGTCATGCCCAAGGAACGTGGCCACAAGGTGATAGTGTCGAACCGCCGAGCGCGGCACGACTATTCGATCCTGGACACCTATGAGGCCGGTCTCGTACTGGTGGGCACCGAGGTGAAGAGTCTGCGCGCCGGGCGTGCGTCGCTGGCCGACGCGTTCGCCACCGTCGACGACGGCGAGGTGTGGCTGCGCAACCTGCACATCCCCGAGTACGAGCACGGCACCTGGACCAACCACGAGGCGCGAAGGCACCGCAAGTTGCTGCTGCACCGTGGCGAGATCGAGAAGCTGATCGGCAAGACGAAGGAGAGCGGGCTGAGCCTGGTCCCGCTGGCGCTGTACTTCAGGGACGGCAAGGTCAAGGTCGAACTGGCGCTGGCGAAGGGTAAGAAGTCCTACGACAAGCGCCAGGACCTGGCCAAGCGGGATGCCCAGCGGGAGATGTCGCGGGCCGTTGGCAGGGCGCTCAAGGGACGTCGGTGATTCCGGAGGGGGACGACGACATCGCGCCATGGGTGCGGGAACTCGGCCTCGACGGGCTGGTGGACCTGCACGTGCATTTCCTGCCGGAGCGCATGCTGACCAAGGTGTGGGGCTATTTCGACCAGGTCGGCGAACGGCTCGGCGCGCCGTGGCCGGTCTGGTACCGCACACCGGAAAGCGAGCGGATCGCGACGCTCGAGTCCTTCGGCGTGCGGCGGTTCGCGCCGCTGGCGTACCCGCACAAGCCCGGCATGGCCGAGTGGCTCAACGGGTGGCTGGCAGAGTTCGCCGAGCGGGTGCCCGCGGCCGTGCTGACGGCGACGTTCTTCCCGGAGCCGTCGGCGGCGTCCTATGTGGAATCGGCGCTGTCGGCGGGGGCGCGCTGTTTCAAGTCGCATGTGCAGGTCGGTGCCTTCGATCCGCGTGACCC
>DASZUO010000289.1:0-51834 GCA_035547575.1 Amycolatopsis sp. | reverse complement strand
GCGGCGCACGAGGTCCTTGTATCAGCAACGATTACGCGCTGCCCGGGTCCGCCTACCTTTGAGCGGACTTGTGACAAGACCGGCGCCGCGTCACACCGGCTCCGGGTTGTTCTCGGTGGGCAGGTTCAGTTTCGGCAGCGTGTGCTCGATCTGCTCACGGTCCGGCTCGAGCCACGGCGGCAGCTTGAGCGCGCGGCCCAGTTCCAGCAGCGGCTCGTCGATGGCGAAGCCGGGCTGGTCGGTCGCGATCTCCAGCAGGGTGCCGCCCGGCTCACGGAAGTAGATCGAGCGGAAGTACTGACGGTCCAAAATGGACGTCACGTTGAGGCCGCGGTCCACGAGCTCCTCGCGCCAGGACACCTGAGTCTGTTCGTCGGGCGCACGCCACGCGACGTGGTGCACCGTGCCCGCGGCGACCAGGCCGCGCGGGGCGTCCGGGGTGACGAGCACGTCCACCATCGCGCCGGGCCCGCCATCGCCGGCGCTGAAGCGCAGGCGGTTGGAGTCCCTGGCGATGAACGTGAGGCCGAGGTCGCCGAACATCTCGGCGGTCGCGTCCTCCTTGGCGACCGACAGCGTCACCGAGTGCAGGCCGCGGATCGCGTGTTCGGCCGGGACGTGCCCGTTGTCCCACGGGTCGCGCGGGTCGCCCTGCGGGTGCGCGACGAGCGAGATCTGCAGGCCGTCGGGGTCGTGGAAGGTCAGCACGTCCTCGCCATCGCGGTTCGCGATCCGGCCGGTGGTGATGCCGGCCTCGGCGAGGTGATCCTTCCACCAGCCGATCGAGTTCTCCGGGACGGAGAACGAGGTGGTGGTGGCCTGGCCGGTGCCGCGACGGCCGCTCGGCGCGGTCGGCCACGGGAAGAACGTCAGCAGCGTGCCGGGCTTGCCGGACTGGTCGCCGTAGTAGAGGTGATAGGTGCCGGGGTCGTCGAAGTTGACCGTCGTCTTGACCAGCCGTAGCCCGAGCGTCCGGAGGTAGAAGTCGGCGTTGCGCTGCGGGTTCCCGCCGATCGCGGTCACGTGGTGCAGTCCGCTGGTCTTGATGGACATGGAGTCCTCCTTCGAACGCCGTGTTACGAGGCTAATCGCAAAAACTCTCGCTCGCAAGATATCTTCCAGAAAGAGAACCGTCGGTATACTCGCCGCTGTGGCGGACGACGACGAGATCGTGACGTGGTGGGGCCTCGTGATCGAGGGCTACCTGGCGACGCAGGACAAACTGATGGGCGAGATCGCGGAGCGGTTCGGGTTGGCGCCCGCGTCCTTCGACATCCTGTTGCGCCTGGTGCGCACGCCCGGGCACCAGATGCCGATGACGCGCCTGGCCAAGGAGGCAGCGTTGTCCAGCGGCGGTTTCACCAAGGTCGCGGACCGCCTGGTCACGGCTGATCTGATCTGCCGCCTGCCGAGCCCCGATGATCGGCGCGTGACGTATGCCTGCCTCACCGACCACGGAGTCGAGGTCGCCGAGAAGGCACGGCAGGCATGCGCCGAGATCCTCCGGCGGCGGGTATTGGCGCCGCTCGGCCCGGACGCGTCGATGGCGCTGGCCGAGGCGATGCGCACCCTGCGCGCGGCCAACGGAGAGTAGTCAGGCGGACCAATTGTTTCCCGTGGGTTCTGGGCGCACGATTGGTCTCTGGTCGTTGCGAGGAGGCCGCCATGCTCACCAAAGCCAACACCATCACAATGCTCCCGGTTCATGATGCCGACCGCGCGGGCAAGTTCTACGGAGAGACGTTGGGCCTGCACGAGGTGCGCCCGGACCCGGAGGGCAGCCGGACCTTCGAGGTAGGCGGAGGCAACGCGATCGCATTGAGAGTCCTACCGGACGCGCGCCCGAGCGAGAACACGGCACTGAGCTTCGAGGTGGCCGACATCGCCGCCGAGGTGAGCGACCTCGGGCGACGGGGCGTCACGTTCCTGGACTACGACACGCCGAACTTCCGCACCGAGAACCACGTAGCCACGATGGGCAGCGAAAAGGCGGCGTGGTTCCAGGACAGCGAAGGCAACTACCTCTGCCTGCACCAGGGCGGCAGCTGAGCGAGCCGGCCGGGGCACGCGCCACCGGCTTTCCCAGGTCCCGGTCCCCAGCCTCGGCGAAGGACTGGGACAGGGTGGCGCTGAACCCTAAATTCCCAGACCGGGGAACAGTTTCGCGGCATTGCCGGACAACACGTCAGTGAGCAGGTCGTCCGGAAGGCCGAGCATGCCCAGAGCGCGCACGTTGCGGGAAGCGCCGGGAACGCCGGGCCAGTCGGTGCCGAACACAAGCCGGCCGGCCAACCGGGACAAGTCAAACCGAGCGTAATAGTCCGGCAGCTTCTTCGGCGGCAGCCCGGCCAAATCCAGCCACACGTTCTCCTTGGCCAGCGCCAGAAACGCCGCCACGTCGTACCACCACCCGCGCCCCCCGTGCGCGAGGACGAAGTTCACCCCGGGAAAATCCTCGACGACATCCGACAACAGCTCGGGATTCCCGAAACTGGTGCGAGCCCCGGGAAAACTACTCGTGCCCGAATGCAGAATCACCGGCACGCCACGATCAGCGCACACCTGATACGCCGAATACAGCTCCTTGTCGGCCGGCGAGAACGCACCGTGCACCGGGTGGATCTTCAGCGCGACCGCGCCGAGATCCAGTTGCCGCTCCACCTCCGCCGCCAGGGGGTAGTGCAGGTACGGGTTGACGTTGGCCACCAGACGGAACCGCACCGGGTTGTAGTCGTGGATCGGCAAGTTGTGCTCGATGGGCTGGATGCCCGTCGCGCGGGGACTGTACTCGCTGAACAGCAGCACCCGGTCGACGCCCTCCGCCGCCATGAGCGCGTCCAGTTTGGACGGTACCGGCACGCCGTCGGAGTCGTAGGCCGCGCGCCAGTCGTGCGGGCCCGAGAACTTCTCCGCCCAGTCCAGCCAAGCCGGCTTCACCGTGTGCAGGCGGGGTGCGTGCACGTGTGCGTCCACGACCGTCTTGCCGTCGATCACGTGAGCGCCCCCGTGCGAAGCGCGTCGCGGACCTGCTCGCGGATGACGTTGCGCCGGATCTTGCCGGTCGCGGTCTTCGGCAGTTCGCGCATCTCGAGCACCGCGCGCGGGCGCTTGAACGACGCCAGCCCCTCGCGGCAGAACTCGATCAGCGCGTCCGCGTCGAGCGTGTGCCCCACAGCCGGTACCACGCACGCGACCGGCTTGTCGAGGCCGTTCTCGTCTGGCGCCGCGACCACGGCTACCTCGGCGACATCAGGATGCTGCAACAATCTGTGCTCCACTTCGGACGGTGACACCCAGATCCCGCCCGCTTTCAGCATATCGTTGAAGCGACCCAGACACGTGTAGGTCCCATCGTGATTGCGCACATAGCTGTCCCCCGTGCGTAGCCATTCGCCCTGGAAGACGCGCTTGGAGGTCTCGTACCGGGTCCAATACCCGAACGCCGTCGATGGCCCGCGCACGAACAGCTCACCCGGCTCGCCGACGCCCTCGATCGGCACCCCGGCGATGTCCCGGATCTCCACGTCGTACCCCGGCACGGCCGTGCCCGTGGTGCCCGGAACGACCGCGCCCGGCCGGTTCGACAGGAAGATGTGCAGCGCCTCCGTGGACCCGATGCCGTCGAGGATCTCCACGCCGAACCGGTCACGGAAGCGGTCGAACAGCACGGCGGGCAACGGCTCGCCGGCCGAAACCGCGTGCCGTACCGAGATGAACGTGTCGTCGGGGATGTCGCTGGCCAGCAGCGCCGAGTAGAACGTGGGCACCCCGAAGAACAACGTCGGCCGGGTCGCGCGCACCCGGTCGGCGACCAGCCGCGGCGACGGCCTGGCCGGTTCGAGTACCGCGCCGGCCCCGACCGACAACGGGAAGAACGCGGAATTGCCTATGCCGTAGGCGAAGAACAGCTTTGCGACCGAGAAACACAGGTCCTCGCCGCGAATGCCGAGCACCTGGCGGCCGTAGGTCTCGCACACCGCGCGGATGCTCGCGTGCCGGTGCATCGCGCCCTTCGGCTCACCGGTCGTGCCCGAGGTGTACAGCCACAGCGCCGGTGAGTCCTCCCACGTCGCATACGGCGAAACGGGGTCCGATGTGGATAGTTCGGGCCAGTCGTGGGTCCGCACGCCGGGAAAATCGAGCGGGTTCGCGCGGTCGAGCACTACGGCGGTGACCTCCGGCGCGAGTGCCACCGCCTCCTTGGCAGCCGTGGTGAACTCGGCCGACACGCACAGCACGCGCGCCCGCGAGTCGGCCAGCACCTTGCCCAGCTCCTGCCCGGTGACCATGGTGGAGACAGGCACCGGAACCGCGCCGGCGTACATGGCGCCGAGGATGCCGCTGAGCATTTCGACGCCGTCCACCATGCACAGCATCACGCGCTCTTCCGGCCGCATCCCGATCGCGGCCAGCCCGCCCGCGACCCGGTGCACCTCGTCGGTCAGGTCGGCGTAGGTGAGCGTGCGCTCCGCGGTGATGACGGCGGTGCGGGCGCCGTCGCCGTCCCGAACGTGCCGGTCGAGCAGGTAGTCCGCCGCGTTGAAGCCGACCATGACGCACCGTCCTCAGAGGTACACGTACTCGAAGTCGAACGGCTTGCCGTTGATCCCCTGCCGGGGCGGCGCCACCCAGCTCGCGATCTTGCCGGGTTCATACACCGGCCGCATCAACGACCGGACGAATGCGAGATCCGCGTTCGTCGGCAGCCAGTGCCGCTGTGCGTCCTGCCAGGTCTTCTCGTCCACGATCGTGCCATCCGGTGTGATGTGGTGCCCGGAGTTTATGCCGACCCGGCGGTTGAAGCCAGGGTGCGGCAGGCGGAACCGGAACGAGATGCCGGCGTCGGCGAGGATCTTGTTCCACCGCTTCACCCCCGACGAGCAGTCGGCGATGTACTCGTCGCGCAGGTCGAGGTTGAGCAGCAGGATCTTCTGCAGTTCCGCCGCGTCCCACGTGCCGTCCTCGCGCGGACGCGGCAGTTCGGCGCTGTCGTCGGTGAGCTGGTGGTCGTCGTTACGGCGCGGCTCCAGCCAGCGGCCCTTGAGGCCTGCGGTGTAGTAGTTGGCGGCGTTGGTGGAGGTCTCGCTGCCGAAGAGGTCCAGCGAGACGCTGTAGTGGAAGTTGATGTAGCGCTGGATGATCTCCAGCGGGATCCCGCCGTGCGGGCCGATGTCCAGCGTGTCGTGCTCGCGGACCAGGTCGGCGGAGCGCTGCACCACGCGGTCGACACCGGTGGTGCCCACGAACATGTGGTGCGCCTCCTCCTTCAGCATGAACTCACACGTCCGCGACAACGGATCGAACGCGGATTCCTTCAACGTACCCAGCTGATACTTACCGTCACGGTCGGTGAAGTAGGTGAACATGTAAAACGCCAGCCAGTCCGCCGTCTCCTCATTGAACGCACCCAGGATCCGCGGCGCGTCCGGGCTGCCCGAGTTGCGGTACAGCAGCCCCTCGGCCTCCTCCCGGCCCTCCCGCCCGAAGTAGGCATGCAGCAGATACACCATCGCCCACAGATGCCGACCCTCCTCGACATTGACCTGAAACAGGTTCCGCAGGTCATAGAGCGAGGGCGCGGTCAATCCGAGCAGCTTCTGCTGCTCGACCGAGGCGGGCTCGGTGTCGCCCTGCACCACGATCAGCCGCTGCAGATCGGCGCGATACTCGCCCGGCACCTGCTGCCACACCGGCTCGCCCCGGTGCTCACCGAACGCGACCGTGCGCTCCGGATCCCGCTCCGCCAGGAAGATGCCCCACCGGTAGTCCGGCACGTTGACATGATCGAAATGCGCCCACCCCTCACGCCCCACACTCACCGCCGTGCGCAGATACACGCCATGGGTCTCCAACGTCGGACCCATCTCACCCCACCAGTTCATGAACTTCGGCTGCCAACCTTCCAGCGCACGCTGCAACCGCCGATCCGAGGACAGGTCGACATTGTTCGGAATCTTGGCGTCGTAGTCGATTTTCTCCGACACGGAATCACACCCGTTTGCGATCGTAGGATGGCTTCTGGCCGGTGCCGTAGCGGCGCAGCGCACCGTCCGGCCCGGCGGCGTTCGGTCTCGTGAAGATCCAGTTCTGCCAGGCCGTGAGCCGGCCGAAGATCTTGGTTTCCAGTGTTTCCGGGCCGACGAACCGGTGGTTGGCCTCCATGCCGGTCAGCGCGTCCGGGCTGAGCGCCGCCCGGCCCTCAAGCGCTATCCGGATCTCGTCCTCCCAGTCGAGGTCGTCCGGCGCGTCGGTGACCAGGCCCAGCTCGAGCGCCTCCGCGGCACCGAGCGGACGGTCGCGTTCGCGCTCGAGCCGGTCGAGGTGGTCGGCGTCGCCGTAGAAGCGGGATTCCAGCCGGGACAAGCCGTTGCCCATCGGGAAGGCGCCGAAGTTGGCTGCCGTCAGCCGGATCGAAGCGCGTTCCTCGCTCTCCTCGTCGTCGATCGGCGGTCCGTCCAATATGTACTGACGGTCGCACGCGAGCGCGATCTCCAGCAGCACCCCGGCGAAGCAGCTGCCCGGCTCGACCAGCGCGAACAGGCTGCGACTGGTCACGTCGAGCCGTTTCACCGTGCGCTTGAAGTAGTGCACGATCTCGTTGGACAGCCAGTCGGACGCGCCGAGCAGCCGCCGCTCGTGCTCGATGACCGCGTCCGGATCGCCCTCGCTGCGGAACACCCACGTGCCGAGCTCGGGCTCGTTGGTGCGCAGGCGCAGGATCAGGTCGTCCAACTCGCGCGTGAGCTGGAGGAGCCAGTCCTCGCCGCTGGGTCCGCGGAGGGTGATCTCGGCGAGACCGGCCGCCCGATCCAGCCTCGCCGAGACGTTCGGGTAGCTGATCTCGTCACCGGTTTCGGTGCGCTCCAACGGGGTCAGCTCGATGCCCTTGGCGTCCGCGGGACGGCTGGTGTGCGCGGCGATCTCGCGGGCACGCTCGGTGACGGCTTCCCGGAACCCCTGGCGCGGCACAAGCTCGTCGACCAGGCGCCAGTCCACGGCTGTCTTGCCCTTGACGCCGTCGGGCCGGGTAGCGAACACGTCCGCGCGGTCCCTGCGGACACGGCGTTTGTCGACCACGCGGGTCAGGCCGCCGGTGCCGGGCAGCACGCCCAGCAGCGGCACCTCGGGCAGCGCGACGGTCGAGGCGTTGTCGTCGACGAGCAGGATCTTCTCGCAGGCCAGTGCGATCTCGTAGCCGCCGCCCGCGCAGCTGCCGTTGACCGCCGCGAGGTAGGTCTGGCCGGAGTTCTCGGTGGCGTCCTCGATGCCGTTGCGGGTCTCGTTGGTGAACTTGCAGAAGTTCACCTTCCACTCGTGTGGCGAGCCCGCCAGCATCCGGATGTTCGCGCCGGCGCAGAACACGTTGTCCTTGGCACTGGTGATGACGACCGCGCCGACCTCGGGGTGTTCGAAGCGCAGCCGCTGCACGGCGTCGTACAGCTCGATGTCGACGCCGAGGTCGTAGGAGTTGAGCTTGAGCTCGTAGCCCTCGACGAGCCCGCCGTTCTCGTCGACGTCCAGCTCAAGCCAGGCCACGGGCGGTTCGACCCGCAGGCGCCAGTGGCGGTAGGAGTCCGGATGCCGGTCGAACGACACGGTCGTCATGACGTCAATTCTCTACTTAGATGTATCGTACGTCAATAGTTGTGTAGAGATTTAATCCGCGGACTACCCTGCTGAGCATGGCCGATCTGAAACCGCGATCACGCGACGTGACGGACGGGCTGGAACGGGCGGCGGCACGCGGGATGCTGCGCGCTGTCGGGATGGGCGACGAGGACTTCGCGAAACCGCAGATCGGTATCGCCTCGTCGTGGAACGAGATCACACCGTGCAACCTGTCGTTGCAACGGCTCGCCCAGGCGGGCAAGCAGGGCGTGCACGCGGCCGGCGGGTTCCCGCTGGAGTTCGGCACGATTTCCGTCTCCGACGGCATCTCCATGGGGCACAGCGGGATGCATTTCTCGCTCGTCTCGCGGGAGGTCATCGCCGATTCGGTGGAGACGGTGATGGAGGCCGAACGGCTCGACGGCGCGATCCTGCTCGCCGGCTGCGACAAGAGCCTGCCCGGGATGATGATGGCGGCGGCCCGGCTCGACGTCGCCGCGGTGTTCCTCTACGCGGGCTCGATCCTGCCGGGCACCGTGGACGGGCAGGAAGTGACCATCATCGACGCGTTCGAGGCCGTGGGTGCGTGCCGCCGCGGGCTCATCACGCGCGAGCAGGTCGACAAGATCGAACGGGCCATCTGCCCAGGTGAGGGCGCGTGTGGCGGGATGTACACGGCCAACACGATGGCGGCCGCGGGCGAGGCGCTGGGCCTGTCGCTGCCCGGTTCGGCCAGCCCGCCGTCGGTGGACCGGCGACGCGACCGGTTCGCGCGCGAGAGCGGCGAGGCCGTGGTCGGGATGCTGGCGCAGGGCATTACCGCGCGCGACATCCTGACGCGGGAGGCGTTCGAGAACGCGATCGCCGTCGTCATGGCGTTCGGCGGGTCGACCAACGCTGTGCTGCACCTGCTCGCGATCGCACACGAGGCCGACGTCGACCTGACTCTGGACGATTTCACGCGGATCGGTGACCGCGTTCCGCACCTGGCGGACGTGAAACCGTTCGGCAGGCACGTGATGACGGCCGTGGACCGGGTCGGCGGGGTGCCCGTCGTGATGAAAGCACTGCTGGACGCCGGCCTGCTCAACGGCGACTGCCTGACCGTCACCGGCAAGACCCTGGCGGGCAACCTCGCCGACCTGGCACCGCCGGAACTCGACGGCGACGTGGTACGCAAACTGTCCGAACCGATCCACCCGACAGGCGGGATCACGATCCTGCACGGCAGCCTCGCACCGGAGGGCGCGGTGGTGAAGAGCGCGGGCTTCGACTCGTCCCGCTTCGTTGGCAGGGCACGGGTTTTCGACGGCGAGCAGGCCGCGATGGACGCGCTCGACACGCTCGAGCCGAACGACGTCGTGGTGATCCGGTACGAGGGGCCGCGGGGCGGGCCGGGCATGCGCGAGATGCTCGCCGTGACGGGTGCGATCAAGGGCGCGGGCCTCGGCAAGGATGTGCTGCTGCTCACCGACGGCCGGTTCTCCGGCGGCACCACCGGCCTGTGCGTCGGGCACGTCGCGCCCGAGGCCGCACACGGCGGGCCGATCGCGCTCGTCCAGGACGGTGACCCGATCTCGCTCGACATGGAGAGCCGCAGCCTGGACCTGCAGGTGGACGAGGCGGAGATGACACGCCGCCGCTCCGGTTGGCAGCCACCGCCCGCCCCTCGCCGCACCGGGGTGCTGGCCAAGTACGCCGCCCTGGTCGGCTCGGCCGCGCAGGGCGCCGTGCTCAAGCCGTGATGGGCGGCGGTCCGTGAGTCACTGCTCGGTCGAGTACGGCGCCTCGTAGTCCAAGCCGGGGCTCACCCGCGGGCTCCGGCCCTGCTGCCCCGGCACGGGTGCGACCACCGGTTCCCGCAACTGACGGTCCACGGGCGCCGCGGGCCGGGTGGCGATGTCCTCCACGACCTGCTCCTCGCGCCGGCGTGCCAGCACCGCGAGCGCGATCCCGTGCACGAGCGCCAGCACCAGCAGCACCACGCCGAGTCGCCCCACCACGCCCGGCAGGGAGCTGCCGCCGGGGAAGTCGATGGTCGACAGCAACGCGAGCACACCCAGCGCCACCAGGTGGAACAGCACCGCGACCAGCCGGCTCATCGATGCGCCGGCCTCGCTGTCCCCCTGCGCGTTCTCCAGGTACCGCTTACCACTGTGGTAGATGATCTGGCCGTCGATCACGACCAGCAGGATGCCTACCACCAGAAAGGCCACATAGGCATTGGTGTCCACGACGGGCTCCTCTCCTACGACGAGGGGGATACCCGCCACGCTGTGCGGTAAAACGGTTACCGGTAGGACTCGACCAGGCGGAGTAACGCCTCACCACGGGGACGCCGGCCGGGCCGGATGTCACAGGTGGCGGCCTTGGACTCCTGGATGTGCACGTTCGGGTCGAGCACGACGGACAGCAGGTCGTTCGCCGAGTCCCCTGTGGACAGTCCGTTCTCGCCCCAGTGGTAAGGCAGGCCGACCTGATGGATCACCTTGCCGCGGACCCGCAACGGCTGCATCCGGTCGGTGACCAGCACGCGGGCCTCGATCGCGGTGCGCGTGGAGATGATCGTGGCCCAGCCGCCGTGCCGCAGCCCCCGTTCGGCGGCGAGTTCCGGCGACACCTCGCAGAAGAACTCCGGTTGCAGCTCCGAGAGGTAGGGCAGGGTCCGGCTCATCCCGCCCGCCGTGTGGTGCTCGGTGAGCCGGTAGGTCGTGAACGCGTAAGGGAACTTGCCGCTGGTGTTGTAGCGGTTCGCCGGGTGTTCGTAGGTCTGCCGCGCGGGATTGTGCTGCTGCCGGTACAGCGGATTGTCCACAGGGGACTCGAACGGCTCGTAGTGCGCGGGCAGCGGGCCGTCGGCGAGCCCGGCCGGCGCGAACAGCCACGCCTTCCCGTCGGACTGCATGATGAACGGATCGACCCCGGCGAGCGCGTCCTGCGCCCGCGCGCCTTCGGGCGGGGTGTAGCCGGGAGACTTCGTGGCCTCGAAGTCCGGCACATCGGCGCCGGTCCACCTGCCTTCCCCGGCGTCCCACCACACGTAGCGTTTCCGCTCGCTCCACGGTTTCCCGGCGGGATCCGCGGATGCGCGGTTGTAGAGGATCCGCCGGTTCGCCGGCCATGCCCAGCCCCAGCCCGGCGCGACCCAGTTCTGGTCCTTGCCGGGCTTGCGGTTCGCCGCCTGGTTCTTGCCCTCGGCGTAGACGCCGCAGTAGATCCAGCAGCCGCACGACGTCGAGCCGTCGTCCTTGAGTTGCGTGTACGACGACAGCACGCCCTGCGGCCCCGTCCCGTTGATCTCCGCGAGCACCGACTCGGCGCTGGGCTCCTCGTTCGGGCCGTGCGTGGGGTAGCTCCAGGTCAGCTGCTGGATCGGCGCATCCCGCGGGTCGGTGCTGTCGCCCAGGCGTTCCCGGATGACGCGTCCGAGGTGATAGTAGAACCACAGGTCGCTGCGGGCGTCGCCGGGCGGCTCGACGGCCTTGTGGTGCCATTGCAGCAGCCGCTGCGTGTTGGTGAAGCTGCCGTCCTTCTCGGTGTGCGCGGCGGCGGGCAGGAAGAACACCTCGGTGCCGATCTCCTCCGGCTTCAGTTCGCCGGTCTGGATCTCGGGCCCGTTCTTCCAGAACGTGGCGCTCTCGATCATCTGCAGGTCGCGCACGACGAGCCAGTCGAGGTTGGCCAGACCGAGCCGTTGCAGCTTCCCGTTGGCGGACCCGACCGCCGGATTCTCGCCGACGAGGAAGTAACCCTTGCAGTCGCCCGAAATCTGGTTCATCACCGTCGTGTAGCTGCCGTGGTCACCCGTCATCCGCGGCAGGTGACCGAAGCAGAAGTCGTTGTGCGGCTGGGCATTGTCGCCCCAGTACGCCTTGAGCAGGCTCACCACGTAGGAGCGCATGTTGCCCCAGAAACCGGTGCGGCCGGCGTCGGCCTCGACGAACGTGTCCAGGTCGAGGTGCTCGTGCGCGCTGGGCATCGGGATGTAGCCGGGTAGCAGGTTGAACAGGGTCGGGATGTCGGTGGAGCCCTGGATCGACGCGTGCCCGCGCAGCGCGAGGATGCCGCCGCCGGGGCGGCCGATGTTGCCCAGCAGGGCCTGCAGGATCGCACCGGTGCGGATGTACTGCGCGCCGACGCTGTGCTGCGTCCAGCCCACCGAGTAGACCAGCGCGGTCGTGCGCTCGCGGCCGGAGTTCTCGGTGATAGCCTCCGCGACGGACAGGAACTCCTCGACCGGCACGCCGCACACGTCGGCAACGAGTTCCGGGGTGTAGCGCGCGAAATGCCGCTTCAGGACCTGGTAGACGCAGCGCGGGTGGGTGAGCGTCTCGTCGAGTTTCGGCTTGACGCGCATGGTCGCGCCGCCGCTGCCGTGCGTCTCCGCGCGCGCCGTCTGCTGGTGGTGGTGGCCGCCGGGGTTCTCACGGCGGCCCGCGGCGGCGTCGGCGACGGCGTCCTCATAGGCCCAGCTGATCGTGTCGTAGGCCCGTTTGTCCGGGTCGTAGCCGGAGAAGACGCCGTCGAGGTCCTCGGTGTCGGCGAAGTCCTCCCGCAGGATCGCCGCGGCGTTGGTGTAGGCCAGGACGTAGTCGCGGAAGTCCTTCTCGTTGTCCAGCACGTACTTGATCAGTCCGCCGAGGAACGCGATGTCCGAGCCGGCGCGCAGCGGCACGTGCTGATGCGCGACCGCGCTCGTGCGAGTGAAGCGCGGGTCGACGTGGATGATCTTCGCGCCGCGCGCCTTGGCCTCCATCACCCACTGGAACCCGACGGGATGGCACTCGGCCATGTTCGAGCCCTGGATGACGATGCAGTCGGCGTTGGCCAGATCTTGCTGGAATGTCGTGGCCCCGCCACGACCGAAGGAGGTCCCCAGACCGGGAACCGTGGAGGAGTGTCAAATACGGGCCTGATTCTCGATCTGTATCGCGCCGAGCGCGGTGTACAGCTTCTTCATCAGGTAGTTCTCTTCGTTGTCCAGCGTCGCGCCGCCGAGGCTCGCGAAGCCGAGCGTCCGGTTGAGGCGGCGGCCCTGGTCGTCCTCGTCCTGCCAGGTCGCGCGCCGGGTCTCGAGCACCCGGTCGGCGATCATGTCCATGGCGTCGTCGAGGCTCAGCCGCTCCCATTCCGTGCCGTGCGGGCGGCGGTGGAGCACCTCGGTGACGCGGCTGGGGCTGGTGACGAGCTGCTTGCTCGCGGAACCCTTCGGGCACAGGCGGCCGCGCGAGATGGGCGAGTCCGGATCGCCCTCGATCTGCGTGACCTTGCCGTCCTTGACGTACACCTGCTGGCCGCAGCCGACGGCGCAGTAGGGGCAGATCGAGCGGACCACCTCGTCGGCGTCGCCGGTGCGCGGGGTGAGGCCGCGCGAGCGCGCCGACTGCGCGGCCTTGCCGCGGCCGAGCGGGTCGTTGCCCGTCAGCTGGCGGAAGACCGGCCAACCTTCGATCCACTGCTGAATCCTTGCGGGGTTGCGCACCCTATCGGTCCTCCTCCGCGGAGTGCTCCTCCGTCGCGCCGCTCCGTGTGGTCCTTTCCGCCCTTGGATCACGCTAGCTCGCGCAGTCCGTTCCCGCACGGTTTGGTGACACCCCTGGCATCGAGCGCTTCGAGTAGCGGGATCGCGACCCGCCGGGTTGTGCCCAATGCCTGTTTCGCCTGACTCGCCGTGAACGGCTGGGGGAGTTCCCGGAGCACTTCGGCGGCTCGGTCGAACGCGTCCGGGCCCAGCACGACGCCCTCCGCGACGCGGGTCAGGCGGCCGACGCGGACGGCGGCGGCGAGTTCGCGTGGGCCGAGGCCCAGGCCGGCGAGGTCGGCGGCCTCGGGCGCGCGGAACGGCTCCGCCGCGAGCCGCCTCTCGATCTTTTGCACGGCGGTGGCTACCCGGGGCGGCAGTGTGGTGCCCGGTTTGCTGATTCGCCCGTCTTCGACGCGCAGTTCGGTGCCCGCGAGCAGTGGGGCCACCAGTTCGGCGGCCGGCAGGTTCAGGGTCTGGCGCAGCGTTTCGACCGGCATTCCGGCGGCGAGGTCGTGCTCGGCCGACCACGCCTCGACGTGCTTGCTCGCGGCTATCCGTTTTCCCTGCCACCAGACGGGGTCTGCGACCCAGTCGCCGACGCGCTCGCCGCGTTCGGAAAGGCCCATCGCGCGGAGGTCGGCCACCCGCGCGAGGTCCGGCCGCACTCCTTGTCGCAGGGCCTGTTCGCGCGCCTTGGCCGCGCCGCGGCGGCCGAGCTCGGGCGGGCGCACGTCGAGCACCTCGACGCCGGCGGCGATGCGGTGCTCGCCGGGGTCGCGCAGCAGGCCGGTGTCGCCCACGCGCAGGGGCAGCGCCGACGGGAGCCGCAGCCGCGCGAAGTCTGTCCCTAGTGGACGGACGTGGACGGGGAGCGCGGCGGATCCCAGATGCAGCACGAGGTCCCGGTGCAGGTTGCTCTTTGTCCGCATGGCGACGTCGAGCTCGGTGGTGGCGAGCCAGGCGCCCGGAGTCAGGAGGGTGTCGCCGCGCTCGATGTCCTTGGCGCCGCGCAGGTTCACGGCGACGCGAGCGACAGCGGCGACCTCTGTCCGGTCCTCGCCGAGGGACTGCAGGCCACGCACGACGACCCGCTGCCCGCGGTGTTCCAGTTCGTCACCGACCCGAAGGGTGCCGGCCGCGAGGGTGCCGGTGACGACCGTGCCGGCGCCGCGCACGGTGAAGACGCGGTCGGTCCATAGCCGGACGTCGGCGGTTCGATCGGGTTCCGGCAGCCCGTCGACGAGGCGGACGAGCACTGAGCGAATGTCTGGCGCGATCGCCACCGGCGGGTCGGCGAGCGAGGTGCCGGCGAAGTGCTCGCGGGCTTGCGCGATCGCCTTCGCCGGGTCGGCGAGGTCGGCCTTGGTGACGACCAGCAGCGCGTGGGATACGCCGAGCGCGTCGAGGGCGTCGAGATGCTCCGCGGACTGCGGCATCCAGCCTTCGTCCGCGGCGACGACGAACATCACCGCGGGCACCGGGCCGACCCCGGCGAGCATGTTGCCGACGAACCGCTCGTGCCCTGGCACGTCGACGAACGCGATGCGCCTGCCCTCGATCTCCGTCCACGCGAAGCCCAGCTCGATGGTGAGCCCGCGCCGCTGCTCCTCTGCGAGCCGGTCCGGCCAAGTCCCGGTGAGCCGTTGCACGAGCGTCGACTTGCCGTGGTCGACGTGGCCCGCGGTGGCTACGACGAACATCGCCGGACCGCCGCGCGGAGGGCCTCGTCGTCCGCCGGCGCCACCGTCCGCAGGTCCAGCAGGCACCGGCCCCGCTCGACGCGGCCCACCACGGGCGGGGTGCCGCTGCGCAGCGCAACGGCGAACGACTCCGGCAGGCTGACCGCCGCGCTCGGCAACTCGACCCCCGGTGCGCCGCCGCCGCCGACCGCCGAGACGCAGTCCACGGCCTCGGCGTCCGGCAGCTGGGCGGCCAGCCGTTGCGCGCGTTCCCGCAGGTCGGCAGGGTTGGCGCCGAGGGCCTGTGCGACCGGCGGTTCGGGACCCCGCAGCGTCGCCTCCAGAGCGGCCAGCGTCAGCTTGTCGACGCGAAGTGCGCGGGCGGCGGGATGCCGCCGCAGGCGCTCGACCAGCGTCGCCTCCCCGAGCAGCAGCCCGGCCTGCGGGCCGCCGAGCAGCTTGTCACCGCTCGCCGTGACGAGATCCGCCCCGGCTCGCAGCACCGTTGTGGCGTCCGGTTCGTCCGGTAGGGCCGGGTGCGGGGCGAGCAGGCCCGAGCCGATGTCGACGACCAGCGGCGCGTCCAGACCGGCCAGCTCCGCGACGCCCACCGCCGACGTGAAGCCCGTGACCTGGAAGTTCGACGGGTGCACCTTGAGCACGAACCCGGTGCCGGGGCCCAGCGCCTCGGCGTAGTCGCGCAGGTGGGTGCGGTTGGTGGTGCCGACCTCGCGCAGGCGTGCCCCGGTCGACGCGAGCAGTTCGGGGATGCGGAAGCCATCGCCGATCTCGACGAGTTCGCCCCGGCTGACCACGATCTCCTTGCCCGGCGCCAAGGTCATCGCGGCCAGCAGCAGCGCGGCGGCGTTGTTGTTCACCACGTGCACCCCGCCCGCCGCGGGGACGGCTTCCGCCAGCGCCGCAAGCGCGCCCCGGCCGCGGCGGGCCCGCCGGCCGGTCGGCAGGTCGAACTCGACGTCCGTCGTTCGGCCCGCCGTGACCACGGCGTCCAGCGCGGCCTGCGACAGCGGTGCCCGGCCGAGGTTGGTGTGCACGACGACGCCCGTCGCGTTGATGACCGCCCGCAGGCTGGTCGCGGCGGTGGGCAGCGCGGCGATGGCGTGCTCGGCGACCTGCTCGGGCTCGATCTCGCCGGCCCGCGCCCGCTGCTGCGCCTCGACGATCGCGGACTTCACGAGCGCGCGGCCGAGCGTCCGCTCCGCCTGCGCGAGCCGCGGATGCGCGAGCAGTACGTCGGTACGCGGCACTCTCCTGCGCGGGTCACCCACATGCTCGATGATCGCACGCGCCCGGCCTTGGAGGCAGGATGGAGACATGGCCTACCGACTGACGCAGTACGCGCACGGTGGCGGCTGCGCGTGCAAGATCCCGCCGGGGGAACTGGAAGACGTCGTGCGCGGACTGACCGGGGCGCAGCCCCGCGACCCGGTCGGCGAGTTGCTCGTCGGGCTCGACGGCGGGGACGACGCGGCCGCCGTTCGCCTCCAGCCCGACCTCGCGGTGCTCGCGACCACGGACTTCTTCACGCCGGTCGTGGACGATCCGTACGACTGGGGCCGCATCGCCGCCGCGAACGCGCTGTCCGACGTGTACGCGATGGGCGGGCGCCCGGTCGTGGCCGTGAACCTGCTCGGCTGGCCGCGGGAGGTGCTGCCGTTCGACCTGGCCACGGAGACGCTGCGCGGTGGTCTCGATGTTTGCGTCGAGGCGGGCTGTCACCTCGCGGGCGGGCACAGCGTGGACGACCCGGAGCCCAAGTACGGGCTCGCGGTCACCGGCATCGGCGACCCGGAACGCTTGCTGCGCAACGACTCCGGCCGCGCCGGGCTGCCGCTGTCGCTGACGAAGCCGCTGGGCATCGGCGTGCTCAACTCGCGGCACAAGGCCACCGGGGAGCGCTTCGCCGAGGCGATCGAGGTGATGACCACGCTCAACGCGGACGCGTCCCAGGCCGCGCTGAAGGCGGGGATCACCTGTGCTACGGATGTGACAGGGTTCGGGCTGCTCGGGCATCTGCACAAGCTGGCCCGCGCCAGCGGCGTCACCGCGATCGTCGACTCGGCTGCGGTGTCCTATGTGGACGGCGCGCGGGCGGCGCTCGCCGCGGGGTTCGTGAGCGGCGGCACGCGGCGCAACCTCGACTGGGTCCGGCCGCACGCGGACCTGTCCGCGGTCACCGAGGACGAGGCGCTGCTGCTGGCCGACGCCCAGACCTCCGGCGGGTTGCTGCTGGCCGGGGAGATCCCCGGCGCGCCGGTCATCGGGGAACTCGTGTCGCGCGGCGCGTACTCGGTCATCGTGCGTTGAGCCCGGAATTTTCCCGGTTCGGAAAGGGTTGCTGGAAGCATGGTCGACTTCGCAGAACGTGCTTTGTCGGAGGCGGACACCATCGCGGTGGTGGGCCTGAGCCGTGACCCGTCGAAGGAGGCGCACGCCGTGCCGGCGCAGCTGCAGGCGGCCGGGTTCCGCATCATCCCGGTCAACCCGTGGGCCGACGAACTGCTCGGCGAGAAGGTCTACCGCTCGCTGACCGACATTCCCCATCCGGTGGACCTCGTCGACGTGTTCCGCCCGGCCGAGTACGCGCCCGCCATCGCGGAGCAGGCGGTCGCGATCGGCGCGAAGACGTTGTGGCTGCAGCAGGGCATCGTCTCGCCGGAGGCGCGGCGGATCGCGACGGACGCCGGGCTCACCTACGTCGAGGATCGCTGCACGGCGGTCGTGCGGGCGGTCGGCCGGATCACCAAGCACGCCTGAGCGGCGGAAAACGCCCCTGCCACGCCGGGACTTTCGGCCCTCGGCCAGTGCGCGGTGGTCGGTCACAATACCTCGCACAAGGGTGAGGAGACCCGGCCATGACTGTCAACGACGACGCTCCCACGCTGCTCGACCAGTTCACCCCGCATTTCGACTTCGCGCTACGGGAGCACGTTCTGATCACGTGCGAGCCGGGCCGCGCGGCGCAGCTGGTCAGCCGGTTCAGCGCCGGCCCGCCGCGCCTGTTCGGCTGCGCGCTGGGTGTGCCGATGCGGCCGCGGGTGTCGACGCCGGGTTTCGACGAGTTGCTGGCCAACGGTCGGTGGTCGGTGCTGGGCCACCGGCCCGGTGAGGGCGTGGTACTCGGCGCGGCGGGCCGGTTCTGGACCACCTACGCGGACTGGCAGGACATCGCCCCCGCCGACTTCGCGAGTTACAACCGCCCCCGCCGCGCGACGATCGCCGTCGCGATCTCCCACGCCCCCGGCACCGCAGGCACCCTCCTCACATTCGAAGCACGCGCCACCACGACCGACCCGATCGCCTACCGCTGGGCGGACTGGTACTGGCACACCATCCGCCCCACGGCCCGCCTGGTGATCCGCCAGGTGCTGCGGCAGGCGGGAAATTGACTCCTCACGCGTGGTGCGGCTGCTCGGTCAGGACGGTGAGAATCTTGTCCAGACCGGTGATCTGTAGTGGGCGCAGCACTCCACGTGTGGTACAGACCAGTTGGAATTCCTGGCCTGCCTTGTCACAGCGGCTGGCCAGTTCGACCAGTAGGGCCAGGCCCGCCGAGTCCAGGAAATGCACCCCGGACAGGTCGAGGACGACCGTGCCCGTCGGCTGGTCGCGCAACCCGGCGTCGATCCGCTCGCGCAGGGTCGGCGTGGTGCCGGCGTCGATGTCTCCTGTGACTGCGGCGACCAGTGTGTGCTGGAAGTCGGCCCATTCCACGGTGAGCGTCACATGCAACTCCTCGGCTCGCTGTAGGAGGCGCCCTCGGCACCTCTGGTTCGATGTGGCGAGCCACCGCTGCTTTTCTAACCGTGGCGCCTTGATGCTACCCCGGCCGTGTTCGTGGCGTGGTGCCACGGGTTAGGCTCGGCCGACGAGGGATGCGCCTCGTGACGAAAACGAGGTGCGAGATGAGCGACTCCGACAGACCCGTGGCCGCGGTGTTCACCATCGCGCAGGAACTCGCCGAGGTCGGCAGGCTCGTGGACGACGACGACGTCCCGGCCACCCTCGATCGCTACACCCGCCGGGCGGTCGCGTTGTTGCCCGGCTGCCATTACGCCGCCATCACGGTCGCCACGGACACCGACGTTCTCGACGTGGTGGCGTCCGCCGGCTCGCGCCCGCTGCCCCATCCGGCCGGCGACAAGCGGATGGACAACCCGTTGTCGGAGGCGTTGCGCCACCGCGAACCGCGCCGTCTCGACGACATCGACGCCGACCACCGCTGGCCCGCCTATCGCGACTATCTGCGACGCAACGGCTACCGCAGTTGCCTTTCCCTTCCGCTGCCCGCGGCCGAGTCGGCGGCGGTGTTCAGCGTGTTCTCGACCGTGCCCGGACAGTTCGGGCAGGACTCACACGACCTCGCGCTGCTGTTCACCCTGCACGCCGGGGTCGCGTTCGACAACGCCACGCTCTACCACGACAACCTGCGACTGCTCGCGCACGTACAGACAGCGCTGCGCACCCGCACCGTGATCGCGCAGGCCCAGGGCCTGCTCATGCGCGTCAACGGCGCGACGGCCGAGGACGTCTTCGCCGCGATGAAGCGCGCCTCGCAGAATGCGAACGTCAAGCTCCGCGCGCTCGCGGCCGCACTGGTCGACGCCCACCACGACGGCCGTCTGGACCAGGCGCTGGCCGAATACCGGCTCACCGCGGGCGAAGCCGACGGGTACGCCCCCATCGCGGGCTCCTGAAAGGCTCGCGCGAGGCTGAGCTTGCCCTCGCATGCGGCGTGCGGCACGGTTGACGCATGGCCGCTGACGAGGTACGCGACGGGGTTTCGCTGACCAACCTCGACCAGCCGCTGTTCGCCGAATCCGGCGCCACCAAACGGGATCTCGTCGACTACCTCGACGCACTCGGCGACCGGCTCGTTCCGGCGCTGCACGACCGCGCGCTGTCGGTGATCCGGGTGCTCCGCGGCCAGGACGCGTTCATGCAGAAGAACCTGCCGAAGTACGCGCCGGAGTGGGTGCCGCGGGTGAAGCTGTGGGCGGAATCCTCGAAACGCGAGGTCGTGTACGCGCTGTGCAACGACCGGCGCACCCTGTTGTGGTTCGGCAACCAGCGCGCGATCGAGTACCACCCGACGCTGTCCCGCGCGGACCAGCCGTTCGCGCCGACACACCTCGTGCTCGACCTCGACCCGCCGGAGGGGACCGAGGCGTTCGGCCTCGCGGTCCGCGCCGCGCACCTGGTCCGTCAGGCACTCTCCGACGCGGACCTGGCAAGCGCGGTCAAGACGAGCGGCGCGAAGGGTGTGCACGTGTTCGTGCCGATCGAGGGCGCCGACGCGGAGGAGGCGGCCGCGGCCACCCGCGCGATCGCGGCGCGGGCGGAACGTCTCGACCCGGTCCTCGCCACCACCGCGTTCATCCGGGACGACCGCGGCGGCAAGGTGTTCCTCGATTCGACGCGGGCGGGCAGCGGCACTGTCGTCTCGGTGTACAGCCCGCGCGTGCGGCCGGGGTTGCCGGTGTCGTACCCGGTGCCGTGGCCGGATCTGGACGCCGTCACGCCCAGGGACTTCCTGCTGCGCGAGGTCGTGCGCTCGCTCGGCGCGCAGGACCCGTGGGCCGCGCTGATGCCTGCGCCGCAACGGATTCCGGCCGACCTGATCGAGGAGGGCCGGGCCATTCCGGTAGCGCGCGTCGCGGCGATGCACGAGGGCAAGCGGCGCGCACGGGCCCGCCGCGCCGCCAACTGAGTGGCCCTTCGCGGCGCGCCTGTTGACGGTGGCCGGCTCGGCGTACGGTCACGTCATCGCATCGTGGCCAAAGGAGGCAGACCATGGACGGCCGCGCCCTTTCCCGGGACGCTGAACGCACCGTGCCCACCGCCGCGGGCGTCTACGACTGGCTCCTCGGCGGGCGGCATTACCAGCCGTGTGACGTCGACGCCGCGAACGCCACGCTGAAGCTGTTCCCCAACCTGGCTCGGGTCGCACGACTGAACCGGGAGTTCCTGCAGCGCGCCGTACGTTTCCTTGCCGCACAAGGGATCGACCAGTTCCTCGACATCGGCTCGGGCTATCCCGCGGCGGGCAATGTGCACGAGATCGCCGAGCAGTCGGCGGCCGACGGCCGCGTGGTCTACGTCGACCACGACGAGCACACCGTCGCCGTCAGCCGCGCCTTGCTCGCGGAGGAGCCCAACGCCACCTGCGTTCATGGTGATGTGCGCGAACCGGATGCGATTCTCGGCAACCCCGAGGTGACGTCCCGGCTGGACTTCGACCGCCCGCTCGGGCTGTTGCTGATCTCCGTGCTGCCCTTCGTGCCCGGCGATGCCGCACCGCTGGTCGGCCGCTACCTGGAGCGGTTGGCCCCCGGCAGCCACCTGGTGATCACCCACCTGGTCTCGGCCGACGACGCCCGGATCCGGCATCTCCAGGAAGCGACGTCGCAGCGGTACAACACCTCCGTCCGGCAGAGCGCCTACGCCCGGACCCGGAGCGAGGTCCGCGCCCTGTTCGCCGGCACCGAACTGGTGTCCCCCGGACTGGTCCCGGTGCCCGACTGGCGCCCGCTGCGCCGCGACAAGTACGTGGCGGATGAGGCCGACCCGGTGCGAGCCGTGCTGGTCGGCGCCGCCGGGCGGGTCGAGTAGAGCCGGCCGGGCCGGTTAGCCCTCGGACATTTCGACGGGCGCGCGGGCGATGGTCAAGTAGTGCGCGAGCCGCTCCGCGGACACCAGTGCGGGCAACTGCAACTCCCACATTTCCCGCACCCGTTCGTGCACGTCGACGCGCCCCGTGAGCACCTCGGACAGCACCTGCACGCCGGTGAAAGCACCGACGAAGTACCGGGCCGCCGGCTCCGGGTCGATCGGCGCGCGGAGTTCACCGGCGTCGCTCGCGCGCCGGAGCAGCACCGCGACCGCGTCGATCCAGTCCTGGTACGGGTCGGGTCGCGTGCGGTTGAACGTGCCCGTCTCCAGTGTCAGCCGGATACCGGCCCGCACGACCGGGTCCGCCCGCAGCTGGGCGGCCAGATGGTGCGACAGCCGGATCACGGCCTCCAGGCCGCCTCCGTCGTCGACGCTGTCCCACGCCGGCCCGACCGACCGCGCGTGCTGCCGTTCGATCACCGTGTTGGCGAGATCTTCCTTGGAGCTGAAATGGAAATAGAGTGCGCCCTTGGTGACGCCGGCGGCCGCCATCACGTCCGACAGGCTTGTCGCCTCGTATCCGTAGCGGTCGAACACCTCGGCGGCGCCCCGGATGATCGCTTCGCGCGTGACCTCGGCGCGGGCTTGTTTGACCACCGGGTCCCCTTTCCTGCCGCGCCCATCGTATCCGAGTAGGAACGTCAGTTCCGCTGAACGAGTCCGAGCTCGCTGAACATGTCCCTGCTCCAGGTCAATGCGGCGGACAGGTCGTTCCACTGTTCGTCGTTCGCGGACAGGAAGGGAAACACGTACGGGTCGGTGATCTCGGCAGGCAGGTCGTCGGCTTCGCAGGTGTATGGCGGGGAACCGTAGTGGTCCTCCTTCATGGCCGACGCCACTTCCGCCGGCTGGGCGTCCCACACCCCCAGCCACAGCCGCCGCAGCATGGCGGGATGGGCGACGGCGAAGATCAGCCTGCCCACGTCGAACGGCTCACCGGCCTCGATCACCCTTGCCATGGAACGGAACCGGTGCCTGTCCGTGTCCACCGTCAGCCAGCCGGCGAACCCCGACCAGATCTCGACACTGTGGCCGGCGTCGATGATCGTCGCGCAGAGAGTGGCCAGCGCCAGGCCCCGGTTGATGATCGCGTCGTGCTCGACGGTGTGGGAGTAACCGGCGGGCACCACGAACGTGATCACCTTGCCCCGGCGGGACACCTCGCGCGGGACGGCGTCGATCATGCACTCCGGGACACCGGCCAGGTAGGCGCCGATGTCGACCTCGGCGCCGGTGACGTCCCACGTCGGCTCCAGGACCGTGACGCTGTGCGAGAGCCCCGCGCTGTCCCGTAGTTCCGCGACGGTCACGTCGGCCTCTTCCAGGGCGAGCGGCCAGCCGTCGGTGGCCAGCTGGACCGCTTCCTCCCACGAGGCACGTTGCCAGTCCGTGTCGGTGCGGCGGCTCGACGCGTCCGGGATGCTCGGCGCGGTGGTGGCGGTGTCGAGGAACTCCCGCCAGGACAGCAGGGGCGGCAGGTCGAGGGGAAGCATCACTCAGTCCAGCTCGAGCGTCTTGCGGTGCGCGGCGGACAGCCCGCGCACCACCCGCCACTGCATCACCTGCTCGACGGTCGCACCGGCCTCCAGCAGCTTGGCGCCGTCGATGCACGCGCGTGGCGAGAAGAAGATCGGCAGCTTCTTCGCCTCGGTGGCTTCGCGCAGCCCGCGGATGCGGGCGAGCAGGTCCCGCGCCTCCTCCTCGTGGGACGGCGCGTGCCGCAGCGTGATGCGTTCCTCGAGCCGTTCGTCGATGGGCACGTCGATGACCACGAACCGGTCCAGGGTCGCCGCGTCCAGCGTCTGCCTGCCGACGTATTGCCGGTCACCGCCCGTGCCGTACGTGTTTCCGGTGGCGACCACGCGGAAGTCGCCGTGGGCGTCGATCATCCCGTCCGGGAACGCGCAGGTGCCGAGCGCGAGCGCCTGGTTCAGTTCGGCGAGCAGACCGGCGTGGCCGTTGTCCAGTTCGTCGAGGAGCATGACGCCGCCGTACTCGAACGCCCGGCGGAACGGGGTGTCGTGATAGCGGCCGTGCGCGTCGTAGTAGCCGAACATCTTGCTCATCGGCGTGGTCGGCCCCAGCGACAGCGCCTGGAACGGGATGTCCAGCGCATACGCCGCATGCTTGGCCAGCATCGATTTGCCCGTCCCGGCGGGGCCGACCAGCAGCACGTGGCAGCGCGCGTTCAGCGCGACCAGCAGTTCGGGCAGGACCGCGTGCGCGTCGAACCCGAGCTTGACGCGTTTCGCGGCGGGGAGCACCACCTCGACGATGTTCGGCGTGAACTCGGCGAGCTTCTTGTCCACGGCTTCGCGGACCGTGCTCTCGATCGTCGCGGTCGCCCGGCGCTGTGCCCGTTCCACCGCGTTGCGGGCCTGCGCCGCGGTTGCCGAGATCGCGGTGTCGACTGCGCCCGGAACGGCGGCCTTTGTCTCGTCCTGCACGGCCTTGGTCGCGGTGGTCCGCGCGTGCCGGGTCAGCACGTCGCGGATCTCGTCGGTGTCCGGCGCGGCCTCGGCGATCGCTACTCGGGCCAGCCCGGGGAGCATGTCCCTGGTTTGCCGTTCGACGGCCTCGATGACCGCGTCGCGCACCTTCTCGACGCTCTGGCTGACGACGGCCGACAGCGCCTGCGCGGTCAGCTCGGGCGTCACGGCCGCGACGAGTTCCGCCTGCAACGCCGCCGTATCCGGCGCCGCTTCCCGCACGGCATCCGCGGCGTACTCCGGCAGCAGGTTCTTCGCGGCGCCGGCGACCAGGTCACGCGCGTCGGCGTCGAGGGCCTCGCGCATCCCTTCGAGCAGCGTCGTCCGCAGCTCGGCGGCGTCCGGTGTCACCGAGGCGACGGCCATCCTGGCGAGATCGGGCAACAGCGCGTGCGCGTGCTGGCGGATCGTCTCCGGCAGGCGGGCATGGACCTCGTGCGAGACGCCTTCCATCAGGCTGCTGCGTGTGAACACCTCGCGAGCGACCGCGTCGCAGATCTGTGCGACCTCGCGTTTCATGTTGTCTCGCATGGCACCCCCAGGACAAGATCATGCATGCCGGCAACGCTAGGGAAACCGGGCGGGACCGGTCCCGGCCTGTGATGCGGCTCACGGTCACCCTGCGCCTCCGTTGCGGCACCGGGATCGTCGCCGGGCCGCCGGGCTTCTTCCAGCAGCAGGGCAAGCAGGGCCGCACCGAACGGCGAGCGCCGGTCACTCGCTCCGCAGCGCGTCCCGGATGGCGTCGGCGCACTCCCGCGGGGAGTCCAGCGGCAGGTGGTGATAGCCCCCGGCCACCCGGACCAGGCGGGTCGGGCCGGCGTGGTTCGCGGCGACCCACTGCGCCTCCTCCTCGGTCATGAGGCCGCTACGGCCGCCGTAGACGTACGTCAGCGGCACGAAGCAGCGGCGCAGGGCCTGCTCGGCCTCGCCGGAGTAGAGATCGGGGAACTCACCGAGCTGGTCGTGGCTCCACGTCCAGCCGTGCGGGGTCGACCGGACAGAATGCGCGGCGAGGCGGGCCATGACCTCCGCGGTCGGCATGGGCTGCTCGGGGAAGAGCCGGAATCGCGCGAACGCCGCCTCCTTCGTCGGGTGGTGCGGGACCGTCGTGCGCGGGGGACGCGTCGTCGCGGTGCGGCGGTTCTCCAGGTAGGCCCGCGGTGGCCGGATGGGCGCGTCGACCAGGACCAGACCGGCGAAAGCAGCCGGTCGCGCGGCCGCGGCCGTCAACGCCGCGCGTCCGCCGAGGCTGTGCCCCACGAGCAGCGGCCTGCGGTCCGCGGCCACGGCGACGATCTCCTCGACCCAGGTGCCGATCTCGTACGCCGGCCGGTGGTCGCTGCTTCCGTGGCCGGTGAGGTCCATCGCCCGGACCCGGTGCCCGTGCAGCGCTTCCGCCACGCCGTGCCACCAGCCCCGGTGCGCGCGGCTGCCGTGCACCAGCAGCACGTCCGGCCCTTCGCCGCCGAACTCGGAGAACCCCACCCGCGCGCCCCGGACCTCGACCGTGCGGGTAACCGGCTGCGCGGCGTCGAGGCTCACGCGGACCCACCCGATTTTCCCGCGACCACAGTTCCTCCTCGATGCTGACCGGTTTGCCGAAGATGCGGCGGAGCCGCTTGACGATAATGTCAAAACGATCCGTCCCAGACAAGCGCCCTTGATTCGCGCTGCCGAGCGACGTTACGTTCATCTTCGTTGTAGAGGTTCACGTCTTTGACTGTCGTGTCCATCAGACACGGTGCCCGCTTCTTCCGCCAGGACACGTGGAGTCAACGATGATCGAGCTGGGAACCGAGATCCGGTGGCAGGACCGCCGCTTCACGATCCCGATGGAGCGCATCCGGCTGTCCGAACAGTGGGGCTACGACGCGGTGTTCACCGCCGAGGGATACGGGTCGGAGGGGTTCGTGCCGTTGGGCTACGTCGCGGCGAACACCACGACGCTCAAGCTGGGCACCCGGATCACGGAGGTGACGGGGCGGCCGCCCATGCTGAGCGCGATGACGTACCAGACCCTGGACCACGTGAGTGGCGGCGGCCGGGTGATCGCGGGCCTCGGTGCCGCCAGCCCGAACGCGGCCGAGAGCTTGCAGGGCAAGCCGTGGGGCAAGCCGGTGGCCCGGATGCGGGACTACGTCGCGATCATGCGGCAGGTGTTCGCCGGGCACCGGTCGAGCATCAGGGGACAGAGTGGTCAGCTCCGTATCGCGGGCCCGGCCACATGAACATGCCGCCGTCCGCCAGCGGCCTCGAGATGATCTCGCGGATTCCGATCATGATCGGCTCCGCCGGGCCGCAGATGGTCTCGCTGACCGCCGAGATCAGCGACGGCTGGATGCCGCCGAGCTGGGCGCCCGGGATCCTGCCGCGGTTCCAGCCGCAGCTGGACGCCGGCTTCGCCAAACGGGACGGCAAGCCGGACGACTTCGCGATCTGGGCCCACGTCGACGTACTGGTCGACGACGACGTGCGGGTCGCGATGCGGCCGTTCAAGGAGTACGTCGTCACCTGGGCGGCCATGCAGCGCCCGATGATGGAGGCCCGCGGCTACCCGGAGGTGGCCAGCCGCCTCGAGGAGCTGCTGGCGGACGTGCCCGCCGCCGAAGCCGAGGCCCGGGTGCAGCGCGGCGAGCCGATCCTCGGCGGGCAGCGGTGGGACGAGGCCTTGAAGGCGATCCCGGACGAGTACATGGACGAGGGCTGGTTGCTCGGCCCGGTCCCCCGGATCGCGAAGAACGTCGAGAAGTGGCTGGACAGCGGCCTGACGGGCCTGATCATCCGGTACGGTCCGCAGCTCACCCATGACGTGAACGTGGAGAACCTCGAGGTCTTCGAGGCGATCGCCAGGGCCGCGGGCAAGGAGCCCCGTGGCTGACGGCGCCCGAATTCGAGCCATCCGTGCGATAATATTCGCTGGGAATGGTATTCCCCGCCAGGCGCCAGGTAGCCGACCGGTGAATGTGCGACGCAGAGCCACGGGAGGTTTCCGATGAGCGGTGCGGCCACCACCGAAACGCACGGGGCCGAGCACCTGACGCGTGCCGAACGGGACCGCGCGGCGATCATTCGCGCCGCGCACCGGCTGATCGGCCGCTACGGGCGAGTCACGTCGATCGAGGACATCCTGCTGTCGGCCAAGGTGAACAGGCGAACGTTCTACCGCCACTTTCCGTCCAAGGACGCGCTCGTACTCGCGATGCAGCGGGAGGCCGGCGAACTGGTGCGGGACAGGCTGCGCGCCGCGGTCAACGGCGCGGTGGACGGCCGGGCGGCAGTGGTCGCGTGGATCGAGGAGTTCCTCACCATCGGCTGGGACGACCGCCGGATACGCGAGAGTCGCACGTTCGTGGCCGCGGAGGTGGGCCTCGTCGCGGGCATCTCCGACGCGCTCGAGGAGATCCACAGCTGCCACCGGGCGATCCTTGCCGACGCCGTGCGTCGCGCCGGCCGCGATGGCAGCCTGCCCGACGCGCAGCCGGCGCGGGACGCGTTCGCGATTCACGCGGTCGTGCAGCGCTGCGTCGAGATGCGGGCACGCGGCTGGCTGCCGCGGTCGTACGGGGCGGTCGTGAAGGACGTTCTCGGAATCTTCGTACCGTCGGCGGTATCTCGTGGGGAATAGTCGCCGCCGGGCTCCGGCCACCGTCCCGCAACCCTGTCTCGCCGAGTTGCTCGGCAGGCCGACCGAAGATCCGATCGTGGACAGGAGCACATCATGAAATGGGGAATCGTCTTCTCCAGCACCGGTTTCCCCGATCCGGAGGCCGCGATCGCGCTGGCCGAGGCGGCGGAGCAGGCTGGTTTCGAGTCCTTGTGGGCGCCGGAGCACGTGATCATGTCGAGGGCGCCAGGGGCGACCCCGTACCGGGGGGCGACGGACGGCAAGATGGATCGGCTGGCGCGGCGGGGCGGCATTCCCGACCCGCTGATCTGGTTCGCCTACGTCGCCGCGCACACCCAGCGAATCCGGTTCGGCACCGGGGTGCTGATCCTGCCCGAACACCAGCCGGTCGTGCTCGCCAAGGCCGCCGCCACACTCGATCACCTCTGCGGCGGCCGGCTGATGCTCGGCATCGGCGTCGGCGAGCTGCCCGAGGAGTACGAGGCGGTCGGCATGAACTTCCGGGACCGCGGTCGCCGGATGGACGAGTACATCGATGCGATGCGGTTGCTGTGGCGCGAGGACACCGCGTCCTTCCACGGCGAGCACGTCAGCTTCGACCAGGTCGAATGTCGCCCGTGGCCGGTGCGGCGGTCGGTCCCGTTGCTCGTCGGTGGTGCGTCCGACGCCGCCATCCGGCGTGCCGCGACCCGTGGGGATGGCTACTTCCCCTTCGTGTACCCGGGCCACGACCCCTTGGTGGAGCTGCCTCAGCTGCTCGACCGGGTCCGCGACGAGACCCGGCAGGCGGGCCGGGACCCCTCGGCAATGGAGTTCACCGCCGGCGGGGCGCGCACAGTTGACGAGACGAAGGCCTACGCCGACTTCGGTATCCACCGCCTCACGGTGGCGATCCGGTCGCGCACCATCGCGGACATGCGCGAGGAAGTCGCCCGCCTCGGCGACGAGCTGGTGGCACGCACGGTGGACCTGTGAAGCTTTCAGTCCACTTGCGACGCATGCCGCTCCGCGGCCGTCACAAGCGCGGTGGAGAGCATGCCGATCAAGGAGCCGAGAACCACGCGCAGGACCGGACCCACCCCCGGTAACGACGCCGAGAACCGGCCCGTCCACAGCAGCGCACTGCCCGTGCCGAGCGGTTCGATGTGCACTTCGGCCTCGTATGACGACACGGGCAGTCCGCGCAGGACTGTATAGCGCTGGTAGTGGGGCGCACGCGCGTCCAGGATCTGCTCCTCGACATCGAGGAAACCCATACCGCCGACGCGGCGGATCGCACCTGCCCCACCGGGCTCGGCATCGCCGGCCCGGACGAAGTCCGCGTGCCCGACCAGCGGGAACCACTTTCGCCAGCCGGGTACGTCCGCCAGCAGGCGGTAGATCACGGAAGGCTCGGCTGCCGCCTGCCGCTGGACACGGAACCGTTGCTCGCGCATCGGCAAACTCCTCCACCGCCCGCCGGGCAGACGGTCTGATCGATGTTAGATCGCCCGGGACTTCGCCATCCACAATGGACTCGTCACGGACTGATGGTCATTGGCAGAGCCCTGTGCGACCAGCAGGTCAGGTGGTCTTGGCTCGTCCGGCCGGACACAGGCACGGCCTGCCCGCCGTCCGGCCGCGACGACTTCGGCGTCGGTGGGCGGGCGGCCGGAGACGCCGGGGGCCGCGGAGAACAGGCCGACCACCGGCCAGCCACCGGCAATGGACACCGCGCCGCTCGCGGGGTCCGCCTGGAGCACGGGCAGGGCCGTCCGCTGCGACTGTGCCGGTGCGAGCATGGCGCACGCGTGCCGGTCGGCCGCGACCACCGGCATGAGGGACGCCGCGACGAAGTCCCATTCGGATGGTGGGGTGGCGAGCACGACCGCGGCACATTCGACCGTGCCGGGCACGAAGGACTCTTCCCACAATCGCTCCGCGGCCTCCGTGAAGACCTCCCGGACGATGTCCGAACTCTGCCGGGCGTGCATGCTCATCCGGTACAAACGGCGATGCCAGGCGGCCTCGGCGGTCTCGGGCCCGATCGCGGCGTACCCGGCGCCGATCACCTGGCGCCCCTCGATCTGCAGCTCGTGCACTGTCGCTTGTGGACGGAAACGCACTCCGTGCTCGAGTGCCGTCCGCCGCAGCTCGGCCCGCAGCCCGTCCGCGGCGGATCTGTGTACGCGCGAGTGCCGCCCGGTGAGCGCGGTCTCCAGCGGCAGCTTGTCCAGCACGAGCACGTCAGCACCCGCGTCCGCGGCCTCGACCGCCGCGGACGCACCGGCCGGTCCGAACCCGACCACCAGCACGTCGGCACGATCCGCCTGCGTCATGGGGCCAGCCTCCTCGCTAGCGCACAGATAATGCCCTGACCTGCGAAACCTATTTATAGCAGCCTATGTCAAAATTGAAAAGTCATGGCCGCACCGCCGCGGCCTCGAGCTGGCGCAGCGCCTCGTCCACGACCTCGTGCGGCTCCGCCGGGCCATGCGTGCTCCACCGCAACAACGCACGCAGGATCGCGGCCTGCGTCCCCGAGGCGATCACTTGCGGTGCGAGATCATCGGGCTTGGCGCCGAGTTCCGCCGCGACCCAGTCGCAGACGATCGTGTGCCACACCCGAAACGGCTCGGGCATGAGGTGCTGGAGTTCCGGGGCGCGGCTGATGATCCGCAGGCGAAGCCGGTCGAGTGGCTTGTTCCTGATCGAGGCGACCAGTTGCGTGACAGCGATGCGGATGCGCGACAGCAGGCTCTCCTCCGGCGGCGACTCAGCCAGGAGTTCCCGCATCGCACCGATATCGGCGGTGAAGCCACCCCACACGATTTCACTCTTCGAGGTGAAATAGCGGAATATCGTGCGCGGCGTGACACCGGCGGCCGCCGCCACCTCGCCGAGCGGGACGGCATCGTATCCGCGCTCGTCCCACAATGTCAGGGCGATTCGCTCCAGCTCCTCGCGCGTGACCTTCGGCGGCCGGCCAGGCGAAGCCGTTGCGGGCCCGGACACTGGCCCCTCCGCATCTAGTTGTGTCATAGTGTGAACTTATCAAGCCCAAGCGGCGTCCCCAAACATCTCGCAATACAAAACAGGAGCATTGCCGTGAATTCTCAGCCGGACTACGACGTGGTAGTGGTTGGATACGGTGCGGCCGGCGCTTCCGCGGCCATCCAGGCCGCGGAAGCGGGTGCACGCGTACTCGTACTCGACCGGGGTTATGGCGGTGGCGCGAGCGATCTGTCGGGTGGGGTGGTGTATGCGGGCGGCGGTACCCGGCACCAGCACGCGGCCGGGCTCGACGACACCCCGGACAACATGTTCGAGTATCTGCGGCAGGAGACCAAGGGTGTCGTGTCCGAGAAAACCCTGCGGCGCTTCTGCGAAACCAGCCCGGAGATGATCGACTGGCTGGAACGGCAGGGTGTCGAGTACCGCGGCACGCTCTGTCCGTACAAGACTTCCTATCCCACCGACGCGCACTATCTCTACTATTCGGGCAACGAGAAGGCCTGGCCGTACGCGCTCAACGCGAAACCGGCTGCCCGAGGCCACCGCCAGGTCGCCAAGGGCATGAGTTCCGGCCATGCGTTCTTCGACGCGCTGCGGCGCTCCGCGATGGCGAAGGGCGTCGCTTTCCGCCCGCTGACCCGGGTCACCGAGTTGGTCGTCGAGAACGGCGTTGTCGTCGGCGTCCGCTGCCGCTCGATGGACCCCGACGGCGAATCGGGCGCTCGGCACCGCAGGCTCGCCACGTTCGGTGGCAAGCTCGCCAACTGGGTGCCGCCGGTCGGCTCGCAGTTCAACAAGCGCGCGGAAGCCCTGTGGCAGCAGCACGCCACCGAGGGTGAGGTTCGCGCGAAGGCGGTCATTCTGTCCGCCGGCGGGTTCATCTACAACCCGGAAATGAAAGCGCAGTACGCGGGTGGCTACGCCGACATCTCGCCCCTTGGCACGGTCGGCGACGACGGCAGCGGCATCCAGCTGGGTGTGTCGGCAGGCGGCAGCACCGCCTTGCTGGATCACATGACCGCTTGGCGTTTCCTGTCCCCGCCGAGCGCCTTCCAGGAGGGTGTGACGGTCGGGCCCGGCGGCACCCGGATCGCCAACGAGGATCTCTACGGCGCCACGCACTCGGACGTGATGATCCGCGAGCACGGCGGCCGCGGCTTCCTCGTGCTCGATGCGCGCCAGTGGAAGAAGGCTCGCCGGCAGCTGCGCACGCAGACCCAGCCGTTCCAGCAGGCGATGGCGGCTTACGTGTTCACCCTCGGGCACGTCAAGGCGCCCACCCTCGAGGCGCTGGCGGACAAGATCGGCGTGCCCGCGCCGGCGCTGACGGACACGGTGTCCGCCTACAACACGGGTATCACGTCCGGTGCCGGCGACCCTGCCCACAAGGCCGCGGAAGTGTGCTCGCCGGTGACCGAAGGGCCCTTCTACGCGGTCGACATCTCGATCAAGAACTCACCGGCTTTCCCCGCGCCCGGCCTCACGCTCGGCGGCCTGCGAGTCGACGAGGAAACCGGGACGGTGCTCACCGACAAGGACGAGCCCGTGTCCGGCCTCTACGCCGCCGGCCGCAACGCCGTCGGGATCTGTTCGAACAGCTACATCAGTGGGCTCTCGCTGGCGGACTGCGTCTTCTCCGGACGGCGGGCGGGCGCGCACGCGGCGAACCGTCTTGTCGAGGCAACGACCCCGTGAGGCTGCGGGGGGCCGGCCTCCGCCGGCCCCCCGGAATCCCCGGCAGCGGCCCGAGTCACATCGTGGCGGGAACCATGGCTGTTATGCTTTGGTGCACCCACCAGGATCGAACGGGGAGCGGGAAATGGCCGACGACGAGGCGCTGCCGTTTCGTTCCCTGGGGGATCCGATCCGATGGGTCATCCTGCGGCACATCGGCCGCGCTCGTGGCGAGGTCAGCGTGAGCCAGCTCGGGGATGTCGTGCCCGTCCAGCAGCCGACGCTGTCCTACCACCTCGCGGTCCTGCGCGAGGCCGGGTTGATCGAGCGGCGCAAGGAAAGCCGTCAACACTTCTACCGCATCCGCCCGGAAGCGATACGGGAGCTCGCGGACCTCCTCGACACCAGCCTGCTGCGCAACGCCGGCGCCGGCGAGCAGAGCACGGCGTAAGTCACGGCGTAGGCGAGCCCGGATCCGCCCGCCGGAGCTCGCTCGCCCGCGACCGCGCCGCTTCGTCAGGTGCCAGCTCCCGCACCTGCTGCACCAGGTCACGCACCAGCTCCCGGCGCAGTGCGTAGAAATAGTGGCGTCCCTGCTTGCGCACGGTCAGCAGCCCGGCCTGCGCGAGAATGCGCGTGTGGTAGGAGACCGCGGCCTTGGAGAAGGGCAGCACCTCTTCCATCGTGCTGAATGCCAGTTCGTCCACCTCGGCCAGTTCGCACACGATGCGCCATCGAATCGGGTCACCGAGTGCCTTGAACGCTTCGCTCGCCTGGGGATCCGGATGCATCACCGCGGGACTCCTCACCTGTCGCCGAACGACGATAACCGCCGATCCGCGGCGGGCCGCAACGGCCTGCCACGGATCGGCGGCATCATCGTGACCGGCGACCGGGTCAGCTCAGCTCGCCGACCACCGTGCCGACCGCATAATCACCCGGCTCGGCCTTGATCCGGAGCACGCCGTCCACCGGAGCCTCGATCTCCGTCTCGGTCTTGTCCGTCTCCAGCAGGTAGATCGGGTCGCCGGCGTGGACTGTCCCGCCGTCCTCGACCAGCCACTGGCTGAGCGTGCCCTCGGTCATCGTCACACCCAGCTGTGGAATGCTCAGTTCAAACGCCATCGCGCTCCTCGTCCTCGATCCGGCATCAGCGTCAGGTCAGCTGAACAGACCACGGGCGGCGGCCTCGATGTCGGCCTGCGAGGGCAGGTACGCCCCCTCCAGTGAGGACGCGTACGGCACCGGCGTGTTCGCGGCGGCGACCCGGCGGACGGGCGCGCGTAGCCGGCCGAACAGTTCCTCACTGATCGTCGCGGCCAGCTCGGCGCCGAAGCCGTTGCGGCGCACGGCTTCGTGCACGATGACCGCCCGCCCGGTCCGGCCGACCGAACCCAGGATGGCGTCGGTGTCGAGTGGAACGAGGGACCGGAGGTCCAGGACCTCGGCGTCGATCCCGTCGGCGGCCAGGCTCTCCGCCACCGCGAGGCAGTCGTGGACCTGCTTGCCCCAGCTGATGAGAGTGACGTCCGAGCCGGCCCTGGCGAGCCGGGCCTTGCCAAGCGGCACCCGGTAGTCGCCCTCGGGCACCGGCCCCTTGGCGGCGAAGTACAGGTGGTGCATCTCGATGAACACGACCGGGTCGTCGTCGAAGATCGACGACAGCAGCAGGCCCTTCGCGTCGGCCGGGGTGGACGGGACGACGACCTTGAGCCCCGGCGTGTGTACCAGGGGACCTTCGAGCATGTCGGAGTGCTGGGCGCCGAATCCACCACCTGCGCCGGTGACCGTCCGCACGGTCAGCGGCACGTTCGTCTGCCCACCGGACATGTACCGCAGCTTGGCGGCATGGTTGATCAGCTGGTCGCCACACACGGACAGGAAATTCATCAGCATGATCTCGGCGACCGGACGCATCCCGGTGATCGCGGCGCCGACCGCGGCCCCCATGATCGCCTGCTCCGAGATGGGCGTGGGCCGCACCCGCTCCAGCCCATACTTTGTGGACAGTCCCTTGTGGAGTCCGAACCCGCCGCCTTTCGGATCGTGGATGTCCTCCCCCAGCTGAAACACGGTCTCATCCAGCCCGAGCGCGACGTCCAGGGCCTCGTTGATGGCCTGGATCAGCATGAGCTCGCGCCCGGCCTGGCTCTCCACCTCTTCGCGGAGGTCACTCTGCACTGTCATAGCGAAACACCTTCGGCATAGACGTCGGTCGTGAGTTCGGTCGGCTCGGCCAGCGGCTGGGAGATCGCGTACTCGAACGCATCGTCGATCTCTGCCCGCAGCTCGTCCTCGAGACGGGTGAGCTCGGCCTCGGTGCGGTGCCCAGCGGCGATCAGGCTCTCCCGCAACCGCACCACCGGGTCCGCGTCGACCGCGGCCTTGAGCTCCTCGTCCGGCATGTACTCCATGCCATCGCCCATGACGTGCCCGAAGAACCGGTAGGTCAGGGCCTCGACCAGGGTCGGTCCGTCGCCGGCGCGCGCCGCATCGATCGCGGTCCGCGCTGCGCGGTACATCGCCTCCGGATCGTTGCCGTCGACGTGGATCGAGCGCATCGAGTAGGCCGCCCCCCGCTGCGCGATCTGCTCGACTGAGGTGCCGTCGGCGTAGGTGGTGTACTCGGCGTAGCGGTTGTTCTGGCACATGAACACAACCGGCAGGTTCCAGACGGAGGCCAGGTTGAGCGCCTCGTGGAATGCGCCGATGTTGGCAGCGCCGTCCCCGAAGTTCACGACGGTCACCTGGCCGGTGCCCCGCAGCTTCGCCGACAGCGCCACACCCGTGCCGATGGGCAGCCCGGAGCCCACGACACCGGTGGTGACGATCAGCCCGGACGAGACGTCGGTGACGTGCATCGGCCCGCCCTTGCCCTTGCAAGTCCCGCTCGCCCGCCCGAAGAACTCGGCCGTCAGTGGGCGAAGCGGCACTCCCTTGGCGATCTGGTCGTGCACGCCCCGGTAGATGGTCAGCACATAGTCGTCCGGCGCGAGCGCCGCGCCGACCGCCGAGGGGATGATCTCCTGACCGCGCGGGGAGTAGTACATCCCGCCGATCTTCCCGGCCCGCATGGTCGCCCGGTACTTCTCGTCGTACAGCTTGATCTTGGCCGCGGTGGTGTAGATCCCGGCGAGGACGTCCGCATCCACGCCTTCCGCGGCACCGGCCTCGGTGGAGGTCGTCATGGTCGGCTCCGTTCTGTTGTCGTTTTCTCCGCGACCCGCACGCCGGGTTTGCGGACCTCGACGTCGCCGGCGATCCGGACCTGGCACGCCAGCCGGACGCGCCGGGGGTCGACGCGCCGGCGACGGCGGCTGAGATCGCCGAGCATCGCGTGCTCGGCTTCGGTTTTGTCCGACAGGAGGTCGAGACCCTCGAGAATCTCGCACTGGCACGCTGTGCAGGTGCCCATGCCGTAGCACAACGTGGGCCACTCGTAGCCCATCCGCCAGGCTGCCTGAATCAGGGACTCGCCCGGCCGCACCTCGATGACGTGCCCGCCCGGCTCGACGCGGACGGTGCCGCCCGGACCGTCATCGGCCGGGCGGCGGGAACCCCTACCGCGCAATGTACTTGTCGATCTCGTTGTGCATGGTGTAGATCATCGTCTCGTAGCGCGGCGACATCGTGGCCTCGGTGAACGCCCGGCTGCGGTAGCCCTCCTGCTGGCGCAGGATGTTCTCGAAGTCCTGACGCAGCACGAACGGCCAGTCGTCGGGCGCTATCGGCCCTTCCGGCCGGGCGGGGGCCTGCTCCTCGCCCGCGATCGGAATCTGCATCGCGAACACCTCGAACACACACGAGTTCGGGTCGGTGCCGTTCGGGCGGACGCGGTAGTACAGGAGGTTCCCCGGCATGCCGAGCATGACGAGGTTCGGGAACAGGAACGCGTAGGACGTGGCCTTCGGGTCCGGCGGCGGCAACGGGATCCCCGCGTCCTGCGCGTAGGCGTAGTACTCCTGGAAGAACGCCGGCAGCAGCTCCTCGTCGGACAGGTTCTTGCCGCGCACGCGGTCGGCGATCAGCTCGTCCCGCACCGTGTTGGTCGCGTCGGTGCCCTCGAACAGCACCTGGTTCTGCGCCAGGAACCACTCCCCGAAGCCCATGCCCTCGACCGGCGACTCGGTGAGCACGAACGCCGAACCCGGAAGCGACGGCGCCGTGCTGTCCACATGCCCCATCCCGCGCTGGAAGTACGGCACCGCGTCCGCGTTGTAGGACTCGCCCGTCGCGCCGAGCGCGAGCTCGGGGTGTGCCTGCATGACGTGGTAGGCCTCCATGAAGGCCTCCAGCGCGACCTTCCAGTTCGCCGGCAGGACGGTGTACTTCCACCAGCGGAACCGCATCCGTTCCATCGCCACGGGTGCGAGGTATTCGTCCATCTCGCCGAAGAACTCGTCCAGCGACGGCGCGTCGTTGTCGAAGGTGATCCAGATGAAGCCGTACCGGATCTCGGACCGGACCTCCCGCAGCGCCATCTTGGCCGGGTCGACCGACTCGGAGACGAATCCCCGGCGCCCGTAGAGCATGGACTGCGAGCCGTCGAGGTTCCAGCGCCAGCCGTGGAACGGGCAGACGATCTGGCCACCGCCGAACGTGCCGCAGTCCTGCGCCAGCCGCGTGGCGCGGTGCGGGCAGACGTTCTGGTAGACCTTGATCGTGTCCTCGTCGACACGTACCACCATGACGGACTCGCCGACGATGCTGTACTCGATGTAGTCGCCGACCCGCGGGACGTCCTCCTCCCGCGCCGCCCACTGCCAGGTGCGCAGCCACATCTTCTCGTTTTCGAGGTCGGCGAACCCCTGGTCGTAGTAGCGCTCGGCGGGGATGTGCACGCCGTCGGCCATCCGGAACGGAACACGGCTGGTGTCGACGCCGGGATCGGGCAAGCACCGCTGCACTTCCGATTCCGCGAGCAGGTTCGCCTCCGGTGGGCGCTCGATCTGGGCGGTCATGACCACGTCTCCTTTGTCGCTGATCCCCACACTCGTCGATCGATTGATCGGTACAAACTCATCGATACGTTAGGACGGGCTCGGGCCACTGTCAATCGCTGCTTGTGTCGACCCTGCTTACCGCTAAGTAGCATAAACATCTAGCTTGTTCGAGGCGGGGCCTTGTTCCGGCCGCGCGCATGACTCGACCGCCCGGAAACAGGGCGGCCCGAACGGCGCCTTCCGCCTGCCGCTCGGCGACCACGACCGAGGCCTCGGCGTGTCTGACGATGTTTGGTGCGCAGTGCCATCGGCGGGGCGCTCCTCGCCTCGGTGCCCAACCCTGACTTCGACATCCCCCGCTACGGCGAAGACCTCGTCGCTCTTTTCCTGCGCGCCACCACGTCCGCCTGACGCGACCTGCAGACCACCGGCCACGACGTGGTGATCACCTGCACCCCTGATCTCGCCGACGACATCGAGGCTCTCGGGTTGTCAGCCAGGCCGGCGGAGTTCGAGATCGAGGCCGACCTGGACCCGGCCAAGGAGGATCCGTTGAAGCTGGCGACGGCCGTCGAGGACGCGCCAGCCGACCTCGTGCTGCTGACCCCGATACACAAAGAGCGAGCAGCGTTCCTCGCCAACCGGATCCTGCGGGAAGACGGCGCCGGGCAGGTGACACAAGCCATCGAGCGGCTCTTGGCACAACGAGCCCTGCGCTAACGAGCTCCCGCGGTGCGCTACCCCGGCGGCGGGTGAAGGACAAAACCACCCGGATGCCACCGGCCGGCCTCCATTCGGACAATCGCCGCTTCGGGGCACGCGATGCTCCAACGAGTTTCGGGTCGACGTTGGGCCGCACCAATCTCCGAACGACCACTGTGGACGGCGACATCACGTCCCGGATGGGACGCACTCGGCCGTGTTCAGCGCCGATCCGCCGGGCTACGGCTCGTCTTGACCCGGAGGAGCCGGCGGCTTACCCTGCAATGGACCTAACGAGCGCCCGGTTGGGAGGAATGGGGGGCGATGGCGCTGGTGGCATCCGAGGTCGAGCGCGGCGTGGCGCATCTTCGGCTCAGCCGACCCGATGTGCTCCGCAGTGCGAACTTCCCCTTGGTCCACGACACCGGTACCGAGACGACGGAGGACACCGACGTCGTCGATACACCACCCGCCGCATCGAACCGCTCGCTCGAGCGTTGGCCACGGACGTCACCGTCGGGACCTTGCGTCGTCTCGTCGCACCAGGAGAGGAGAACCCCGCAGTGATCAGCGAAGATCTCACGTTCTCGATTCCCAACCCGGTCGGGGACGGCACGGTGGACATCGCGGCGTCGCTGCACCTACCGGAGGACCCCAAGGCGGCCTCAGACCTCATTTTCGCCATTCCCGGCGGTGGCTACACCAAGAGCTACTGGCACTCGCCGAAGCTGGCCGAGCACGGCTACAGTTTCGCCGAGCGCCTGACGGGTCGCGGGTTCGCCGTCCTCGGGGTGGACGTGCTGGGCACCGGCGCCAGCTCCCGCCCGGCCAACGCCGACGATCTGTCGCTGCGCACCCTCGCCGCTGCCAATGATGCGGTCGCCCGCCAGGTGCGCGAGCGCGGCGTGGGGGGCTTGCCCGCCAGTGCACGCATGATCGGCGTGGGGCACTCGATGGGGGGCGCCGCACTGATCGTGCAACAAGGTGTCTTCGGCTCGTTCGACGCGATCGGCGTGCTCGGCTTCACCAACCAGTTCGTGAAGGGCGTGTACCAGCCGCACGAGCGGGAGGCCGAGCTGACACCCGAGGAGCGTACCGAGTGGGCTCGCGCGCACGTGCCGCAGAGTAGCTGGGGCCGGCCGTGGCCGGAGATCGAAGAGTACTTCGTGCTGCCTCGGGCGAACCTGCGTTCCTGGTTCCATCTGCCCGACGTGCCCGATTGGGTGGTGGAGCTGGAGGAAGCCGAGGCGACGGTCTCGCCGCGAACCGTCGTGCTGGAGTCGGTGACGCCCAGCTCCACCGCATCGGCGGCGGCGGAGATCTCCAGCCCGGTCTTCCTGGCCTTCGGCGAGCAGGACGTCTCGCCGGACATCCACGTTGAGGTCCAGACCTATCCGAAGGCTACCGATGTGACGACGTTCCTCCTGGCCGGATCAGCGCACTGCCACAACTACGCCACCAGCCGGACCCTGCTCTGGGATCGTATCGCCGGCTGGATCCGCAGCCTGCCGGCCTGACCGACGCTCGCGACTGTCGCGGGCGAAGTCCACTTTAGACGATCAACGCGGACCCAGCGACGAAGGCGCCACTCAAGCCACAATGCTGCTGATCTTCATCGGAGCCACGCAGGACGTCAGCCACGCCCGTCAGGAGGCTCTGGCGGTGGCCGGAGCAGACAGTTCGAAGGTGTCGGCGAGCAGGGCATAGGAACGCAGACGATCTTCGCGGCGGGCGATCATGTCTTGCAGGACGATCTCCTCGGCGCCCAGATCGTCGGCCATGATCTGGAGCATGTCGCGGATCGTGTCCGGGCCGCCGGAGATGTGCTGCGACCAGGACCCAGGGCGGACCTGGCTCGGGCCGGGAACACCGCCGAGTGCTGCGATGGCCTCCTCCGGCGCCGGCAGGCCCGTGGGCAGCGTCCCGCTCCGCAGCTGGCGGTAGAACAGCTCGACACTCGACCGCAACCGGGCCGCTTCGGCGTCGGTCTCCGCGCAGGTCACGTTGATCCCGAGGGCGACATACGGTTCGGCGATACCGTCGGGGAAGGACGAGGGCCGGAAGTGCTCGCGGTAGGTCTGGGCGGCGGTGATCGCGGCCCGCGGGTTGATGAACCCCGCGAAGCAGTATCGCAAGCCGAGCGTGCCGGCGACCACGGCGCTGTCGGGACTGGAGCCGAGCACCCAGGGCTCCGGATTCCCCGGCGTCCCCGGCGTGATCCGGATCTGGGAGAACGGGTGGTCCCCTGGGAAGACGCCGCCCAGCCACGACAGCACCTCGGCGACCTGCTGGGGGTAGTCGTCGAACCGTTGGATGGCGGAACGGTCGCGCTGCAGGGCGTAGTCGGCCACCGGCAGCCCGTTCGCGCGGCCCAGCCCCAGGTCGATCCGGCCGGGGGACATCGCGTGCAGCACACGGAAGGTCTCGGCGACCTTGTACGGGCTGTAGTGGTTGAGCAGCACCGTGCCCGAGCCGACCCGGATGTGCGCGGTCTCCGCGGCGATGCGGGCGATCAGGACTTCCGGGGTGCTGCCCGCGTTGCCGGCGCCGCCGCCGTGATGCTCGGCGACCCAGAAGCGCGAGTATCCCCACGCCTCCGCCCGCTGAGCCAGGTCGATGCTGTCGGCGAACGCTTCGATCGCGCTACCCCCTGGCGGCACCGGGGACAGCTCCACCATGGACAGCTTCACGCGCAACGTCCTTTCGGCCTACGGCGATCCGGGGCGGAGCACCTGCTCCGGTTCGAGCGTAGCAATAAGCGGAGCGCTTGCCACGGTTGGCGCCGCCCGGTTACCGTCGGCGTCGTGACAGAGGCCGTGGATCCGGGTGTGCGGCCGTTGCGCGCGGACGCGGCCCGCAACCGGGCCGGGATCCTGCGGGCGGCCGCCGCCGTCTTCGCCGCCCGCGGTTGTGACGTCGATGTGCGCGAGATCGCCCGCTGCGCCGGTGTCGGCATGGGCACCCTGTACCGGCACTTCCCGACCAAAGAGGACCTTCTCGACACCGTACTGCGCGAAGACTTCCTTGCCTGGACCCGCGAAGCGCGGCGCGCGGCGCAGCATCGCGAGCCCTGGGACGCGCTGTGCTCGTTCATGGAAGACGCCATCGCCCGGCAGGCCCGGCAGCGGGCCATGTTCGAACGGTTCGCCCGCTCCTGGGACGCCTCGGCCGTGCACGACTGCCGCCGCGAGGTCCAGCCGGTCATCGAAGAACTCCTGGAGGCCTGCCACGCGGCAGGCGTCCTGCGGCCCGGGGTGGGACCCGACGACATATCGCTGCAACTGGTTGGCCTCGGGCGGATCGCGGAACTCACCGAACCCACCACGCCGGGCGCTTGGCGCCGGCACCTGCACATCGCCCTCGACGGGCTCCGCGCCGGTCACGACCGTCTCGACCAGGGAGCACAAGGATGATCACGCCTCAGGACGCCATGGAAATCCAGCACGTGCTCGCCGACTACGGTCACGTCGTCGACGACCACGACTGGGACCGGGCACACGAGGTGTTCGCCGAGGACTTCGTGTTCGACCGCGGCCGCGGCACCCCCGACCTGCACGGGATCGCCGACATCGTCGCCACGTTCAAGGGCCGCAACATGTACGCCCACGTCACCACCAACACCACCCTTGCCCAGGACGCCGACGGCACGGTGCGGGCGCACAGCAAGTTCATCGCCTTCCCCAACGAGGGCCCGCCCGTCACCGGCGACTACCACGACGAACTCGTCCGCACCCCCGCCGGATGGCGGCTGCGCCATCGCCGCGCCGAGATACGGCAACGGAAGTTCTTCGACTGACCCCCTTCGTGTCACACCGTGGGCCGCGGCGGCGACCTACGGGAGACAGCGGCGCCTATGACTCCTACGGTCGTCGCACGCCCTCCTTGTCGATTGGCATGCGCTACAACTGTTTCAGCGTGATCGGGGTCCTGTGTGGCTCTATCCCTGGCGCAAGTGGCGGCTCCGAAGAAGCGCCGCGAAGGGTCACCGGACGTGTCCTCTCCTGATCTCCGCGGTGGCCGGCACCGAATCTCCGCCTGATCCGTCGCGGAACTCAGCCGGCCGGTTGACAGCTGTGTACGGCGAAGGTGTCCGAGTCCCACAGCATGCGTTCACAGTGTGCGCAGAGCCAGACACCGGACGGCACCCGCAGATGCAGGCTACGACGGTCATCCCGGGCGCAGGCCAGCCGGTAGAACAGCGCGACCCGGCGCCATGTCCTGGCAAGGGTGCGGTGCATCTGCGGCATGTTTGCTCTTCCCACAGCGACGGGGCTGGAGGACGAGTTTACCGGCGCCCTGACCGGCGATCCTCGGGATTTTGGTCACGCTGACCAGTCACGGCCCGGGATCAGGCGCTGGGGTTGACGATCCCGGATTCGACGAAGGCCACGACGCTGCGTGAACAGCCGCGCGGTAGGCCGAACGCCCATCGGTGCTACCCAAGGGCGACCGCCGCGGACATCTGTCCGCAGCCACTCGAGTCGACCACCTGGGACGACGGCTCAGCCCGCCGAGCCCGGCCCGGGGAGCAGGTCGACGTCGCGGGCGTGCATCGGCTCGCCGCAGCGCGCGCAGCGCAGGTCGACTCCGCTGATTTCGCCGCAGGCGTGGTGCCGGTAGAGGACAGGCGGCCCGGCCTCGCCCGCGAGCCAGCGGTCTCCCCACCGGGTCATCACCATCAACAGGTCCACGAGCTCGGTGCCCTTGTCGGTGAGGTGGTATTCGAAGCGCGGCCGGCCATCGTAGGCCCGGCGCTCCAGCACGCCCTGCTCGACGAGGTGATTGAGCCGCTCGGTGAGCACCTTGCGCGAGATCCCGAGGTCGGCCTGGATCTGGTCGAAGCGATGGACCCCCGCGAAGACATCGCGCAGCACGAGAGGCGACCAGGGCTCCCCGATCACGTCCGTCGTGCGCGCGATCGAGCACGCCATCTCACCGAACCGCGTCCGTTGCATGAGACCAATCTAGCAAACTGGGTTCCCTAAGGGAACTTAAACCGCTAGAGTCATCCGCGTTGGGTCTCTTCAAGGAACTTAGAGGCAGGGCGATCATGAGTAACGTCTTCAGCGCGTTGGCCACCTCGGCCGACGGCTACATCACCGGCCGCGACCCTCGTCCCGGCCAGGGGCTCGGGGCCGGCGGGGTCCTCTTCGACTGGTACGGCGACCCGCGGAACTCGTCGTACTACCAGGCGCTCAGCGACCGCGTCGGCGCGGTCGTCACAGGCCGCACCACCTACGACGACTCCGAGGCCTTCGACGGCGGGAGTCCGCACCCCCACCGCACCGATGGTGGTCGTCAGCCACCGACCGCAGCCGGAGGAGCACGCCGCCTCCGACCGGCAGTCCTTCGCCGACTCGATTAAGACAGCCGTCGAGCGTGCCCGCGAGCTCGCCGGCGACAAGGACGTCGCCATCCAGGGCGGCGTCACGCTCACCGCCGCGATGGCCGCGGCCCTGGTCGACGAGGTGGTCATTCACCAGGTTCCGGTGCTGCTCGGTGGCGGACGCCCCCTCTTCCACGACCTGCCCACCCACATCCGGCTCAGTCTCGTTGAGGCCGTGCCCGCTGCCGGCGTCACACACCTGCGTTACCGGATCGAGAAGTGAGGAACAGACCCATGCTGAACACCGACGTACGCGACCTGCTCGACGGCACCCCCATCGCCCACCTGGCAACCCTCCTGCCGGACGGCTCGCCCCACTCGATCCCGCTGTGGATCGGCACTCGCGGCGACCAGGTGGCGTTCCTCACCGGCCCCGACTCCCGCAAGGCCCGCAACCTGCGGCAGGACCCGCGCGTGGCGATCTCTCTCACCCCGCCCGGCGCACCCTTCCCGCCCGTTACGCTCCGCGGCCGGGTCGTCGAGTGGCTCGACGGCGATGAGGGCTGGGCGGCCGTCGACGAAATCGCGATCAAGTACACCGGCCAGCCCTACGGCCGCGACCAGAAACGCGTCGTCGGCCTTATCGAGATCGACCACCAGCGCGTCGGCCTCGGCTGACAGGCCCCAAGAATCGAGGAAGATCGCGATCCTGTGCCCGGTGCTGGCCGACACGATCGCCGGCGTTGCGATCATGACCGTGCCTGCCGACAAGGCCCAAGAGATCATGGACGCCGACCCCTGCGTCCGGGCCGGGATGATGACGTGCGAGGTCTACTCCTGCCTCGGTTTCCCGGGCGACGCACTTCCGGCATGAGCCGCGAGCTCGCGTGAAGGACGATCAGGCGGGCTCTGGTGGAGGCGGGCCAGCAAGTGCGCGTCGAGGAAGCCCCGCTCGGAGGCCGGGTCGTGGAGCAGCCGGGCGAACGTGTCGAGCCCGGCCCCGGTCAGCAATTCGGCGAACCGGTCGACCGGCCAGCTATACGCCGACGTCACCTTGTGGTCGAAGCGGACCGGCTCCGGCCCGTCAGTCGCGAAAAGCGAGACCAGGAGCACACCCCCTGGCGCCAGCACACGCACCTGCTCGGCGAGCAGCGCAGGCAATTCTCCGGGCGGGGTATGGATCATCGAGTAGTGGGCCAGCACACCGCCGAAAGCGCGGTCCTCGACCGGCAGGGCCTCCATCCGCGCCTCGTCGAACCTCAGCGCCGGATGAGCCCGCCGTGCGTGGTCGACCATCGCCGGGGAGAGGTCAAACCCGACAGCGTCCAGGCCGAGTTCGTGCAGCATGGCCGTCAGATGTCCCGGCCCACACCCGACGTCGGCTGCTCGCCAGTTCCCCGATCCGCGTACCAGCTCGGCGAAGACGCCGATCATGGCCCGCGAGAACGGCTGCGTCTCCAGCCGGTCGGCGAACATCGACGCATAGACCTCGACGATCCCGTCGTAGGCCGCCCTGGTCTCGTCCTGATGCCCCACCACGGGAAGGAAGCTAACACCCGCGCACAATTCGCGGTTGTTGTCCTGCCCGTGCCGCCCAAAGCGGCGCGCCTGGTTTGTTGGACAACTGCTGGATGGACGGATTGAGCTGGCTGCCCGGCGACTAACCGCCGAGGTACTCGATGATCGGGTCGATGATCGTGCTCACCGGTGGTGGGCTCAACGGCGCCGGTGGGATGAGCCTGGTCAGCTCCGGCAGGTCGTCGAACACGCTCGGACCGCTGGTCGTGCAGGTGTCCCGGTATTTCTTGGTGTTCTGGCCGTGGGTGCCCATCGCTTCCAACGCGAAGAACGCGATCTGCACCTGTGTCTGATTGGCGTTGAGCGCGAGTGACACGTTGTGCGCCGCGTCGGGGACGACGGCCGCGCGGAAGCACGCCTGCGAGCTGAACGCGCCGCCTTGCCAGTCGGTGAACCGCTTGGCGGCCTTTTCCAGGGTCACCGGGTTGTCGGTCGTGGTGGCGTTGGTCGCGCATTCCTCGGCGTTCGTACCACAGGTCATGATGTCGTACTCGCCCTGAATGTCGAACGTCGGAATGTGGATGTTCTTGTGTGTTCCGTCGTATTCGCGCTCGGCGAAGGTCGCCACCTCACCCACGGTGACCGTGTTGGCCAGTGCCGCGTCTTCCTTCTCCACCTGCGGATCGACGTCCGCGGCGTTGTAAAGCTGTGGCAGGTCACGAGCCGTCGACAGCGGTTGCAGGTAGCCGGGGTCGATGGACCACGGTTGGTTCGACTCCAGCGGGGACAGCGCCGCCGGGGTGGATTCGGCGATGAACGCGCCCGCGGTCAGCGGGTCGACGCGATCACTGTAGCCGGTGCCGATATCGATGTCGGTGTCGTTGTACATCGCCGACTCGATCCAGTTGATCACGGTGCCGTAGGAGTGTCCGACCAGACCGACGTGACCGAACGGGATGCCGCCGACGTGACCGTTCTTGAGCTCCTGAACCAGCTGGTGATCGACTTCTGCCTGCGATTGCGCGTTCACCAGCGGGCTGAGCGGGTGACCGCTGGCGCCGTCGCCGACCCGGTCGATGTTGAACGTGGCGAAGCCGGCCTTGTCCAGGTAGTTGACCGTGGAGTATTTCTCCGGTTGGTAAGGGAAGTCCCAGTAGTAGGTGCCATAGGTGATGCCGTGCACCAGCGTCAGTACGGCCGGCGGGTTTCCGGACTTCGCCTGCGCCAGCGAGTCGTCACTCATGCACAGCTCGCCGTGGACGTGGGTGCTCACCGCCGGCTGGGACAGATCGATGCCGGCGAGCCCGGGCAGTGGAGTGCCGAGCGGCGAGGCGACCACCGGCAATGACACCGGAACGTCGCCGACGAATGGGCACACCTTGCCCGGCGCTTTGGTCGGGGTGTCATAGTCACGCAGTGGCCCGTTGGGCAGCCCGGCGAGCGCGTTGTCCAGCGACGGCGGCAATGTCAGGTTGGCCAAGCCGGGTATCGCGTCGACCAGACTGGAGAACGTCGGCTGCGTTGCGGTGCCGCCTTGATCATCGGCACTCGCCGGGAAACTGGAACTGACGACGACTCCTGCGCCGAGGACGACCGCGCAGACGGCGGCTATCCATCGCGATCGATACATGTGCACTCCCATCCCGCGCGGCGTCCCCGTTGACGCCGCATTTGACAACGCACAAAAGGTTCGATCTAACAAAGGGTCGGACCAAAGTTCGTGCGCAACGGAGTATGTTCAGCGCGATGCCATTCGTCAAGTCAGAACGACACTGAGTTCCCTATCATGTATAACTTCCTTCGGCGGGCTGTGCTCGGTGGACGTCAGGCGGCGGGCCTGCCTCGGTTGCTGATCGCCTGGCCGGTGGGTCGCGCGACAGGCTCGCGCGGCGTCAGTGTTAGCGAGTACAAATCGGCCTGCTGAGAAGGCGACGCACGACACTAGCTTCCCAACAATCCTCGCGTTAGGACAGTCGGCAGGCTTGACCGCCGAGCAAGCAGCCGTGTAGGCGTCCGGGTGCCCAGGTCGGTCCAGCGCAGGACGAGAACTTCGGGGCGCCGGACGCCGGTCACGAACACGAGCCAGACGAGCGTGCCCCACCTCGGGTCCTCGTCCCAGGCGGCGCAGCCCCGCCGCACGGTCGCAGCAAAGATCGCGCTCAGCGCACAGTGGATCTTCAGGACCGTGCCGGCGGTCGTCCGGTACTCGATAAAGGCCGGCCGTCGCACGGACGCAGCTGCGCGAATACGGGCTCGTCCCCTAGAGCGGGTACGAGTTCCTTCGTGCGAGCGCGCCTGCCGGTCAACTCGCAGTCATCGTGAGTCCCAGACCGCGCCGCGAACGTCCTCACGACACGCTGTTCGCACCGGTCAAGAGAGAGCCGACTAGGGGACTCGAACCCCTGACCTGCTGTTTACAAGACAGCTGCTCTACCAGCTGAGCTAAGTCGGCGTACTCGGATCATCATAGTGGGCCTCCTGCGGCTCCCTCGCTGGTGCTGCCGTCGTCGCCGGTTTCGTGGATGATCGGCGAAGTGGTGCACGCCACCGTTTGTTCCTTGCAACACCAGGTGCGCGCGTGGCGATGCTCTCCGGGGAACACCAGTGAGGGAGGTGAAGGTCCGATGAGAAACACCCAGCGCGCACGGGGCCCGGTGACCCGGCGGCGCGGCTGGCACATCCTGGAAGCGCCCCAGGACCCGAACGTCGAGAGAGAGAACAGGCGCAGGCGTTCGACCGAGCCGCGGCGGCGTGCCTGGCACATTCTCGAGGCGCCGACCGGCGAACTGCCCGCCGTCGACTCCGGCGCCGAACACGGGCCGGCACTGCCGGACGACACTACCGTCAACTTCGTTCTCGACCTGGTGCTGCGCATCGGCGAGGTACAGATGGCGAGCGGCGCCGGCGCGTCCGACGTGACCGCGACGATCCTGTCGCTTACCTCGTCTCTCGGCCTGCCGCACTGCGAGGTCGACGTCATCTTCACATCGATCACCGTCACCTGCCATCGCGGCACCGGCATGGCCCCGGTGAGCGCGCTGCGCGTCGTGCGCTCCCGCAGCCTCGACTACACCCGGCTGTCGCAGACCGAGATGCTCGTGCAGCAGATCATCCGCGGCAACACCGGCGCCGAAGAGGCCTACACCGAACTGCACAAGATCACCACCGCCCCGCACCCGTACCCGCGCTGGGTCGCCACGCTGTCCTGGGGCGGCATGGCCTTCTTCATCACCCTGATCCTCGGCGGCGGCTTCGACGTCGCGCTCGGCGCGCTCGTCATCTCGTCGCTGATCGACCGGCTCGGCCGTCAGCTGAACAAGTACGCTCTGCCCTTCTTCTTCCAGCAGGCCGTCGGCGGGCTCGTCGCCACGGGACTGGCGACGCTCATCGTCGAGACGGGCCTTGTCCCGACCCGCTTCTCCACACTCGTCGCCTCCGCGGCGATCACCGTGCTCCTGTCCGGGCTCTCCACGGTCTCCGCGGTGCAGGACGCCATCACCGGGTACAACGTCACGGCCGCCGGCCGCACCATGGAAACGGCGCTCATGAGTGCCGGACTGATCACCGGTGTCGCACTTGCGTTGAACATCGCCAAGGCCGTCGGGTTCATGCAGATCGAACCCGAAGTCGTGGCGCAGACCGCGCTCCAGCTACCGGTCATGGTCGTCGCCGGCGCGGGCACGGCCGCGTGCTTCGCGCTCGGCAGCTACTCGACGATGCGGGCGCTTCTGGTCGCGAGCGCGGCCGGCGCGATCGGAGCCGGGGTCTACGGCGCGCTCATCCTCGGCGAGTTCGACCCGATCACCTCCTCCGCCGTCGCCGCGACCCTCGTCGGCTTCTGCGGGGGCGTTTTGTCCCGCCGGCTGAAGGTAACGCCGCTGGTCGTGGCCGTGTCCGGGATCACCCCGCTGCTGCCCGGCCTGTCGACGTACCGTGGTCTCTACGAACTGGCCACCCAGGGCAACGGCAACGTCTCGACCTTGATGAAGGCGGTCGCGATCGGGCTGGCGCTGGCCGCGGGCGTGGTACTCGGCGAGTACCTCGCCCAGCCGGTTCGCTCCGGACTGGGCAGACTGGAACGTAGGCTGGCCGGCCCGCGGATGGCGGGTCCGCTGCGACCGTCGGAGAGCCGGCTGGAGTAGTCACCGCGAGGCGATCTCGCTTCGCGATGACGGGATACTGTTCGACGTGCCGCGGACGAGGGAGCAGCGAACGTGAGTGAACCAGGAGTCGGCAACGCCGCCGCGGACTTCGTCGTGGTCGCCAACCGGCTGCCCGTCGACCTGGAACGGTCCACCGACGGCACGCAGCGGTGGACCGCGAGCCCCGGTGGCCTGGTGTCCGCGCTGGAGCCGTTCCTGCGTTCCCGGAAGGGCGCGTGGGTCGGCTGGCCCGGCGTGCCGGGCGTCGACGTCGACCCGTTCACCGACGAGAGCCTCGTGCTCTACCCCGTCATGCTGACCGCCGAGGACGTGCGCGACTACTACGAAGGCTTCTCCAACGCCACGCTGTGGCCGCTCTATCACGACGTGGTGCAACCGCCGGTGTTCGACCGGAACTGGTGGGAGAGCTACGTCAAGGTCAACCGCCGGTTCGCCGAGGCTAGCGCGAAGGTGGCGGCCGACGGCGCGACGGTGTGGGTGCAGGACTACCAGCTGCAGCTCGTCCCGAGCATGCTCCGCGAGCTGCGGCCGGACCTGCGCATCGGCTTCTTCCTGCACATCCCGTTCCCGCCGGTCGAGCTGTTCATGCAGCTGCCGTGGCGTGCGGAGATCGTGCGCGGGCTGATCGGCGCCGACCTGGTCGGTTTCCACCGGCCGGGCGGCGCGCAGAACTTCCTGTGGCTGGCCCGCACCCTCGTCGGGCTGGAGCCGAGCCGTGGCGCGGTCGGCGTCCGGTCCCGGCCGGGCCTGATGCAGGTCGGCAACCGCACCGTGCGGGTCGGCGCGTTCCCGATCTCGATCGACGCGGCCGGGCTGGACGTGCTCGCCCGCTCCAAGGAGGTCGGTGAGCGGGCCGCGCAGATCCGGCAGGACCTCGGAAACCCGCGGACCGTGCTGCTCGGCGTCGACCGGCTCGACTACACCAAGGGCATCGACCTGCGGTTGCAGGCGTTGCACGAGTTGCTGCACGAAGGCCGGGTGCGCCCGGAGGACGTGACGTTCGTGCAGCTGGCCACCCCGAGCCGCGAACGCGTCGAGCACTACCAGCGCATGCGCAGCGACATCGAGCAGATGGTCGGCCGCATCAACGGCGAGTTCGCCCGGGTGGGGCGCCCCGTCGTGCATTACCTGCACCAATCGGTGAGCCGCACCGAGCTCGCCGCCTTCTACTCGGCGGCCGACGTCATGGTCGTGACACCGCTACGCGATGGGATGAATCTTGTCTGCAAGGAGTACGTCGCGTGCAGGCACGATCTGGGCGGGGCGCTGGTGCTGTCGGAGTTCGCGGGCGCCGCGGCCGAGCTGACCAGCGCGTTCCTGGTCAATCCGCACGATCTTGACGGGGTTAAGAACGCGTTGGAGTCGGCCATTACGCTCGACCCTGCCGAGGGCAGACGTCGCATGCGTGCGCTGCGTCGTCAGGTCCTCACGCATGACGTGGACCGGTGGGCGCGTTCGTTCCTCGAGGCTCTCGGGTCCGAACCGTCCGCCTGAATCCGACACTGGTGCTTTGAACTCCTGAAGGAGGAGTGGTGACCGCCGAGTCCCTCCCCGCCGAGCTGCGGCGCGCGATCGTGCAGATCGCCCGCACGCCGCGACTTCTGGTCGCGTGCGACTACGACGGGACACTCGCGCCGATCGTGACCAACCCGGACGACGCGCGGCCGCTGCCCGAGTCCGTGGGCGCGTTGCGCTCGCTCGCCGGACTGCACGAGACCACCGCCGCGGTGATTTCCGGGCGGGCGTTGCGGGATCTGGCGATCCTGTCCCGGCTGCCGTCCGAAGTGCACCTCGTCGGCAGCCACGGTTCGGAGTTCGACATCGGCTTCGTACACGAGCTGGACGGCAGCGCCCGTGAGCTGCACCGGCGCCTGGAGCGGGAGCTCGAGCGGATCACCGAGGGGGTGGCCGGCGTTCAGCTGGAGGTCAAGCCGGCCAGCATCGCGGTGCACGTCCGGCGCGCCGAGCGCGACGAGGCGCACCGCATTCTCGATTCCGTCCACAGTGGACCATGTGGCTGGGACGGCGTGTCCACCACGGACGGCAAGGAAGTCGTCGAGCTGGCGGTGGTCCAGACCGACAAGGGTCGTGCGCTGGACACGTTGCGCCACCAGGTCGGCGCCACGGCGGCGATCTTCCTCGGCGATGACGTGACCGACGAGAAGGCGTTCGCCCGGCTGTCCGGCCCGGATGTCGGGGTGAAGGTCGGCGATGGGGAAACCCTTGCGACGTACCATGTTCGCGGCACCGAGGACGTCGCGACGGTGCTCGCGTTCATGCTCGAGGAACGCCGCAACTGGCTCTACGGCGAACAGGCGCCGCCGATCGAGCGGCTGTCCATGCTGGCCAACGAACGCTCGGTCGCGCTGCTGACGCCCGACGCGCGGCTGACGTGGCTGTGCCACCCCGGCCCCGACGCGCCCGCGGTGTTCGCCGACCTGCTCGGCGGAACCGGTGCCGGGCATTTCTCGATCAAGCCGTACCGTAACGGCCTGCCGCTGGGGCAGCGATACCTGCCGAACACGATGACGGTGGAGACGCGCTGGTCGCGGCTGCTGGTCACGGACTATCTGGAGCCGGAGTGCCCGCCGCACCGGACGGACCTGGTCCGGGTGATCTCCGGTTCGGCGCAGGCGCAGATCGTGTTCGCACCGCGCCCCGAATTCGGTGCGGTGCCGGTGAATCTGGTGCCGGAGGAGGACGGGCTGCGGGTGGTCGGCACGTCGGAGCCGGTAGTGCTGCGCGCGCCGGGCGTCCAGTGGGAGATCACCAACGACGGCCTGCACGACACCGCGACCGCATTGGTCCAGCCCAGTGAGGGCAATCCCGTACTGCTCGAACTTCGTTGCGGCACAACGGATCTCGGTACCGCCGAGCTCTCCGAAGTGGACCG
>DASZUO010000288.1:0-2283 GCA_035547575.1 Amycolatopsis sp. | reverse complement strand
ACCTCGAGGATGTTCAGCTGCACCTGCTTGCTGGTGAGCTTCTCCAGCTCACCGCGGATGCGGTCGGCTTCGGCGCCGCGGCGGCCGATGACGATGCCCGGCCGGGCGGTGTGGATGTCGACCCGGACCCGGTCGCGGGTCCGCTCGATGTCCACGCGCGCGATGCCCGCGCGCTCCATGCCCTTGGTCATCATCCGGCGGATGGCGACGTCTTCCTTGACGTAGTCCTTGTAGAGCTTGTCTGCGTACCAGCGCGACTTCCACTCGGTCGTGATGCCGAGCCGGAACCCGTGCGGGTTGACCTTCTGACCCACTAGCGGGCCCTCCCGTTCGCACTCGTGGATTTGCGCGCCTGCGGACGACGGCCGCGGGCCGGCTCGGCCGGGATGCTCTCCACCTCGACCGTGATGTGACTGGTGCGCTTGTTGATCCGTCCCGGCCGACCGTGCGAACGGGGCCGGTAGCGCTTCAGTGTCGGGCCCTCGTCGACGTAGGCCCGGCTGATGATCAAGGACTCCGGATCGAGGTCCAGGTTGTGCTCCGCGTTGGCGACCGCACTGCCGACCACCTTCGCGATCGGCTCGCTGGCCGCCTGGGGCGCGAAGCGCAGCATCGCCAGCGCCTCATCGGCCGGCAGGCCACGAATGAGGTCGACGACACGGCGCGCCTTGCGCGGCGTCACGCGGACGTACGTCGCGCGCGCCCGGGCGCGCGGCAGGCTCTCGACCTGCTCGTCACTCGCCTTGGCAGCCATCTGCGTTCTCTCCCTGCTCTCTTGCGTATCTGGTGATTCGGAGTAATGCGGTGTCCGGGTCAGCCCCGCCGGGACCGGCGGTCGTCGCGGATGTGACCCCGGAAGGTCCGCGTGGGCGCGAACTCGCCGAGCTTGTGGCCGACCATCGCCTCGGTCACGAAGACCGGCACGTGCTTGCGGCCGTCGTGCACGGCGATGGTGTGGCCGAGCATGTCCGGGATGATCGTGGAACGCCGCGACCAGGTCCGGATGATGTTCTTGGTGCCCTTCTCGTTCTGGGCGTCCACCTTGGCCAGCAGGTGATCGTCGACGAACGGGCCCTTCTTCAGGCTACGGGGCATTAGCGGCTCCTCTTACCGGTACGGCGACGCCGCACGATCAGCTGGTCACTGGGCTTGCGCCGGCGGGTCCGGCCCTCGGGCTTACCGGCCGGGTTGACCGGGTGCCGTCCGCCGGAGGTCTTGCCCTCGCCACCACCGTGCGGGTGGTCGACCGGGTTCATGGCCACACCACGGACCTTGGGGCGGTGACCCTTCCAGCGCATCCGGCCGGCCTTGCCCCAGTTGATGTTCGACTGCTCCGCGTTGCCGACCTCACCGACGGTGGCGCGGCAGCGCACGTCGACGTTGCGGATCTCGCCGGAGGGCAGCCGCAGCTGGGCGTACGGGCCGTCCTTGGCGACCAGCGCGACACGCGATCCGGCCGAGCGGGCCATCTTCGCGCCGCCACCGGGCCGCAGCTCGATCGCGTGCACGATGGTGCCGGTCGGGATGTTGCGCAGCGGCAGGTTGTTGCCCGGCTTGATGTCGGCCCGCGGACCGGCCTCGACCGTGTCGCCCTGCTTGAGCCGGGCCGGCGCGATGATGTAACGCTTCGCGCCGTCGGCGTAGTGCAGCAGGGCGATGTTGGCGGTGCGGTTCGGGTCGTACTCGATGTGCGCGACCTTCGCCGGCACGCCGTCCTTGTCCGCGCGCCGGAAGTCGATCACCCGGTAGGCCCGCTTGTGCCCGCCACCCTGGTGGCGCGCCGTGACCCGGCCGTGGACGTTGCGTCCGCCCTTGCTGTGCAGCGGGCGCACGAGCGACTTCTCCGGCTCGTCGCGGGTGATCTCGACGAAGTCGGACACCGACGAGCCGCGACGCCCTGGCGTCGTCGGCTTGTACTTGCGGATGGCCATCTGTTAATCCCTCACATCGAGAAGTCCGGTCAGGCGACCGGGCCCCCGAATATCTCGATCCGGTCGCCGTCCTTGACACTCACGATCGCTCGCTTGGTGTCCTTGCGCTTGCCGTAGCCGTACCGGGTGCGCTTGCGCTTGCCCTGCCGGTTCAGCGTGTTCACGTTGGTCACCTGCACACCGAACGCCTGCTCGACCGCAATCTTGATCTGGGTCTTGTTGGCGTCGGGGTGGACGAGGAACGTGTACTTGTTCTCATCGAGCAGGCCGTAGCTCTTCTCCGAGATGATCGGAGCGAGCAGCACGTCCCGCGGGTCGGTCACGGTACTCACTTCTGGCCCTCCTCGTCAGC
>DASZUO010000287.1:0-38181 GCA_035547575.1 Amycolatopsis sp. | reverse complement strand
CGAACGATCGCCAGGGCGCCCCCGTGCGTTCAGCGGCGTAGCGGCGGCCGGATGATGCCGAAGATGACGCAGCGCCAGCCGGGTTCGAGGAGTTCGAAGCGGCCCATCACGGCGTAGCAGCGGCGGGCGGTGTGTGCCGTGCCGCATGCTTCGTACGCGTCAGGCGCCACGCGGCACGAGCGGACGCTTTTCAGCGTGAAGCGAACATCCCGCAGCGGGCGGTACAGCCCGAGGTGCCGGTACAGCCTCGGGTGCACCAGCCCCTGCAGCCGGCTCAGCGGGCGGGCCCCCGTCCGCGCGTCCAAGATGGCCGTGAACACCATCCGGATGTGCGAGGCCGGCAGCGGCTCGGCCTTTCCCGCCTGCCGCGCGAGCGGGATATGCAGCGGCAACGCCTCGAGCGTCAACTGCCCGGGCTGGCCGATGCCGTGCCCGGCACGCCACGGCTCGTAGTGTCTCAACGGTTTCAATGCGGCAATCCGCATCCAAGGTCCCCCCAGCGTGGTCGTTCGTGCCCGCTGTTGAGGTGGCCACCCGGACCTTTCGGGCGAACTGCCCCCGAACCGGTGACACCGATGGTCGTATCGTCGGTACCTGGGCTGGAGGACCAGGCGGAGCGGGTGCGACGGAGGAGTGCTCGCGGAGGAGGACCGGTTGGGTGCGGAACGCCGCAAGAGACTGAAAGGGCTGGTAGTCGACTACGCCGGGGTGCTCACCGACCCCGACGCCTCGGAGTTGTATGCGGCGATCGACGGGCTGCGCGATCGTGGTGTGCGCACCGCGTTGCTGTCGAATGCCGCGGGCGGCGCAGGCGCGAAACTCCAACGGCACTTCGACGCGCTCGTCTTCTCCGGCGAGGCCGGCTTCGCCAAACCGGCGCGGCAGGTCTACCTGATCACGGCCGACCGGCTCGGCATCCCCGCCGAGGCGTGCGTCTTCGTCGACGATTCGCGTGGCAACGTGGACGGCGCGGTGGCCGCGGGCATGATCGGCCTGCACCACACGTCCGTCAGCGCGACGCTGGCCGAGCTCAGCGTGTTGTTTCCCGCCTGACCAGCTCGAAGCACAGCACCGCCGCCGCGGCTGACACATTCAGCGACTCGACGTCGCCGGGCATCGGGATCGACAGCCAGCCGTCCACGAACCGCGCCACGTCCGGCGACACGCCGGCCGTCTCCCCGCCAAGCACGAACGCAGCCCGCTTCGGCAGCTTCGCCTCGAACAGTGGCGAGCCCTCCGCCGCGCCAAGGCCGTACACCCGGTAGCCCGCCCCGGCCAGCATCTGCGCCGCCTCGGGTGCCGTCGCGCAGCGCAGCATCGGCGCGCGGAACGCCACGCCCGCGGACGCTTTCACCACCAGCGGATCCAGAGCCGCGACGCCGCGCCGTGGCACAACGACACCGTCCACACCGGCTGCGGTGGCGGTGCGCAGGATCATGCCGACGTTCGCCGGAGTGGTGATGCCGTCGAGCACCAGCACCCGCTCCGGCGCCCGGTCCGACGACAGTGCGGCGCCCAGCGGCCGCATCCGGGGCGCCACGACGTCGGCCAGCACCCCCTGGTCCTGCTTGCCGTTGCCCGCCAGCACTTTGACCCGGTGCGCGCTCGCGCGCTGCACCTGCACCCCGGCGGCGCGGGCGGCGCGCTGGATCTCGTTCGCGCCCTCGCCGCGTGCGTTGTCGGCGAGGATCACCTTGTCGACACGCAGCGCGGGATCGCCCAGCGCCTCGAGCACGGGTTTGCGACCGTAGACGGTCAGGAAGCGGTCCTTGGGCGAGACGGTGTTCGTTTCGTGCACAGCACCAGTAGACGACCGGCGACGCGCGGCGTCTGCATCGGGGTGGTGGCCGGACGAGGGGTGGGAGTGTCAGGATCGCGTCATGCCCGACCGCCTTTCCGCGCTGGATGCGTCCTTCCTGTACCTGGAGGACGCGGTGACCCCGATGCACGTCGGTGCGGTCGCCGTGTTCGAGCGTCCCCGCGACGGCTTCGACTACGAGCAGGTGCTCAGCCTCATCGGCCAGCGCCTTGGCTACCTGCCGCGGTACCGCCAGCGCGTCATGAACGTGCCGGGGTACCTGGCGCGCCCGGTATGGGTGGACGACGTCGACTTCGACCTCAACTACCACGTGCGGCGCTCCGCCCTGCCCTCGCCGGGTAGCGAGGAGCAGCTGTTCGACCTGGTGGCGCGGCTGCTGGCGCGGCCGATGGACCACGAGCGGCCGCTGTGGGAGGCCTACTTCGTGGAGGGCCTCGAAGGCGGCCAGGTGGCGTTGGTGACCAAGACACACCACGCCGTTGTCGACGGGGTCGGCACGGTCGAGCTGGGCCAGCTCATTCTCGACGCTTCCCCGCAGACCTCCGAGCCCTACGAGGACACCTGGACGCCGCGCCGCCTGCCCTCGGTCGTGCAACTGATGCTGGACGCGGTCAGCGAGACCGTGCAACGCCCGGGTGAGCTGATGGAGAACGTGCGCGCCATCGTCGGCGACGCGACGGCGACGGCGGAGAAGATCACCGACGCCCTCGGTGGGGCCGCGTCGACGTTGCGGACGCTCGTGCGTCCCGCGCCGGCCGGCCCGTTGAACACCCACGTCTCGGGCGGGCGCGTGTTCGCGGCGGTGCGGACGCGGCTGGAGGATTTCCGCAAGATCCGGGCCGAGCACGGCGGCACAGTGAACGACATCGTGCTCGCCGCGATCACCGGTGCGCTGCGCGAATGGCTGTCCTCGCGCGGTGCCGGCGTGTCCCCGACGGCGACGATCCGCGCGCTGCTGCCGATGGCGGTACTGGACCCCGACACCGTCGTGTTCTCGCCTGCCGGGCTGGTGAACAACCAGGTCGAGGCGCATCTGGTGGATCTGCCGGTCGGCGAGCCGAACCCGGTGCTGCGGCTGCAGCACATCAGCCACGCCATGCGCGCCTACACCGACTCGCGCCGTTCGGTCGCGGCTCGTGCCATGCTGAAGGTCGGTGGGTTCGCGCCGGCGACGATGCACTCGCTGGCGGCGCGGGCGGCCGGGTCGTTCTCCGGACGTATCTTCAACCTGGTGATCACCAACTCGCCGGGGCCACAGCAGCCGCTGTACGCGGGGCAGGCGAGGATGACGGAGATGTATCCGGTGATCCCGCTGGCCCGGAACCAGGCGCTGGCCATCGGCGTGACGTCGTACTACGGCAGCGTGTATTTCGGGTTGAACGGGGACCGCAAGGCTGTTTCGGACGTGGGGAACCTCGCCATGATGGTCGAGGACGCGCTGGACGAACTGAAGGGTGCGCACTGGTGAGGGTTGATCTGCCTGCGACGATCGGGATGCTGCGCAAGCTCGTTTCCGACGGCAAGCTGCAACCGCTGGGCGGCACCGGGTTCGCGCTCACCCCCGCGCTGCGCGAGTCCTACGTCAGCGGCACGACCGAGGAGCTCGAGTACACGGCGCTGATGGATGCGGCGCGGGCCTCGCTGCGGTTGCTGGCGGACGACGAGAAGGAGCGGCCCCGGCGGGTCGTCATCTCGGCCGACGTCGAGCACGCCACCGTCCGGTCCGATCTGGACGCCGCCGTGGTGCGGCTCTCGGGCCCGATCGTGATGGACGAGGTCGCTGCGGTGCACGTGGACGCCGAGGAAGCCGAGGACGCCGTGCGGGCCGCCGCCGGGGTCGTCGACGCGGCCGATCTCGGTGACCTTGACGCGGAGTTCACCCTCGGCGAGGCCGAGGATCACGAGCTGGCCTGGTACGCGCCGCAAGAGCTGCCGTTCCTGCTGGAGCTGCTCTAACGTGGCTCTATGGATGCCGTCACAAACGTGCCCCAGCCCCGCAACGAGCCGGTCCTGACCTATGCGCCCGGCACACCCGAACGCGCGTCGTTGCAGCGGCGGATCGCCGAGCTCGAAGCCGAGAAACACGAACTGCCCCAGACGATCGGCGGTCGCCACCGGCCCGCCGGCGGTGACGCGTTCGATGTCGTCCAGCCGCACGATCACGGGCACCTGCTCGGGGTCTCGGCGCAGGCGACGCGCGAGGACGTAGCCGACGCGGTCGCCGCGGCGAAGGAGGCCGCTGCGGGGTGGCGGGAGCTGCCGTTCGACGAGCGCGCCGCGATCTTCCTGCGCGCGGCGGAGCTGATGGCGGGCCCTTACCGGGACACGCTCAACGCCGCGACCATGCTCGGCCAGTCGAAATCGGTGCAGCAGGCCGAGATCGACGCGGCGTGCGAGCTGATCGACTTCCTCCGGTTCAACGTGCACTACGCGCGGCGCATCCTCGCCGAGCAGCCGAACTCGGTGCCCGGCGCGTGGAACCGGATGGAATATCGACCGCTGGACGGTTTCGTCGTGGCGATCACCCCGTTCAACTTCACCGCGATCGCGGGCAACCTGCCCAGCTCACCGGCGATCATGGGCAACACGGTCGTGTGGAAGCCGACGCCGACGCAGCAGCTGGCCGCACACTTCACGATGCAGGTGTTCGAGGAGGCAGGGCTGCCGCCCGGCGTGATCAACATGGTGACGGGCGACGGCCGCGCGGTCAGCGAGGTCGCACTGGCCGATCCGGGTTTCGCCGGCCTGCACTTCACCGGCTCGACCACGACGTTCAAGATGCTGTGGCGACGGATCGCGGAGAACCTGGATTCCTACCGGAGCTACCCGAGGATCGTCGGCGAGACCGGCGGCAAGGACTTCGTGGTCGCACACTCGTCGGCAAGCCGGGACAAACTGCTCGCGGCGCTGGTCCGAGGCGCCTTCGAGTACCAGGGCCAGAAATGCTCGGCGGTGTCACGTGCCTACATCCCGCGCTCGATCTGGGATGCCGGTTTCCGCGACGACCTTGCCGACCTGACCCGGACCGTGAAGTACGGGGACATCACGGACTTCTCGGTGTTCGGCGGCGCGGTGATCGATGCCAGGGCCTACGCCAAGCACGAGCGCCTGCTGTCCAGTGTGGACGGTGACTCGGCCCTGGATGCCCTCGTGGGCGGACATTGCGACGACGGCATCGGCTACTTCGTCGAACCGACGGTGCTCGTGTCCGACGATCCGCGCCACGAGATCTTCGCGACGGAGTACTTCGGCCCGATCCTCGCGGTGCACGTCTACGATGACGCGGACTACGAGCGGATCCTGGGCGTGGTCGACGACACGTCGCCGTACGCGCTGACAGGCGCGGTCTTCGCCGACGACCGGCATGCGGTGCAACAAGCGAACAAGGCGCTGCGTTTCGCGGCGGGCAACTTCTACGTCAACGACAAGCCCACCGGTTCGATCGTGAGCCAGCAGCCCTTCGGCGGCAGCCGAGGCTCCGGCACGAATGACAAAGCGGGCTCGATGTTCAACCTGCAACGCTGGGTCAGCCCGAGGTCGATCAAGGAAACCTTCGACGCGCCAACGGAAATCACCTACCCGCACATGCGGGAGGACGACAGCTGACCCTGGCACGACGGCGACCCGCCGGTGTGCTTCACAACTCCAGGCCGGCGCGGGACGCGAGCAGCCTCCGCAAGGATCGCAGCCTGCGCGTTCCCCCGATTTCGTCCAGCATGCACTCCGGGTCCTCCGGCGGGCCCAGATGCCCGCACCCTGGCGGGCATTCCTCGGCGGCCGCCGCGTACTCCGGGAAGGCCGACACGATGTCGTCCGCCGTGATGTGCGCCAGCCCGAACGACCGCACGCCCGGGGTGTCGATCACCCAGCCGCCCTCGGGGAGTGGCAGCGCCACCGCCGCGACGGACGTGTGCCTGCCCTTGCCGACCGCGCTGACCTCACCGACCGCGAGTTCCGCGTTCGGTACCAGTCGGTTGACCAGTGTCGATTTGCCGACACCGGAGTGCCCGACGAGTGCCGAGAGGTGGCCGCGCACGGTGTCGGCCAGCGGGAGCGAATCCTCGTCGTGCCTGGTGACCAGGGCAGGCACGTCGAGGTCGGCGTAGCGCTCCAGTAGTTCGCCGGGGTCGGCCAGGTCGGCCTTGGTCAGGCACAGCACGGGCCGCAACCCGCCCGCGTAGCACGCGACGAGGCAGCGGTCGATGAAACCTGTGCGCGGCGGCGGATCGGCGAGCGCGGTGACGATCAGCAACTGCTCGGCATTGGCGACCACCACGCGCTCGTACGGGTCCGTGTCGTCAGCCGTGCGGCGCAGCAGGCTGGTGCGCTCCTCGACCCGCACGATCCGGGCGAGCGTGTCCGGCTTGCCGCTGACGTCCCCCACCAGGCCCACCTGGTCGCCGACGACCACCGGCGTGCGCCCGAGTTCGCGGGCCCGCATCGCCACCACGGGCCGCTCGGAATCGTCGTCCACGGCGCAGGTCCAGCGTCCCCGGTCCACCGCGATGACCATGGCCTGCACCGCGTCGGCGTGGTCGGGCCTGCGCTTGCTCCGTGGCCGCGAGCCGCGCCCGGGGCGCACCCGGACGTCGCTCTCGTCGAGCCTGCGCCAGTCACTGCCCGCCAAACCAATCCTCCCGTGGGTCCAACGTGTCCCACACGATGATCCCCGATGTATGTAACGATGGGTGCCCGAGGCATGAAGGAGTTGGGCGACATGTGCGGCCGCTATGCCGCGACGAAGAACCCCGCGGCTCTGGTGCAAGAGTTCGAGGCGCTGGACGAGACGGGTGGGCAGGCCCGCGAGACGGACTACAACGTGGCCCCCACCAAGAACGTGGTGACCGTGGTGCAACGGCATCCGCGGGACGCCGAGGGCACCGTGCTGGAGGACGAGCCCGCGGTGCGCAGCCTGCGCGTCATGCGCTGGGGGCTCGTGCCGTTCTGGGCGAAGGACCCCTCGGTCGGCAACCGCATGATCAACACCCGGGCCGAGACGGCCACCGAGAAACCCGCGTTCAAGCGCGCGCTCGCGAAGCGGCGCTGCCTGGTGCCCGCCGACGGCTGGTACGAGTGGCGCCGGGACGGCAAGAAGAAGGAACCGTTCTTCATGACCGGTCCCGGCCTCGCGTTCGCCGGCATCTGGGAGAGCTGGCGCGACAAGAAGGACTCGGACGAGGCCGCCGAGCCGCTGATCACCTTCTCGATCATCACCACGGACGCGATCGGCCAGCTGACCGACATCCACGACCGGATGCCGCTGCTGATGACCAGGGACAAGTGGGCCACCTGGCTCGACCCGGATCGCGACGAGGTCGGCGAACTGCTCACGCCGCCGCGTGACCTCGTGGACACCCTCGAACTGCGTCCGATCTCGGACAAGGTCAACAACGTCCGCAACAACGGTCCCGAACTGCTCGAACGTGTGGAGACCGGGCAGGCCGACCTCGACACGCCACTCTTCGACCTGCCGAAATGACCAAGATCGAGATCCCCACTCCGCACGGCCCGGCGCGTGCCGAACTGCATTGCGCGGAGGAGGACGCGGCCGTGCTGATGCTCGGGCACGGCGCGGGCGGCGGGATCGGAGCGAAGGACCTGGTCGCGGTCACGCGGGCGGCGCAGGCGGCGGGGGTGAATGTGGCGCTCGTCGAGCAGCCCTACCGCGTCGCGGGCCGCCGCGCGCCTGCCCCGGCCAACCAGCTCGACACGGCATGGCTCACGGTCGCCGAGGAGGTCGCCGACCGCTTCGACGACCTGCCGCTCGTCTTCGGCGGCCGGTCCTCGGGCGCGCGGGTCGCGTGCCGCACGGCCGCGGCCGGACAGGCTGTCGCCGTGCTGTGCCTGGCGTTTCCCGAGCATCCGCCGGGCAAGCCGGAGAAGTCCCGGCAGGGCGAACTGGACGCCGTCGAGGTGCCCACGCTCGTCGTGCAAGGCGAGTCGGACCCGTTCGGCCGCCCCAAGGCGGGACCGCACCACGAGGTCGTCATGCTCCCCGGCACGCACGCACTGGACAAGGACCTCGACGGCCTGTCCCGCGCTGTCACCGAGTGGCTCGGCCGGGTGCTACGACCGTTGACCTAGCACGTCGGGCATCAGCCCGCGATCGGCGCGACCGTCGCCGCGGTCAGCTCGATCAGCGCCGACGGGGTCAGCTCCAGCTCGAGGCCGCGCCGCCCGCCGGAACAGAAGATCGTGCCGAAAGCCCGCACCGACGCGTCGATCACCACCGGCAGGCGGGTGCGCTGGCCAAGGGGTGAGATCCCGCCCAGCACGTACCCCGTGGCGCGCTGCGCGGCGGCGGCATCCGCCATCCGGGCACGCTTCCCGCCGGCCGCGGCGGCCAGTGCCTTGAGGTCGAGCTGGCCCGTGACCGGCACGACTCCGACGGTCAGCTTGCCGTCCACATCCGCGACCAGCGTCTTGAACACGCGCGCGGGATCGACGCCGAGCGCTTCGGCGGCCTCCGTGCCGTAGGACTCGTGCTTCGGATCGTGATCGTAGGTATGCAGTGTGTGCGCGATTTCGCGCTTGGTGAGCAGCGCGGTCGCAGGGGTTGCCTTTCCCGCCACGGCGAGATCCTACTGTCCGGGAAATCACCAGGCGGGGAATGCCTCCGGCCCGAAAGCCGTTACTCCACACGTGATGACGAAACTTGCTCATCCGACCGGCCGGGTGCAGGCGTTCACCCTTCCTGGTCAGCTCGGCCAGGCGCAGCCCACCCGCGTAAACTCGGAGCTGACATATGCGCACCCGACTACGCGCGCGACCCGGTTCGCGGCGGATGGGGAAGGGAAAGGTTTGCCGAGCACGCAAAACGACGTGAGGTCTGAATCCGGCTCCGAGCAGGAGGACGCGGTCGAACGCGCCGAGCGCTTCGAGCGGGATGCGATGCCGCTGCTGGACCAACTGTACTCGGCCGCGCTGCGGATGACCCGCAACCCGGCGGACGCCGAGGACCTGGTGCAGGAGACCTACCTCAAGGCGTACGGTGCCTTCGGTTCCTTCAAGGAGGGCACCAACCTCAAGGCGTGGATGTACCGGATCCTGACCAACACCTACATCAACGGCTACCGCAAGCGTCAGCGGCAACCCGTGCAGCAGCCCACCGAGGAGATCTCCGACTGGCAGATCGCCCAGGCTGAGAGCCACACGTCCAGCGGGCTGCGCTCGGCCGAGGTCGAGGCGATGGACCGGCTGCCGGACAGCGACGTCAAGGCCGCGCTGCAGCAGCTTCCCGAGGAGTTCCGGCTGGCGGTCTACCTTGCGGATGTCGAGGGTTTCGCCTACAAGGAAATCGCCGAGATCATGGACACTCCGATCGGCACGGTGATGTCCCGGTTGCACCGGGGCCGCGCCCAGTTGCGTAACCTGCTCGCCGACGTTGCGCGCGAGCGCGGTTTCATCCGTGGCGCTCAGCAGGAGGTAGCGCGATGAGCAGCGCGGAAGCCGGCAAGGACACGGTCAACTGCAACCAGGCGCTCGCCGAGATCTTTCTGCTCCTGGACCGCGAGTGCAGCCCCGAGCGGGACGCCGAACTGCGGCGGCACCTCGAGGAGTGCCCGCCCTGCCTCGAGGAGTACGGCATCGACGAGCAGCTCAAGCAGTTGCTGGCCCGCAAGTGTGGCGGTGACCACGCGCCGGACCAGCTCAAGCAGAAGCTGCGCGCGTCGATCCACAAGACCGTCGAGAAGCGCGGTGGCGTGACCATCGAGCGCACCGAGGTCAGCATCGACCAGGACTGACGCGAACACCACGAGGGCCCCGGCGCGAGCCGGGGCCCTCGTGGTCTGCCCAGGTCAGGCGTTGGGCTTCTTGCCGTGGTTGGCGCCGTTCTTCTTGCGGTCGCGGCGCTTGCGGGCACGCTTGGACATGTATCCTCCACCATTCTTGCTGCTCCTATCAGTGTGTCATGCTGTAGAACGCGCCTGGACCGGGGTGCACAGGGTTCGACGGAGTGCCGAGTGACCACACTTTCCGACCTGCTGGCCGAGAACACGGGACTGCCGGGTGAGGCGGCCGATCACCTGCAGGCCGTGGTGGCCGAATGGCAACTGCTGGCGGATTTGTCCTTCGCGGACTTCCTGATGTGGGTTCCGGTCTCGCCGGACCTCAACGCCCAGGGTGGGGACTTCGTGTGCGTCGCGCAGGCCCGTCCGACGACGGCGCCCACCGCGCATCCCGAGGACGTCGTGGGCACCCGGTTCACCGTCGACGAGCACGCCGAACTGGCCCGCGCGATGCGTGAGGTGCGGATCTGCCGCGAGGAGGACCCGCATTGGTACCGGGACCTGCCGATGCGCCGCGAGGCCGTGCCGGTGACGTTCGGCGGCGACGTGATCGCGGTGCTGAGCCGCGAGACGAACCTGGCCGCGCCGCGCGTGCCCAGCCCGCTGGAGGTGGCCTATCTCGGCAGCGCGGGCGACCTGTGCCAGATGATCGTCGACGGCACGTTCCCGAGCCCGGACTCGCAGAGCGACGTGCACACCAGCCCCCGCGTCGGGGACGGCCTGGTCCGCCTCGACGCCAACGGCAATGTCGTGTTCGCGAGCCCCAACGGCCTGTCCGCGTATCACCGGATGGGCCACGAGTCCGACCTGGTCGGCACCCGGCTCGCACCGCTGACGCGGTCGCTCATCCGCGATCCCTTCGACGCCACCGAGGTGGCGCACCGCATCCTTGACGCGCTGGACGGCAAGCCCGGTAGCCGCACCGAAGCCGATTCGCGGCGCGGTGCCGTGGTGCTGTTCCGTGCCCTGCCGCTGCGCCCGCACGGGCAGCCCGCCGGCGCGCTGGTGCTGGTGCGGGATGTCACCGAGGTCAAGCGCCGCGACCGCGCGCTGCTGTCCAAGGACGCGACGATCCGCGAGATCCACCACCGCGTCAAGAACAACCTGCAGACCGTCGCCGCGTTGCTGCGGCTGCAGTCGCGCCGCACGTCGAGCCCGGAGGCCCGGCAGGCGCTGACGGAGTCGGTGCGCCGGGTCGCGTCGATCGCGATGGTGCACGAGGCGCTGTCGGTGTCCGTCGACGAGCGCGTCGACCTCGATCAGTTGCTGGACAAGGTGCTGCCGATGGTCGGCGAGGTGGCCACCGCCGAGTCCCGGGTGACCATCAGCCGCACCGGGTCGTTCGGCGTCGTTGTCGCGGAGATCGCGACACCGCTGGTGATGGTGCTGGCCGAGTTGGTGCAGAACGCCGTCGAGCACGCCTTCCCCGACGGGCGGCCGGGCAAGGTCGAGATCTCGGTGTCCCGCTCGGCGCGCTGGCTGGATGTGCTGATCAGCGACAACGGGCGGGGGCTGCCGTCCGGCTTCTCGCTGGAGCGGGCTGATGGACTGGGCCTGCAGATCGTCCGGACCCTGGTCGAGTCCGAACTGCGCGGTTCCCTGTCGTTGCGGGGAGTGCGGGACGGCGAGAAGCGCGGCACCGAGGCGGCGCTCCGGCTCCCGCTGAGCCGACGGCTCTGAGCGTCTCGCCGGACCCGTGCACGCCAAAAGGGCCGGTCCCGGATCGGGCCAGCCCTTTGAGCGTTGAGCTTCGGCGCTTGCCTACCCCGGTGCGGGGGTGTGGCAAGGGCCGCCGTATCGTCAGTTCAGGCGTTGCTGCGCGTGCCGATGTGAGCGGCGCGACGGCGCTTGAGAGAGCGTCGCTCGTCCTCGCTCATACCGCCCCACACGCCGGCGTCCTGACCGCTGGCCAAAGCCCAGGCCAGGCAGTCGGAAGCCACGGTGCAGCGGTGGCATACGGCTTTCGCCTCGGCGATCTGCAGCACCGCGGGACCGCTGTTTCCCACCGGGAAGAACAGTTCGGGGTCCTCGTCACGGCAGGCCGCGTCGTGGCGCCAGTCCATTTCTGTGAGCTCCTTCTAGGGGCGCAGTGTGATGCGCCACATGGTCGTCATGGCGGTCGTTTTTGGGTGCTTGTGAATGCTTTCACGAAGCACCGCATTCGACAAGGGTTTTTTGCTGATCGGTGAGTCAGCTCACCTAGACGGGCGACCGTCCTGACCTGCGGTTTCTCTCCGAAACGGGGTCTCGGGGGGAAGGGCCGTGCGGTAAACGGGGTGTTCTTGTCGATGAACGGCAAGTTGCACTTTGCCGCGTACGATCACTCCGGAACCCCGACCCGTCAGACCAGAACGGTCAGTGCGTGCGGTACGCTGACGAACTTCACGCGGGTCCGCCGACCCATCGGGTCGCCGTCTACCTGGAAGTTTACCGGCTCTTCGGCCTCGATGACGAGCGCAGGCAGGTCGTCGTGCCGGACCAGCCGCTTACCGCGATGTTTCGCCTCGTCGCGCAACGCCTGCCGCACGTGGCGGTAGACGGTCCCGAGCCCCAGTTCCCGCAACGCGAACACACCAAGCCCGGTGTCGAACGACGTGCCGGTGTTCAGGTGCACCGGTCGCTCGCCGAGGTAGCTCCAGGGATCGGTGTTCGAGACGAAGGCGGTGCGCACCTCGACCGGGTCCTCGCCCGGCAGCAGCACCCGCAACGGCTGCTTGCCCAGCGGCGGCCGGAAGTAGCAGGTGACGGCGGCCCGCACGTACAACACGGCGTTCGTCTGCTTGCCGCGCCGTCCGGCGACCGTGGCGACGACGTCGGCGTCCCAGCCGAGCCCGGCATTGAACGTGAACCAGTGCTCGTCGGCGCGCCCGAGACCCACCGAGCGGCTCCGGCCGCCCTCGATCGCGCGCAACAACTCGTGCGTGGCCTCCACGGGATCCGGCGGGATGCCGAGGGCGCGGGCGAACACGTTGGCCGAGCCACCGGGCACGACGCCGAGCGCGGGCGTGCCGCCCGGCCCGTCCGTGAGCAGGCCGTTCACGACCTCGTTGACCGTCCCGTCACCGCCGTGCGCCACGACCAGGTCGATGCCCTCGCGAGCCGCACCGCGCGCGACGGCGAGCGCGTGGCCGCGGTAGTCGGTCTCGACCACCTCGAGCTTGACCTGGCTCGCCAGCGCGTGCGCGAGCACATCGCGGCCGCCCGCGGTGGTGGACGTCGCCTGGGGGTTCACGAGGAGAATGGCGCGCACCACCGCAGGGTAGGTCACACAACGACCCACCGGTGGGCCGTCAGCTACATCTCACTGCCGGCCCCCACGGGGCGTCACCTGTCACGAGTACCAAGTTCGCGCTCCGGAGGCCGACCTCCCATCGCAGTCGAAGGGCCGCTCGTCGTGACAAGTGCACCCGGGCCGACCGCCCGCTCGCCGACGACAACTCAGATCTTGTCCCGTACGCGTGCGGTTCGAAAACGGCCGACCGGGTGGCATACGATCGAAAGTGCTCACGGAAGGTCACCGGCGGCCAACCCGCCACAACTGGAGGCCCGGTCCCAGTGCCGCTCAAGGACAAGATCGCCCCGGCACCGCGCGAGGTCCGGCTCGCGGGGCTCGTCACCGCGCTGCCCGGCCTCGCACTCCTCGTGTTCGGCATCGTCGTGCTCGTGGCGAGCGGGCAGTCGGACGCGCCACGCAACAACGTGCTGGCCGAGGCCGGTTTCTACGTGCTGTTCGCGCTCGCCGTCCTCGGCTGCGCCGCCGGGCTCGCGGCCGGTCACCTGTGGGCGCGGTCCCCCGGAGTGGTGCTCGCGCTCATCACTGTGGGGGTGGGCTGGTATCTCGCGGGGCCGTCCGGGCTGCCGGCGCCGGGCGTGCCGGTGATCCTGCTCGGGGTGTCCGTCATCGTGCTGCTGTTCCGGCAGCCCTCGCGGGCGTGGGCGCTCGGCCAGCACGAGGGCGAGTCGGAGGAGGAGGCCGCCGAGCGGGGCGGGCTCGAAGGCCGCGCCGCCCGCCGTGAGGAAGACCAGGGCAAGCCGTAGTTCAGGCCTGCTCGGCGAGCTTGTCGAGCGCGGTGTCGGTGAGGCGGTAGACGGTCCACTCGTCCATCGGCAGGGCGCCGAGCGCCTTGTAGAAGCCGGTGGCCGGGTTCCAGTCCAGCACCGACCACTCGAGCCGCGCGTACCCGTTGTCGACGCACTCCTTTGCCAGGGTGGCCAGCAGCGCCTTGCCCAGCCCGGAGCCGCGCAACTCGGGCCGGACGTACAAGTCCTCGAGGTAGATGCCGTGCACGCCGCGCCAGGTGGAGAAGTTCAGGAACCACAAGGCGAAGCCGACGATCTCCCCGGCCTGCTCGGCGACGTGCGCGAACACCGCGGGATGGTCGCCGAACAATGCGGTGCGCAGCTTCTCGCTGTTGAGACGGCACTCGGCCGGGGCCTTCTCGTAGGCGGCCAGGTCGTGCACCAGGCCCACGACGGTGTCTACATCGGACTCTTGGATCCGGCGGATGCGCACGGCAAGCCTCTTTACGACGGCGGGATGTTCAGGTTCTCGATCTTGGGCACGCCCCGCTCGTCGCCGAGCACCGACACCCCGGCCGGGTCGAGTCCGAAGTGGACTCCGGCGATGCCAGGGAGGTCGAGCCACCTGGCGATGACCACCCGGCTGAAGTGGCCGTGCCCGACGAGGATCACCTCGGTCTCGGCGAGTGCGGCGCGCACCCGGTCGAGGAGCTTATCCGCACGGGCGCTGACCTGGTCGGCGGTTTCCCCACCCGGGACGGGGTGCGACCAGACGGTCCAGCCGGGGACCCGCTCCCGGATCTGTGCCGTGGTGATGCCCTCGTAGTCGCCGTAGTCCCATTCGGCCAGATCCTCGGTCGCCTCGTCGACGACCAGGCCGGCGAGGTCGGCGGTGCGCATCGCGCGTTGCCGCGGGCTGCTCAGCACGAGCGCCGGCCCCTTGCGCAGGGTGCCAAGGGTCATGCCTGCCGACCGGGCCTGGTTCTCACCCGCGTGCGTCAGCGGGACGTCCGTGCGCCCGGTGTGGCGTCCGTTGACGGACCATTCCGTCTGTCCGTGCCGGAGAAGGTACAGCTCGTGGTCCACCCTTGCGAATATAGCCACAACTCTGCTTTATTACTCGTCGGTAACAAGGAGGGGTGAGATGGCGTCTACCTATGCGCTGTGGTCCAGGTTGGCCCCCGTGGCTGGCGGCAAACGGCTGTTCTCCGCCGCGGTGTGCCTGCGTGCGCCCTATTTCCGGACGGTGTGGCCGACCGTGCGGACCCTGCGTCCCGGGCACTGCGAGGTGACCGCGCCCAAGTGGTGGGGTGTGCACAACCACATCGGGACCTTTCACGCGATCGCCGCGTGCAACCTCGCCGAGCTCGCGATGGGCATGCTCGCCGAGGCCACGGTGCCGCCGACGCACCGCTGGCTGCCCAAGGGCATGACCGTGTCCTACGACGCCAAGGCCGAGACCGGCCTTCGCGCTGTGGCCGAACTGCCGGAGATCCCGGAGTTCGGCGACGACGGCTTCGACCTGCCCGTGCCCGTGACGATCCTCGACACCAACGGCAAATCCGTGGTCACGGCGACGATCACGATCTGGGTCACGAAGAAGAAGCGGTGAGTGAGGCGTAGTGGGCGACACAGTCGTCGTAGCGGGGGAGGAGATCCGTGGCCAGCGCCTGCGCGAGGGTGGGGGCGGCGGTGTCCTTCTCCGACACGATCGGATCGATGTCCGCGGGCCACGGCAGCGCCAGTTCGGGGTCGAACGGGCTCACGCCGTGCTCGGCGCCGGGGTTGTAGCCGGTGGAGCACAGGTACGACATCGCCGTGTCGTCCTCCAGCGCGACGAACGCGTGGCCCAGGCCCTCGGCGACGTACACGGCGCGGAAATCGGCGGAATCCAGGCGTACCGCGTCCCACCGGCCGAACGTCGGCGAGCCGACCCGCAGGTCGACGATCACGTCGAGCAGTGCACCGTGCGGGCAGTAGACGTACTTCGCCTGACCGGGCGGCGTGTCGGCGAAGTGGACGCCGCGGATCGTGCCGCGGCGCGACACGCTGTGGTTCGTCTGCCCCAGCGGCATCGGATGGCCGATCGCCTCGAGCAGAGCGGACTCCTGGAACGGGGCGACGAACAGGCCGCGATTGTCGGGAAACTGCTGGGGAGTGAACTCGTAGGCGTCCTTCACGGCGAGCTCGCGCACCTTCATGCGCCCACCATAGCGGCGCACGGCCAAGCCGGACGGGCGTCTTGTTAAACCTGGGTTGACCAGGTGTTTTTGTGATGTGAGCCGCACCTGAGGATCACAACCGGCGGGCCGCCTGCAACACTAGGGAGACCGCCGCGTCCGCGGCCGTCGCCCCACCAAGGGCTCGCACGGCCCGGACGCCTGGCCGGCCGACGACGCCACCGCGCCGGGCTGCCGAACAGCAGAGCCAGTGTTTGCTCGCGAATCGGGAGAGATTCGCCTCCCCTTTCAGGGTCCCGGGAGGACCGGACAATTGACTTTCGCTCAGACGACAAGGAACTCCATGCAGGACAAGGACACGTCGCCGGTCACCGACGACGAGATCTTCGCGGGTCACGAGGGTGGCAAGTTGTCCGTCGCGGCGACCCGGCCGATCTCGCGGCTACGTGACCTGTCGGTCGCCTACACGCCGGGGGTGGCCAAGGTCAGCCGCGCGATCGCGGAGGACGCGGCGCTCGCGAAGCGCTACACGTGGGCGGACCGCCTGGTCGTGGTGGTGAGTGACGGCACCGCCGTGCTCGGCCTCGGCGACATCGGGGCGAGCGCCTCGCTGCCCGTGATGGAGGGCAAGTCGGTGCTGTTCAAGACGTTCGGCGGGCTGGACTCGATCCCGCTGGTGCTGGACACCACCGACGTGGACGAGATCGTCGAGACGCTCGTGCGGCTGCGCCCGTCGTTCGGTGCGGTGAACCTCGAGGACGTCGCCGCGCCGCGCTGCTTCGAGTTGGAGGACAAGCTCAAGGAGGCGCTGGACTGCCCGGTCATGCACGACGACCAGCACGGCACCGCCATCGTCACACTCGCCGCGCTGCGCGGGGCCAACCTGGTGCTGGACCGGGACATCGCGACGCAGCGAGTGGTCGTGTCCGGCGCGGGTGCGGCCGGGGTCGCGTGCGCGAAGATCCTGCAGGAAGCCGGGGTGGCCGACGTCACCGTGCTGGACTCGAAGGGCATCATCCACTCGGGTCGCGACGGCCTGAACCCGGTCAAGCAGCGACTCGCCGCGACGACGAACTCGGCAGGCCTGACCGGTGGTCTCGCGGAGGCGTTGCGCGGGGCCGACGTGTTCCTCGGCCTGTCCGGCGCGACCATCGAGGCCGAGTTGCTGGGCAACATGGCGGATGACCCGATCGTCTTCGCGCTGTCCAACCCCGACCCGGAGGTGCACCCGGCCGAGGCGGCCAAGTACGCGGCGGTCGTGGCCACCGGGCGCAGCGACTTCCCGAACCAGATCAACAACGTGCTGGCCTTCCCCGGAGTGTTCCGGGGCGCGCTGGACGCCGGTGCGCGGGCGATCACCGAGAACATGAAGCTGGCAGCCGCGGAGGCGATCGTCGCCGTCGCGCAGGACGACCTCGGCCCGGACCGCATCGTGCCGAGCCCGCTCGACCCGCGCGTCGCCCCCGAGGTGGCCGCCGCGGTGGCCAAGGCCGCGATCGAGGACGGCGTGACCGGCTAGGGTTCCCGCATGGGGATCGAGTTCGTGGATGTCGTCAAGCGGTATCCGGACGGCACGCTGGCGGTCGACGGGCTGAGCCTGACGGTCGAGGACGGCACCATCACGGTGTTCGTCGGGCCGTCGGGCTGCGGCAAGACGACCTCACTGCGGATGATCAACCGCATGGTCGAGCCGACGTCGGGCACCGTGCTGCTCGACGGCAAGGACGTCCGCGACTCCGATCCGCCGGTGCTGCGGCGTGGGATCGGCTATGTCATCCAGCAGGCCGGGCTGTTCCCGCACCGCACCGTGCTGGACAACGTGGCCACCGTGCCGCTGCTGTCCGGCTGGGGCCGCAGGGCGCGCGACCGGGCGGCGGAATTGCTGGAGATCGTCGGGCTGCCCGCCGAGCTGGGAAAGCGCTATCCGGCGCAGCTCTCCGGCGGGCAGCGCCAGCGCGTCGGCGTCGCCCGCGCGCTCGCGGCGGACTCGCCGGTGCTGCTGATGGACGAGCCGTTCTCCGCGGTCGACCCGATCGTGCGCGAGGGGCTGCAGGACGAGTTGCTGCGGCTGCAGTCGCAGCTGGGGAAGACGATCGTGTTCGTCACCCACGACATCGACGAGGCGGTGCGGCTCGGTGACCGGGTCGCGGTGATGCGGGTCGGCGGGAAGCTCGCCCAGTACGGGACGCCCGCGGACGTGCTGCGGTCCCCGGTCGACGATTTCGTCGCGTCGTTCGTCGGACGGGATCGCGGCTATCGCACATTGTCCTTTGTGGAATCCGATGGTGTGGAAGTGAAAGACGTCGCCACGGTGCGCGTCGGGGAGCCGGTGTCGGGTCCCGTGGCCGACTGGCTGCTCGCGGTCGACGACGCCGACCGCCCGCGTGGCTGGCTGCCTCCGGAGTCCACAGTGGATGGCTCGCTGGCCGAGGCTGATCTGGTCGCGGGTGGGTCGCTCCACCAGCGGGGCACCGCGATCCGCGGCGCTCTGGACGCCGCGTTGTCCTCGCCGGCCGGGCTCGGTGTCGTGGTCGACGACGAGGGCCGCGTGATGGGCGTCGTCACGGCCCGGCAGATCCTCGACGTGCTCGAGCGCCGTCCCTGACGCGCTCCTACTTTCGGGTGCGTCTGTTCGAGTGCCAGACCTTCCGGAACCCGAAACCCGGCCTTTACGGTAATTCCTCACCGGCCCCGCCAAGGAGGACACCGTGTTCCTGCGCAGATCCCTAGCCGCGCTCGGCCTCGCGGCCGCGGCGGTGATCGCCACCAGCGCCCCCGCGATCGCGGACGAAGGCACGATCGTCGGAGCCGGGGGTATCGACGCGATCTCCGGCAGTTACATCGTCGTGTTCAAGGACACGGCGTCGCCCGTCGACTCGCTGGTCAGCCGGCTCGGGGGGCTGGTGGGCAAGAAGTACACGAGGGCGCTGCACGGTTACTCCGCGACGATGAGCGAAGGCCAGGCCAAACGCGTCGCGGCCGATCCCGCAGTAGCCTACGTCGAACAGAACCGCACCTTCCACACCACCGCGACGCAGTCCGATCCGCCGTCCTGGGGCCTCGACCGGATCGACCAGCGTTCGCTGCCGCTGAGCAAGTCGTACACGTACTCGACGGCGGCGTCGAACGTGCACGCCTACGTGATCGACACCGGCATCAACCTGACCCACAGCGACTTCGGCGGACGCGCCACGTCGGGCTATGACTTCGTGGACAACGACAGCGACGCGACGGACTGCAACGGCCACGGCACGCACGTCGCCGGCACGATCGGCGGGAGCTCGTACGGCGTGGCGAAGGCTGTGCAGCTGACCGCCGTGCGCGTGCTCGACTGCTCGGGCTCGGGCTCGTACGCGGATGTCATCGCCGGCATCGACTGGGTCACCCAGAACGCTGTGAAGCCCGCTGTCGCGAACATGAGCCTCGGTGGCGGCGTATCGACATCGGTGGACGACGCGGTGAAGAACTCGATCGCCTCGGGTGTCACCTACTCCGTCGCAGCAGGCAACGACTCGGCGAATGCCTGTAGTGATTCCCCGTCCCGCGTCCCGGAGGCGATCACGGTCGGTGCGACGACCAGCAACGACGCGCGCGCAAGCTACTCGAACTACGGCCGGTGTGTGGACATCTTCGCCCCGGGCAGCGGCATCACGTCAGACTGGATCGGCAGCACCACCGCCACGAACACCATCAGTGGCACATCAATGGCAACCCCGCACGTGACCGGCGCAGCTGCCCTCTACCTGGCAACACACACCACGGCCACCCCCGCCACAGTGCGGAACGCGCTGGTCGGCGCGGGAACAACCGGCATCGTGACCTCCCCGGGCAGGAACTCACCAAACGTCCTCCTGTACACGGGAAGCTGAGGAACCACAACAACCACAACAAAAGAAGCCGGGCGGTGTGGTCATCCCGTCGCCTGAACAGGAACGATCACGGTGAGCCAGGGCCGCAACCTGCGTGCCCGACTCGCGCTTGGCAACGCAAAGCTTGCGGCCCTGGGTCACCGTGATATCTCCCAACCGCAGGCGACGGGATGACCACACCCCCGGCGACCCACTGCGCGTCGGGAGATTCCTGCATTTCCCTGGCCATCCCGGAGCCTGCCCGCCGGCGAGGCATCTCTTGATCTTTTCGTTCCGGTGCCGGTCCCTCCGGTGCCGGTGCCGGTGCCGGTTCCGGCTTTGGTCGCCGGTCCCTCGCCCCACCCCGATCCTTTTATCGTTCTACGCCGCGGTCGGGCCGCGTCAAGACCGCTCCTTCGTCGCGCCGCTTCGCGGTGGCCTTCGGCCAGTCCTGACCCGGCAGACCGCGGCGTTGTTCGGCTTGGGATCGGGGTGGGGGGAGGTGTGGGTGGTTGTCGGTGTTCTGGTCGTCGGTGTTGGGGGTGTGGGTCGCGGTTGTGGGTGGTTGTCGGTGTTGGGGGTGTGAGTGGGTGTTCGGCGTGTGGGTCGCGGTGGGGGGCCGTGTGGTTCTTTTCCTTGTGCCGCTTCGAAAAAAAAGGGGCGCCCTCCCCGGTGGGAAGGGCGCCTCCGTTGTGGTTGCCGTTCGGGTCAGCTGAAGGCCTTGGCGATCAGGGCCTTTTGCTCCACCTCGTGAACCTTGCTCGAGCCGGCGCTGGGGGCGGCCATCGGGCGGCGGGCGACGACGTCCAGAGCCGAGAGGTACTCCGGCAACTTGCGGGGCAAATGTAAACCGAAGAAGGGCCAGCCACCCTGGTTTTCCGGCTCTTCCTGGACCCATGCGACCTGGGTGGCGCCGGTGTAGCGCTCCAGGGCCGCGCGCAGCTTCTTCAGCGGCAGGGGATAGTACTGCTCGATCCGGACGATGGCGACATCGTGAGCCTCGCGCTTGGTGCGCTCGGCGACCAGTTCCCAGTACAGCTTTCCGCTGGTGAGCAGGACCTTCCGGACCTTCGCGGGGTCGATTTCCTTGTCGTCGATGACCGACATGAACTTCGACTGGTCGATGAAGTCCTCGACGCTCGACGTCGCGGCCTTGTTGCGCAGCATCGACTTCGGGGTGAACACGACCATCGGCCGGGCGATTCCATCGAGCGCGTGGCGGCGCAACAGGTGGAAGTAGTTCGCCGGGGTGGAGGGCACCGCGACCGTCATCGAGCTTTCGGCGCACAGTTGCAGGAAGCGCTCGATGCGGCCGGACGTGTGGTCCGGGCCCTGACCTTCATGCCCGTGCGGCAGCAGCAGCACCACGTCCGAGCGCTGGCCCCACTTGGCTTCGCCCGACGAGATGTACTCGTCGATCACCGTCTGCGCGCCGTTGACGAAGTCACCGAACTGCGCCTCCCACAGCACGAGCGCGTCCGAGTTGGCTACGGAGTAGCCGTATTCGAAGCCCACAGCCGCGTACTCCGACAGCGCCGAGTCGTAGATCATGACGCGGCCCTGGTCCTCGCTCAGATTTTGCAGCGGGGCATACTCGCGGCCGGTCTTGCGGTCGATCAGCACCGAGTGCCGCTGCGTGAACGTGCCGCGGCGGGAGTCCTGGCCGGACAGCCGCACCAGGCGGCCCTCCATGGCGAGCGAACCGAATGCGAGCAGCTCACCGAACGCCCAGTCGACGCCGCCCTCGCGGGTCATCTTCGCGCGGCGCTCCAGCACCGGTTTGACCCGCGGGTGGGGACTGAACCCGTCCGGGGTGTTGAGGAACGCGTCGCCGATGCGCTCGATGACCTCGCGGGAGACCGCCGTCGGCACCTTCGCGGGCACCTGCTGCTCCTCCTCGACCGACGGGCTCGGCGCGATCGGGTGCTTCTCCAGCTCCCGGACCTCGTTGAACACGTGCTCGAGCTGGCTGGAGAAGTCGCGCAGCGCGGCCTCGGCCTCCTCGACGGAGATGTCGCCACGGCCGATCAGCGCCTCGGTGTAGGTCTTACGCACGGAGCGCTTCGTGTCGATGATGTCGTACATCGCCGGCTGCGTCATCGACGGGTCGTCGCCCTCGTTGTGGCCACGACGCCGGTAGCAGATCATGTCGATCACGACGTCCTTGTTGAACGCCTGCCGGTACTCGACCGCGAGCTTCGCGACCCAGTGCGCGGCCTCCGGGTCGTCGCCGTTCACGTGGAAGATCGGGGCGCCGATCATCTTGGCGACGTCGGTGGCGTACTGCGACGACCGCGCGTGCTCCGGCGCCGTCGTGAAGCCGACCTGGTTGTTGATGACGATGTGCACGGTGCCGCCGGTGCGGTAACCGCGCAGCAGCGCCAGGTTCAGCGTCTCGGCGACCACGCCCTGGCCTGCGAACGCCGCGTCACCGTGCATCAGCACCGGCAGCACGGTGAAGCCGTGCTCGGTGTCGCCCTTGTCGAGGATGTCCTGCTTGGCGCGGACGATGCCCTCGAGCACCGGGTCGACGGTCTCCAGGTGCGACGGGTTCGCGGTCAGCGACACCTTGGTCTCGCCGTCGCCGAACATCCGGAAGTACTTGCCCTCGGCGCCCAGGTGGTACTTGACGTCACCCGAACCGTGCGCCTGACCCGGGTCGAGGTTGCCCTCGAACTCCTGGAAGATCTGCGAGATCGGCTTGCCGACGATGTTGGCCAGCACATTGAGCCTGCCGCGGTGCGGCATGCCGACGACGACCTCGTCGAGTTCGTGCTCCGCGGCCTTGTCGAGCACGGTGTCCAGCAGCGGGATCACCGTCTCGCCGCCTTCGAGCGAGAACCGCTTCTGGCCGACGTACTTGGTCTGCAGGAAGGTCTCGAACGCCTCGGCGGCGTTGAGCTTGGACAGGATGTACTTCTGCACCGCCGTGTCGGGCTTGGCGTGCGAAACCTCGACGCGGTCCTGGATCCAGCGGCGCTCCTCCGGGTCCAGGATGTGGGTGTACTCGACGCCGACCGTGCGGCAGTAGGAGTCGCGCAGCACGCCGAGGATGTCGCGCAGCTTCATCCGCTGCTGGCCGGCGAACCCGCCCACCGCGAACTCGCGGTCGAGGTCCCACAGGGTCAGGCCGTGCGACAGGATGTCGAGGTCGTCGTGGCGGCGCTGGCGGTAGTTCAGCGGGTCGGTGTCGGCCATCAGGTGGCCGCGCATCCGGTACGCGTCGATCAGTTCGAGGATCCGGGCCGTCTTGTCGAGGTCGCCCTCGGGGATGTCCTCGACCCAGCGCACCGGCTCGTAGGGCAGGCGCAGCGAGGTGAAGATGTCGTCGTAGAAGCCGTCGCCGCCGAGCAGCAACTCGTGGATGCGCTTGAGGAACTCGCCCGACTCGGCACCCTGGATGATGCGGTGGTCGTACGTGGACGTCAGCGTCATGATCTTGCTGATGCCCAGGTCGGTCAGCGTCTTCTCGCTGGTGCCCTCGAAGTGGGCCGGGTACTGCATCGCGCCGACGCCGATGATCGCGCCCTGGCCGGCCTGCAGGCGCGGCACCGAGTGGTTGGTGCCGATGCCACCCGGGTTGGTCAGCGAGATCGTGGTGCCGGAGAAGTCGTCCGCGGTGAGCTTGTTGTTGCGCGCCTTCTTGACGATGTCCTCATACGCCTGCCAGAACTGGAGAAACGTCATGTTCTCCGTGTTCTTGATGGAGGCCACGACGAGGGTGCGCGCCCCGTCCTTGCCCTTCATGTCGATGGCGAGGCCGAGGTTGACGTGCTCCGGCGTCACGGCGAACGGCTTGTTGTCGATCAGGTCGTAGTGCCGGTTCATGTTCGGGAAGTCGTGCAGCGCCCGCACCATCGCGTACCCGATGAGGTGGGTGAAGGAGATCTTCCCGCCGCGGGTGCGCTTGAGGTGGTTGTTGATGACGATGCGGTTGTCGGCCATCAGCTTGGCGGGCACGGCGCGCACGCTGGTCGCGGTGGGGACGCTCAGCGAAGCGTCCATGTTCTTCGCGATCGCGGCTGCGGCGCCACGCAACTGCTTGGTCTCGGCGTCGCTCGTCCTCGCCGTGGCGGCAGCGCTCTGGGCCTGCGGCTTCGCTGCGGCCGGCTGCGGCTTGGCGGCGGGCTTGGGCTGGGTGGCCGCCGGCTTCGCGGGGGCCGGGGCGGGCTTCGTGGGTGCGGGGGAGGCCTGGCCGTTCGCCGACGAGGTGTCCTGCGCGGGGGTGGCTGTGGGGGTGCTGTCCGGCTTGTTCTCCGGCGCCTGCGTCGGCTTGAAGTCGGAGAAGAAGTCATGCCACGCGGCGTCTACAGACGAGGGGTCGGCGAGGAACTGGTCGTACATCTCCTCGACGAGCCACTCGTTGGGGCCGAACTGTGACGCAGGGCTGCTGCTGGACACGGCAGGGACTCGCCTCTATCCATCTCGATCTTGTTGTCCGGTTAATGCGCCTACCAGGCTAACCCCCCTGCGTTTCGGGATGTGATCGAAGTGGTGCATCTGCGTTGCAACAGAGTTTGGGATTCCTCACTTGAACGATACAGCGCCCGTCTGGGCGCTAGCTGGACCAGCGGTCCGTACGGGACGAGCGTGGCGGAACCGGCAGGCCGGTGCGGCAGGTCGACCACGGACAACAGCGCGTCCGGCGCGATCTGCCAGCCGTTCGCGGGGCTGCTCGACCCGTTCGACGATCGTGAATGGCACAGCCGCGGGCGTTGACCCGGAGGAGCTGACCGTGTTCCTTCGGGATGTTCGTCTCGCTCCCGGACGTGCCACAGGTCACCGCGGTGGTCGCTGGTTGCCGCGACCGTCACCGGCAGTCCAGCCTCCGCGTCGGCCCGCCGGTCACCACGACTCGCTGAGGCAGGTTCCCCTGGCACGGGGCTTCCGAGGCGGGGCAGAATCTTCACCTGATCGGCGCTTTGCAGCGGCATGGGTCCGGGCCACGATCGCCGGATGTGCGCGTGGACCGAGGCCGACATCCCCGATCTCACCGGTCGCGTCGCGGTCGTGACCGGCGCCAACGCCGGCCTTGGCCTGCAGACCGCGCGCATGCTCGCCGCCCATGGGGCGCGCGTGGTCATGGCCTGCCGCACCGTGTCCAAAGCGGAGTCCGCTCGCGGCTCCCTGCCAGCTCATGTCGTCCGGCTCGACTTGGCCGACCAGGCAAGCATCGCGAAGTTCGCCCACGAGATGTTCGAGTGCTACGACCGGCTCGATCTCGTCATCAACAACGCCGGTGTCGCCATGGTCAACGACCGCCCGACTGTCGATGGTTACGAGCCGCACTTCGGCATCAATCACTTGGGGCACATGGCGCTCACCCTGCGCCTGCTCCCACTTCTGTTGTCTACCAACGATTCTCGCGTTGTCACGATCACCAGCGTCGCCCACAAGATTGGTGTTCTCCATCTGGACTCCCCGAATGTCGTTGGCAACCGCTACTCTGGCTATGCGAGATCGAAGCTTGCCAACTTAATCTTCACGATCGAACTGGCCCGCCGCCTCGAGGCCGGTGGTCACCGAACATTGGCTGTCGCAGCGGATCCCGGTGTCGCCCGCACCAAACTGGCCCGCACCGACACCAGTCGCCTCATGCACCACGTGGCGATCATTGCCCCGTTCATCATCCCGAATCACTCGGCTGCGAAGGGCGCGTTACCAACCGTGCGCGCTGCCGTGGATCCCAGCGTGCGCAACGGTTCGCTCTATACGCCCCGCTTCGTCACCTTCGGCCGGCCGGTGACGGGCACGCCCAGCCACCGGGCGCGCGACCCGGAGAGCGGGCGTCGGTTGTGGAAGGTGAGCCTCGAACTGCTGGGTCTCGAGGAGCCCGAGGAACTACGGCGTAGAGGCTGATTCTTGCACCCCGCAAGGCAACCCGCGACCAGCGACGCCGTAGGGCCGACCATCCACACCAGCCAATCGCCGAGCATCCACACTGTCGGACCGGCCACCCAACGCCCGGCCCGGACCCCGACGACCACCCACACCCCGACACCGACGACGATCCACACCTTCCCCGCCAACACCGACCGACCACCACCCACACCTCCCCCCACCCCGATCCCAAGCCGAACAACGCCGCGGTCTGCCGTGTCCAGACTGGCCGAAGGCCACCGCGCAGCGGCGCGACGAAGGAGCGGTCTTGACGCGGCCCGACCGCGGCGTAGAACACTCAGGGGATCGGGGTGGGGGAAGGTCCCGGCGGCCGAAGTCGGACCCGGCACCGAGGAAACCGGGAAACGCCAACGAGACGCCTCGTCGGCGGGCATCTCCGGGACGAGGGATGACAGGTCCCGTCGTCGGCTGACGTTGATGCGGCGAGACACCGGCCGGGCTTCATTTATTCTCGGTCGCCGGCCGGTGTTTCCGTTGGCGTCAGGGGGCCGCTTCCACTACTTGGTTGCCTGTCTTCCACAGGTGGGCGTAGTGGCCGTTCGCCGCCAGTAGTTCCTCGTGTGGGCCCTGTTCGACGATGCGGCCGTGGTCCAGCACCACGATCCGGTCTGCCCTGGCGGCCGTTGCCAGGCGGTGGGCGACGACGAAAGTGGTGCGACGGCGGGCGAGGTTTTCCGTCGCTTGGAGCACCGCCGACTCGGTTGACGGGTCCAGGGCCGCGGTTGCCTCGTCGAGTAGGAGGACGTCCGGGTTGACCAGCTCCGCACGGGCGAGTGCCACCAGTTGCCGTTGACCGGCCGACAGGGACCGGCCGCGTTCGCCCACCTGCTGGCGGAAGCCTGCCGGCAGTGCGGAAACGCCGTCGAGTGCGCCGACCGCTCGTACGGCGGCCTCCACTTCGGCGTCGCTTGCCTCGGGGCGGCCGTATCGGACGTTGTCGGCGACTGTGCCCGAGAACAAATGCGCCTCTTGTGGTACCACGCCCATCCGGTGGCGTAGGCCGGGCAGGTCGTAGTTTCGGACGTCCATCCCATCGACGCTGACCTTTCCGCCGGTCGCATCGTAGAAGCGTGCTACGAGTTTGACCGCGGTCGACTTGCCGGCGCCGGTCGCGCCTACCAAGGCAACCGTCTCGCCTGGCGTGACTCGCAGCGAGACATCCGCGAGTGCGAGGGTGTCGGTCTCGGCATAGGCGAAGTCGACGGCGTCGAACGTGACCTCGCCCGACAGTTTCGCCGGCACAGCAACGGGATTTGCGGCAGGGGGCACCGTTGTGGGGGTGCGCAGGAGATCCGAGATGCGCCGGAGGCCGACCTTCGCCTGCTGATAACCGTCGAAAACCGACGACAGCTGCTGGATTGGCGAGAAGAAGAGGTTCAGGTAGAGCAGGAAGGCCAGCAGCACGCCCACCGCGAGCGTTCCGTTGGCCACCCGGGTTGAACCCACTACCAGGACGATTGCCTCGGCGAAACCGGAAAGCATTGTGACGAAAGGAAAGTACGTGGCGACGTAGCGTTGCGCTCGCAGCCGTGAACGCCGGTATGCGTCGCTGCGCGAGGCGAATTGTGCGGCCGAGAGCTCCTCGCGGCTGTAGGCCTGCGCCACCCGCAAGCCACTGACGTTCTCCTGCATGTCCGCGTTCACGACGCTGACTCGTTCCCGCGCCTCGGTGTACGCGGCCGACGCGAGGCGTCGGAAGATCACCGTGGCGACGATGAGCACCGGCAGCACCGAAAGCGCGTACGCGGCGAGGGATACGTCGGTGAACAACAGTGCGGCCGAGATGCCGAGCAACGTCAGGGCACTGATCACCGCCTGCGCCAATCCGGTCTGCAGGAACGTCGAAAGGGCGTCGACGTCCGTGGTCATGCGCGTCATGATCTTGCCCGACAGTTCGCGCTCGTAGTAGTCGAGCCCGAGCCGTTGCAGGTGCGCGTAACTCTTGACCCGCAACGCGTACAGCACGCTCTCGCCGGCGCGTGCCGTCACTCGGGTTTGGAAGAAGATCACCACCCAGTCGATCGCGATGATCGCGAACCCGATCGCCGCCGTCAGCCACACCACCCACTCGACGCCCGGGCGCACACCGTGGTCCACGCCCTGCTGATACAGCTCGGGCACCGCGATCGATGCCAGCGCGTCGAGCCCGACCAGGACGATCACCGCAGCCAGCAGGCCCCGCACCGGCCGCAGCAACCGGCCGAGGCGGAAATGCGGGTCCGGCGCCGTCACGTCACCGGCGTCACCAGGGACGTCCGTCGCGGGCGGCAGCTTGCGCACGCCCTCCAGTAGTTCCTTGGTCGGCGGCACGTCCAGCGATCCCCAGCCGCCCATGCCGCCGGCCGCCTGTGCACCGGCTTCCCGTTGGGCCGGAACCGCCTCTTCGACCTCGTCCGGCCACAGCTCAGGCGTGATGCCGGTTTCGGAGCGCTGCTCGCAGTCGTGATGCACCTCCTCGCAGTCGTCGCCCGGCCCCGCGACGAGCTCACGGAACAGCCGGCACCTCGCCTCCAGTTCAGCCGCGGTGCCGACGTCCACCACCCGGCCCGCGTCGAGCACGGCGATCCGGTCGGCGAGCGCGAGCGTCGAGCGCCGGTGTGCGATGAGCAGCGTGGTGCGCGTGGCCGTGACCGCGCGCAGGGTGTCGTAGATCGCGGCCTCGGTGACGGTGTCGACAGCGGATGTCGCGTCGTCGAGGATCAGCACGCGCGGATCGGTGAGCAGCGCCCGTGCCAGGCCGAGGCGCTGCCGCTGCCCGCCCGAAAGGGTCAGCCCGCGCTCGCCGACCTCCGTGTCGTAGCCCGCGGGCAGGGCGGTGATGAACTCGTGCGCCTCCGCGGCCTTCGCCGCCGCGATGACCTCCTCGTCACTCGCGTCGGGGCGACCGTAGGCGATGTTGTCGCGAATGGACGTCGAGAACAGGAAGGCTTCCTCGAACACCACGCCGATGGCCTTGCGCAGATCGGCGAGCCGCACGTCGCGAACGTCGCGCCCGCCGATCGAGACCGAACCCTCGTGCACGTCGTAGAACCTGGGCAGCAGCAAGGAAATCGTCGACTTTCCTGAACCCGCCGTGCCGACGAGCGCCAGCGTCTCGCCCGGTCTGGCCTCCAGCGAAAGCCCGTTCAACACGGGGTCGGAGCGGGTGTAGCCGAACGTCACGTTGTCGAGCCGGATCGCCGGCGGCCCCTCCGGCAACGGGCCGGCATCCGGAGCGTCGCGCACCTCCGACTGGGCGTCCACCAGCTCGTACACGCGGTCCGCGCCCGCTCGGGTCAACTGCGCCTGCACCACCACCGCCGACATCATCCGGGCAGGCCCGATCAACCCGGACACGTAACTGGCGAACGCGAGGAACGTGCCGAGGCTGACCTCGCCGCGCAGCGCGAGGATGCCGCCGAACCCCAGCACCGCGACCTGACCGGCGGCAGGCAACGCGGACGTCGTCGCGGTCGGGATCGCGGACAGCCGCGCCGCCCGCAACCGCTCCGCGAACAGCCGCACCGCGGACTTCTCCAATCGCGCGACCTCGCGGGCCTCCTGGCCGAAGCCCTTGACCACCCGCACGCCCGTCACGGTCTCCTCGACGTGCTGCGCCAGGTCCGCGGCGCGCTGCTGCGCCGACCAGGTCGCCGGGAACAGTCGCTTGCGTGCCGTGCCGGCGATGATCGCGACCGCGGGCACGACGACGAGCGCGATCAGCGTCAGCCCCGGCGACATCCAGAGCATCGCGATCAGCGAGAACAGCGCGAAGAACACCGAGCCCGCGGAGACCGGCACCACCATCAGCAGCGACACGACCAACTGGAGGTCGGTGATGGCGCGCGACACAACCTGACCCGTGCGCAGCGAGTCCTGCTTACCGCCGTCCAGCCGGGAGACCGCGTTGAACACCGCCTGGCGCAGGTCGTGCTGCACGTCCAGCGCGAGCCGGCCGCCGACGTACCGCCGCAGGAACGCGGTGCCGAACATCAGCACCTGCACCGCCACCAGCCCACCCGCGAGCAGCGCCAGCCGCTGCGTGGTGCCCGCGACCGCGTCGTCGACGGCAGAGCGCGCGAGCAGCGGGCTGACCGCCTGCAGGCCCACGCTGAGCACCGCCGCGCTCAACGACAGCACAACGAGGACTGGGTGCCGCCAGGCCGCGGCACCCAGTCTGCGTATCCAGCCGGTATGCGGTTGTTCCGAGGTAGTGGGAGCAGTCGTCACGTACTCCAGGCTATGCCGGGCGTCCGACGCTCCGCCGTGATCCTTGTCAGGTGATGTCGCGGCGCTGGTTGGAGGCCCAGCCGCCGACGAAGAAGACCGCCGTCCACGCCAGGAAGATCAGCGCCGACGCCCACCACGAGAACGCGCCCGGTGCGCCCGCGACGTATTGCAGCGTCCATTTCGCCTCGTCGTCCAGACCAGGCACCTTCACCCCGGCCGCGCCGAACGCCTGTGCCCCGATCGCGCCCACGATGCCGTTCATCGTGCCGTTGGGCAGGATGCCGCCGAGCCAGTCGATCCGCCAGAGGCCGTAGAACAGCAGCACCAGCACGTTCTCCACGACGAGCAGGTAGATCGTCAACGTGATGACGCTGCCGACGACGCTGTTCCACACGGCGCCGACGCCGATGCCGAACAGGGTGGCCAAGATGCCTGCCAGCACGGCTGCGCCGACGACGGCCAGCCACTGACCGGACGTCGGCAGGCGCTCGCTGTCGACCGTGCAGGCGATGCCCAGGCTCGCGGCGCCCGCGACGACGAGGCCGTAAACCGCGCCCCAGATCGTGTAGGTGACCATCTTCGCGCTGAGCACGGACACGCGGTTCGGTGCGGTCAGGAACGTCGTGGTGATCGTCTTCTTGCTGTACTCGCCTGCCAGTGCGAACACACCGAAGATGACCGGGAACGTCAGCCCGATGTTGATGCCGTGCCCGATCGCGAGCAGGCCCATCGGCAGGTTGCCGGTCGAAATGCCCAGAGCGTCCGCGATCCGCTGCGTCTGGTCGCTGTCCAGCACGTCGCCGACCTCGTTCGCGAACGCGCCCCAGCCCAGCGCGAACCCGAACGCGAAGATGACGGCCGGGATCATCAGTCCCCACCAGCTCTTGGTGGTCAGCGTCTTGCGGAACTCCGCCGTGATCAACTTGCCCATCAGCGCTGGCCTCCCCAACCCTGCTGCGGCCCGGGTTGCTGGTAGCCCGGGGGAACCTGGTACTGCTGTTGCGGCGGGCCGTACCCGGGCGGCGGCGGACCCCAGCCACCCGGCGGCGACGGAGGCTGCTGCTGCACGTACTGCGGCGCGCCCGTGTAGGCGCCGTTGGTCAGCTGGAAGAACAGCCTCTCCAGGTCGGCACGGTCCTCCTCCATGCCGTAGACCGCGAGCCCGGACTTCGCGACCAGGTCGCCGATCTGCTGGCGCGTCGCGCCGAGCACCGCGACCCGGCCGTCCGGGGTCGGCTCGACCTGCGTGTAACCGCCCTCCTGCAGCGCCTTGACCAGGGCATTCGGGTCGGCGGCCTGGATAAGGACGCGAGTCTGCTGGCTCGCGCGCAGCTGATCCAGCGAGCCGTAGTAGCGCGTCATGCCGTGACTGATGATGACGACCTGGTCGATCGTCTGCTCGACCTCCGACAGCAGGTGACTCGACACGAGCACGGTGCGTCCCTCACGCGCGTAGGCGCGCAGAAAGTTGCGCAGCCACAAGATGCCTTCGGGGTCCAGGCCGTTCGCGGGCTCGTCGAGCACCAGCACCTGCGGGTTGCCGAGCAGCGCGGTCGCGAGCGCCAGCCGCTGCCGCATGCCCAGCGAGAACTCGCCCGGCTTCCGGTTGGCCGCGCCGGACAAGCCCACCAGACCGAGCACCTCGTCGGCACGCTGGTCCGGCACGCCGATCGCCGACGCGTACACGCGCAGGTGGTTGCGCGCGGTGCGCTTCGGATGGAAGCCCTCGTTCTCCAGCACGGCACCCACGATGCGGGCGGGGCTGCCGAGGTGGTGGTAAGGAAGGCCGCTGATCGTCGCGGTGCCCGCCGTCGGCGTCACCAGGCCGAGCAGCATGCGCAACGTGGTCGTCTTGCCCGCGCCGTTCGGCCCCAGAAACCCTGTCACCGAGCCAGGCTCCACGGCGAAACTCAAGTTCTGGACGGCAGCGACGGGGCCGAACGTCTTACTGAGGTTCTGCACGAGAATGCGGCCGCTGCCGTCGTTCTGCATGGGTCCCCCTCTGGATCCGGCGATTGGGTCAATGATCTGCGCAGCGGACATCCTGCCCTATCCGCGGCCACGCCGTGACCAACGGGCGGAACGTCACTCATCGTGACTAAGTCACCGCTGACGTGCACGATGCGTGAAGAAGTATTTCCGGGAAAAGCCCAACCCCATGCGGCGAACTCCAGAGTTACCACTTAAGCTTGTAGTGGCGGCCCGCTCCCAGTGACCCCCAGGCTGGTCGAGCGGGCCGCCCCTGTTTGCTGCTTTGGCAGCTGCCCTCTTGGCTCGACTTCGCATCCTTTTTGGGGGTGCGACCCCCAAACCCCGCCCGGGGAGACCCCGGACCCCCATCGCGGTGGGCGGGTTGGTGGCCTCGGGTTCCCCATCGTGATCGTGGTGGATGGTTGGGTGGCCTCGGGTTCCCCATCGTCGTGGATGCGGTGGGTCCGGTGGGTGGCTCGGGTTCCCCATCGTCGTGGGTGCGGTTGGGGGTGTTGGGTGCGGTGGGTGGCTCGGGTTTCCTATTGCGGTGGGGGCCTTGGGGCTCTTGGTTCTCGTTGGGGGGTCTGGGTTTATGGGGTGGTTCGGGGGGTGTGGGGGAGGTTGTGGGCTTTGGCTACTGGTTCGTTGGTTAGGGTTCCGGCGTGGGTGTTCAGGCCCTTGGCCAGCGCTTGGTTGTCGTTCAAGGCTTGCTGCCAGCCTTTGTCGGCCAGTTGGGTCACATAGGGGCTGGTTACGTTGGTCAGGCCGTAGGTGCTTGTTCTCGGGACGGCGCCTGGCATGTTCGTGACGCAGTAGAAGACCGTGTCGTGGACTTTGTAGGTGGGGTTGTCGTGGGTGGTTGGTCGTGAATCGGCGAAGCAGCCGCCTTGGTCGATCGCGATGTCCACCAGGACGCTGCCCGGGTGCATCCGGCTCACCAAGTCCGTGCTGATCAGCTTCGGCGCTTTCGCGCCCGGAATCAGCACTGCGCCGATCACCAGGTCGGCCTCCTTCACGGCGTGTTCGATCGTGTAGGCGTTCGAGGTCACCGTGCGGATTTGGCCGTGGTAGTCCTGATCGATCTGGCGCAAGCGGTCCACGTTCGTATCCAGGATCTCCACCGCCGCCCCCAAGCCCATGGCCACTCGGGCGGCGTTGAGTCCGGCTACGCCACCGCCTATGACAGCCACCCGCGCCGGGTGGACGCCGGGGATGCCGCCGGGCAGGACGCCACGCCCGCCCGACGGCTTCATCAGCGCGTAGGCGCCCACCTGGGGCGCCAGGCGGCCGGCGACCTCCGACATGGGGGCCAGCAATGGAAGGGCGCCGGTGCTGGTTTGGACCGTTTCGTAGGCGATCGCGGTGGTGCCTGCCCTGAGCAGGGCTTCGGTGAGGGCGCGGTTGGCCGCGAGGTGCAGGTAGGTGAACAGCACCTGGTCTGCCCGCAGGCGCGGGTATTCCTCGGCGATCGGCTCCTTGACCTTCAGCACCAGCTCGCCCTCGGCCCAGACGTCCTCCGCCGTGGCGAGGATCTTCGCGCCTGCCGAGATGTACTCGTCGTCGCTGATGGCCGAACCGACGCCCGCGTGGGTCTCGATGAACACCTCGTGGCCGCGCTGAGTCAACTCATGCACGCCCGCGGGAGTCAACGCCACCCGGTACTCGTGCTGCTTGATCTCGCGGGGGACGGCGATACGCACGGCTTCCTCCTGCTCGCTGTAGCGGCGTGCTCAGGACCACTGTGAACCACCCGGATGGCGGTGTCATCGTGCGCCCACGACAATCCTCCCGCGTTCGCCTCGTTCTCGCGCGACAGAGCTGTTGACTTCAACCTAACTGGAGGTACCAGGCTGTCCGGCATGAGAGCCGTGTGGTTCAAGGAGTTCGGCGGGCCCGACGTGCTGCTGGCCGGGGAGGCTCCCGATCCGGTCGTCGGTCCCGGCGAGGTGCTCATCGCCGTGACCTACGCCAACATCACGTTCGTCGAGACGCAGATGCGCGCCGGCGGGCCGGGCCCGTACCAGCCCCGGTTGCCGGTGATCCCGGGCAACGGGGTCGGCGGAGTGGTGCTCGGCATTGGGGAGGGGGTCGACGGTGATCTGGTCGGGCGACGGGTCGTGACCGGCCTGCGCGGCTCCGGCGGATACGCCGAGCGGGTGGCCGTGCACGCGGCCGCCCCGTTCGACGTGCCCGACGCGCTCGGGCTGGACGAGGCCGTCGCGCTGCTGGCCGACGGGCGCACGGCGACCGCACTGATCCGCGCCGCGCGGGTGCGCGAGGGCGACCGCGTGCTTGTCGAAGCGGCGGCGGGCGGTGTCGGGAGCCTGCTCGTGCAGCTTGCGCGCAACGCCGGCGCGCGCGTGATCGCGGTCGCGGGCGGCGCGCGGAAGGCCGAGCTTGCGGCCGACCTCGGCGCGGAGCACGCGATCGACTACTCGTCGCCCGACTGGGCCGGCCGAGTGCAGGACGCCGCCGGTGGAGTGGACGTCGTTTTCGACGGCGTGGGCGGGGAAATCGGCGCGACGGCCAGCTCGCTGCTGGAGCGCGGCGGCCGGATGTTCAGCTACGGCCTGGCGAGCGGCGCGTGGACCCCGGTGTCCGAAAAGGACGCGGCCGCACGCGGCGTGACCCTGCGACGCGGCCCGCTCGGCACACCTGAGGAGCTACGCGCGTGCACCGAGAGGGTGCTCGAAGAAGCCGCCGTGGGATGGGTGAAACCCGTTATCGGGCAACGGTTTCCCCTTGAGCAGGCAGCAGACGCGCATCGCGCGATCGAGTCCCGCGCCACGATCGGCAAGACGCTGCTGGTCGTGTGATGGCCGACGTCCACAGCTTCCTCGCGGCGCGCGTGGCGAGTCGCGGTTGCCCGAGCGGCTCCGGACTTCAGTTGCCACCAAGCTGAACCCACGCCGGATCGCCGAGGCGGGCCACACCTGCGCGCGTCACGCGCATGATCACGCCGAACTTGTTCTCGTGCTGTTCGATCAGCCACTTCTGTATCTTCGGCCAGCGTTCGCGGCCGTGGGGATCCCAGCTCGGCACCGCGCAGCGGATGCACGGGCCGGTGCGATCGCCGACGACGGAGAGTTCCACCTCGCCGATCGTGAGCGTCGTGCCCGTGCCCCAGTCCTCCTCGGCGAAGGCGGGTGCGTCGAGCGTCAGGTGCACGTTGGTGCGAAAGCGGTCCAGCTCCACCGGGGCGCCCAGCTCCTGCTCCAGCGACGCGCGTGACGCCTCGATCGTCACCAGCACCGTTGGGCCGCGGTCCTGCTGGCCGTCCGCCGTACGCAGTTCGAGCGGCAGCCCGAACGACTCGGTGAGCGCGCCGGGCAGGTCCGGGTCGGTCCACGACCAGCGCGTGCCGTCGGGGCCGCGCAGAACCGGCGGCGCGGCCGCGTCCACGACCGTGCTGCCGTAGGCACTGCCCCAGGACAGCATCTGCTGGTTCTGGCGCACGGTCAGCACGCTGCCCCGCCGCCGCTCGCGCTGGTCGATCAGCGCGTAGGCGCGGTCGCCCGCCATTCCACGATCATCGAACCGTGCCGCGTCGACCTGTTCGCCGCGCAGCGACTTCACCGGCCAGCGATGCAGCTCGGCCACCGAACCCTCGTACACTCGGCAATGCTAACCGCGTTCAGGACCAGCGCAGCGCCACCAGCTGTGTGACCAGCGCCAACCGCACGTCCGGATCGTCGAGGTCGAGCGGCACGAGTTCAAGCAGACGCCGCATCCGGTAGCGGAAGGTGTTCGGATGGATTCGGAGCGCCTTGGCCGCCGCCCGCGGGTCGCCGGGAAAACGCAGCCACTCGTACAACGTGTCGACGTATCCGGTGCGGTTCGTCTGATCGTGGGAGCGCAACGCCGCCAGCGGCCCCAGTTCCGTGACCCGCGCCGGACCGGCCGCGGTCGCCGCGCGGTGCAGCACCAGCGCGGTCCACACGTCGTCGAAGCTGCCGACGTGCCCCGGCAGCAGGCCGGCGCGCAGCAGGCCGAGCGTCTCGTCGGCCTGCGCCCGCGACAGCGCCAGGTCGGCGATGTCGACCGGCGCGCCTGCGGCGACCTGCGGGTGGCCCTTGTCGTCGGCGAGGGCCGCGCGCAACGTGGCCCAGGAACCGCCCTCTGGGACGACGGCGTACAACTGCCCGCCGAGCTCCGCCGCGACCGGGCGCCGCCCGATGCCGTGCGAGATCCGCTCCAGCAACGCCAGCCGCAACCCTTCCGAGTCCGGCGCGTCGATGGCCACCACGCGGTGCGGCTCCTCGGTCAGTTCCAGCTCCGCGATCGCCCTGCGCGGCCCGGCTTTCCCTTCCAGCACCGCGCGCAGCACTTCCGCCGACGCCCGACGGCGAGCGTCGGCGTGCGCGCGCCGCCGCAGCAGGTGAAGCGCGACCACCGGCGCCGTGTCGGCGAAAGCGGCGGCCCGCTCGTCCGACACCGGACCCGTGACGACCGCCCACATCGAGCCGAGCAGTTCCCCGCCCATCCGGATCGGCACGATCAGCCGTGGCAGGGTGCCATCCCGTTGCGCGGGAACGAAAATCGTCTGCCGTCCCCGCGAGAGCTCACGGAACACGCCGCGCGAGCGGAACCGGGCGAGCACGTCGTCGGGGATCCGGCGGCCCATGATCGTCGACACGCGTGCCGGGTCGGTGAGGTCCTGCCGCGCCGAGTACGCGAGCACGCGCGAGTTCGTGTCCTCGATCGTGACCGGCGCGTCGACCACCGACGCGACCGCGTCCGCGAGCCGGAACAGGTCGCCCGATCCACCGTCCTCGAGAGCGTCGTCCGCCGCGTCGAGCACGGTGCGCAGGAGCCACACGAGCTGCGCCCACGCGGCCGCCGGGCGTACCTCGACGAGAGCGACGCCGGCGGACTTCGCGGCCCGCCGCACCGCGGGCTTGCCCGTGAGTGGTGGTTTCAGCAGCACGGCCGCGGCCTCGTGTTCGGCGCTGTGCCGCACGAGCGCCACGGCTTGCCCGGCGTCCGCCGTGGCCACGCCGAGCACGAGATCGCCGGCCGCGATGTGCGTGCCGGTCCCGGATTCGGCGATCACGACGTCGGCGACCGCCGGCGCGCCCTCGGGCATCGACACCACGTGCAGCAGCGTCGGCCCGACCCGGTCGACGAGGCTGCGCACGGAAACCACGTGCGCAGCATACGGCCGTCAGCGATGCAACACCCTCGCGAGCACTTCCCACAGCGTGCCGGGCATGTCCGCGGTCTCGCCACGCCAGGCGACGATCCCATCCGGACGGACGAGGCTCGCGCGGCCGCTGCCCAGACCGTAGCGGGCGGCGAAAAGCCCCTGCGCATCCGCGAAATCCTCGCCGGCGATGTGACACGTGAGCGGGATCCCGGTGTCCGCCGCGACGTCGGCCGCCGCCTGGCGCCACCCGGGTCCGGTGGACAGCAGCACCCAGCCGTGCCCTAGCAGGTCCACAGTGGACCGGGTAACGCCGTCGGTGACGATCGGCGCGTGGGGCGCGCGGAAACCGGGCCGCCCGCTCGGCTCGTTCGGGTTCTCGGTGGGCCGCGAGTCGTCGTCCTCGGCGAGCACGGCCGTGGAGCGGTACCGGAAACCGAGCGCGATCTCCAGCGGGTCCACCGGTTCGCCGACGCCGGTCAGGTCCAGGTGCGGCATCATGCGCTGCTTCGCGTTGTGCAGCGACGTGGTCACGACCATCTCGGCGATCGGCTTGCGTTCGGCCTGGTAGGTGTCGAGCAGGCCCGGACCGGCCTCGCCACGCACGACGGCGGCGAGTTTCCATGCCACGTCGTGCCCGTCGCCGACCGCGGTGTTGCCGCCCATGCCGCCGGTGGGCGGGGTGACCTTCGCGGCGTCGCCGACGAGGAACACCCGGCCGGAGCGGAACGAGCGGGCCACCCGCGCGGCCATCTCCCACGCGCCGACCCAGCGGATCTCCGGCTCCAGCCCTGGCAGGTCGGTCGCGAGCCGGATCAGCGTCGTCAGCCGTTCGGGCGCGAAGTTCTCGACGGTCTCGCCGGGGCCGCAGTCGGTGCCGAACACATACCGGCCCGGCACGTCGGTGTTCACCAGCGCTCCCGTGAACTCCGGGTTCTGCAGGTAGTACAGGTCGGTGACGTCGGGGTTCAGGTGGTCGCCGAGGTCGGCGTCGAAGACCACGCCGATCGACTTGCCGATCGCGCCCAGCCCGTCGCACTCGATGCCGAGCCGCTCCCGGATGCCGCTGCGCCCGCCGTCCGCGGCGACGAGGTAGCGCGCCCGCACCCGGTATTGCGGGCCGTCCGTAGGGGCGAGCACCGCCGCGACCCCGTCCGCGTCCTGCTCGAAGGACGTCAGCTTGGTGGAGAACCGCACGTCCGCGCCGGATCGCTCGGCGCGGGCGAGCAGGATCGGCTCGACGACGTCCTGGCCGGCCATGCCCCACGGTGTGCCCGCCGCGGCGCTCAGGTCGATCTCG
>DASZUO010000286.1:0-10397 GCA_035547575.1 Amycolatopsis sp. | reverse complement strand
GAAGGCCGCGCCGCCGGATGCCACGAGTCCCCGCATCGGCGTCAGCCGATGATCGGCTCCCAGAAACCGCAGTGGTGATCGGAACCGAAGCCGTCCGCCGTGATCGGGTGCGCGGTGGCGGTCTCGATGGACTGGATCTTTTTCCGCGGCCCGAACGCGGGCCAGGCCGGTGTCCCGGCACCGTTGGGATCACCCGTCGCGGCAAACCGGGTCCAGTAGCGGATCAGCTGCGCCGCGGAGGCCTGCTGGGTGGCGTCCAGCGGGATCCCCAGGTCGAACAGGTACGGCAGCTCGAACCCGTGCGACACGCCGTACGGGAACCCTTTCACCGGCGGTAGCAGGGATGGCGCGGCCGCGTCGTTGAACTCGTACTCGAACACCGGTGCCCTCGTGCGGGGCGCGGCGAGGCGGCTGGCTTGCAGTGCCGGGCAGGAGAACTCCGCGTCGCCGATGGCGGTCGCCAGTGCCAGTGCCGGCGAGGGGTAGGAGCCGGTGGGATACTCGGCGAGGACGGCGTCGGCCGCGTCACCCCACAGGCCGCGCACGATCTGCGGGTAGGTGTCGGCGGTGACCTGTCCGAACGTTCCCGTCCCGACGAAGACCCCGCCCTCGTCGTGGTTGGTGCCCTGCAACAGCGGGACCTTGGCGAACGAGCCGCGGGCGAGCAACGTGGATACCTTGTCCGGCAAGGCTTCGCCCCCGTACAACGGGGTGAATCCCGCGCCGAGGGCGGACGGCGACGCGTTCAGCAGATCGGCCGCGGACTTGCCACGCAGGCACGCCACCACGTCCCCGGACGTGCACCCGACCTGGCCCGCGAACGCGGTGCCCTGAGCTTCCCCGTCGGCCAGCGACGTGGTCATGAGGTTGCACCCGCTCTCCGCGGCGACCCGGTCGAAGAGCCCCTGCGCGGTCGGCGAGACCAGGTTCATGCACGAGGTGGCCGCACCGGCGGACTCGCCGAACATGGTGACGTTGCGCGAATCGCCACCGAAGGCCGCGATGTTCTGGCGCACCCACCGCAGGGCTGCTTGCTGGTCCTCCAGGCCGTACAGACCGGACTTCGCCGCGCCGCCCTCGGCGGACAGCTGCGGCAGGCCGAGCCAGCCGAACACGCCGAGCCGGTAGTTGAGCGTCACGACCGCGACCTTGCCCTGGTCGACCAGTGGCGCCGGGTCGTAGGTCGCACCCGACCCGCTGACGAAGGCCCCACCGTGGATGAACACCATCACCGGCAGCTTCCCGCTGAACGACTTCGGTGTCGTGATGTTGAGGTACAGGCAGTCCTCGTTCGTGCTGGGCTCGGCGCCGAGCCCGCCCGCGGTCTGCGGGCACGGGCTACCGGGCGCGGTCGCGTCGCGGACCCCCTGCCACGCGGCCGCCGGCTGCGGCGCCCGCCACCGCAACGGACCCACCGGCGGCGCCGCGAAGGGAACGCCCTGGAAAACACGGCGCGTCTCCACATCGGCGCCGCGTACCTTTCCCTTGTCCGTCTGGACGACCGGCGGCGCGTCCGGCGCCGCCGATGACATCGCGGGCAGCGCGACGATCGCTCCCGCGGCGACGACGGTCGCACACGCCGCCCGAATCAGTACCTGGCCGGCCCGGCCTCGTCGCACGCGGCCGGCGGTTCTTCCCCACATGGTCACACTCTTCCCGGCCGGCCACGAACGGGACGACACCTGGAATCCGCGGCTCGGTCCGATCGAGGTGCCGGCTAAAGTGCCCCCGGCACCGGGCGAGGCTGCGCGGTCACCGCAGCGCAAGCGGGGACATTAGAGACGTCCGGTCACCATGTCAAGGATTCACCGGAGCCGACGGCAACTCTGTCTGTTGTGGACATTGGACGGATCGGCCGGGCGCCCGGCTTCCGTTGCGCCATAAGGCCGAACCGCTGGGCTACGAACGCGCGTCCTCGCCGGCGGGCGCCTCGCTCCGGGCGCCCGACGCGGCCAGCGACGCGAGCAGCGCGAGCTTCTCGGCGCTGCTCGTGCCGGGCGTCGCGTGGTACATCACGAGAAGCTGCCCGTCGGTCCCACCGATCGCCAGCTTCTCGCGGATGACCGTGAGCTCACCGACCTGCGGGTGGTTGATCACAGCGGGCATGCCTTCGCGTGGCTTCACATCGTGCCGCGCCCACAGTTGCCGGAATCGTTCGCTGGACAGGGAAAGCTCGCCGACGAGCTGGACGCAGCGCGGATCGTCGGTGGTGGTGCCGACGGACTCGCGGAAGCCGGCGACGAGGCCGGCCGTCGCCTGTTCCCAGTCCGGGTAGAGGTCACGCTCGCCCGCGTCGAGGAACAGCGACCGCAGCCGGTTCCGCCCCTCGCACAGGTTCGGCGAGAGCGCTCGGGCCAGTCCGTTCGCGGCCAGCACGTCGAAGTACCGGCCCTCCACGAACGCGGGCAACGCGACGACGTCCAGCAGCTGCCGGATTCCGGCCGGCACGACCTCGCGCTTCGGCCGCCGCCGTCGCCGCGGCCGGGGCACCGCGAGGCTCAGCAGGTAGTCGGTGGCCGCCTCGTCGAGGTGCAGCACACGGGCCAGCGCCTCGAGGACCTGTGCCGAGGGGTTGCGGTCGCGGCCCTGCTCCAGCCGGAGGTAGTAGTCGGAGCTGATGCCCGCGAGCAGCGCGACCTCTTCCCGGCGCAACCCCGCGACCCGGCGCAGCCCGCTCACCGGCAGCCCGGCCGTCTCCGGCCGGACGAGCTCGCGGCGGGCGCGCAGGAAGTCACCGAGCAGGTTGGTCTCGCTCACGCCCCTCACGCTAGCCGCGCGTCCGCGTCGCTGCCTGTCCCTGACACTCCCAGGATCGACGGGGCGCTGCGAGTGCCGCACGCTCACATGCATCGTGGAACGCTTAGAGATACCGAAAGGACTGCCGATGACAGAGCTCCCGGGCGGCACGTTCGCCCTGACCGAGAACCTCACGGTTACGCGGATGGGGTACGGCGCCATGCAGCTTGCCGGACCGCACGTGTTCGGCCCGCCGGCAGACCGCGATGCCGCGATCGCCGTGCTGCGCGAGGCCGTGGAGCTGGGGATCACACACATCGACACCGCGGACTTCTACGGCCCGTACGTCACCAACGAGATCATCAGGGAGGCGCTGCACCCCTATCCCGAGGAGCTGACCATCGTGACGAAGGTGGGCGCGCTCCGCGACGCCGAGGGCAACTGGCCCCACGCGGTAGCGCCCGACCAGCTGCGCCAGGCGGTGCACGACAACCTCGAGCACCTCGGCCTGGACGCGCTGGACGTCGTCAACCTACGCGTCGGCGGGTTCGACGAGCCCGAACCCGGGTCCATCGCCGAGCCGTTCGGTGTGCTGGCGGAGTTGCGGGACCAGGGCCTGATCAAGCATCTCGGGCTGAGCACCGTGAACGCCGAGCAGCTCGCCGAGGCTCGGGCCATCGCGCCCGTGGTGTGCGTGCAGAATTTCTACAACATCGCGCACCGCGCCGACGACGACCTGGTCGACTCGCTCGCCGGAGAGGGCATCGCCTACGTGCCCTACTTCCCGCTCGGCGGCTTCTCTCCGCTGCAGTCGGATCAGCTCAACGCGGTCGCCACACGGCTGTGTGCGAGCCCGCTCTCGGTCGCGCTGGCGTGGCTGCTGCACCGTTCGCCGAACATCCTGCTGATCCCGGGCACGTCGTCGGTGGCGCACCTGCGCGAGAACGTCACGGGCGCGGGACTGACACTGCCCGAGGACGAACTCGCCGAACTCGACGGGATCGCCGCCTGAGGTTCTCGCCAGGCGCCGGCTAGATGGCCAGCCGGGCGGGGGCGATGTCGGGCAGGGCGAGCAACTCGTCGAGGACCTCGCAGGCGTCGCCGTGGGAGCGCCAGAGGACCTTGCCCGGTGCGAACACGTCCGGCTCGTCGGCGGGGACACGGACCGCGGTCACGTCGTCCTCGCCGTCGAGGCGCACCACATCGACCACGGCGTGGTGCGCGCGCACGCCCACCACAGCGACCACGGCGCCCTCTTCGTCGCACGGGTGCAGGAACCGGTAGCCTCGGTCGATCAGGCCGAGCAGCCGTACCTCCGCTGCCGAAGGCTCTGGGGAAGACATCGAACCGACCGCCCTCCGGTCTCCTCGGGGCCGCGGGGACGAACCCGCCGCGCTGCACGTGCATCTTGCACGTCGCAAGGTACCACCCGATTGTGCACGCGTAAATGCACGCGCCGAGTGCACGTGCATGTCACGGCGCGTCAGGCCTCGTGACCGGGCGTCAGATCTTTCACGTCGTCGATCGTCAGCCGGGGGCGCCGGCGCTGGTCAAGGGACACGGTGAGCGGGCGCAGCAGGAAACCGACGTGGTCGCCGGTATCGTGCGCGGCGAGCACTTCGCCCGCGAACCGCGTGCCGCAATCCTCCAGCAGGGGTAGCCCGTGCTGGTCCGGATGCCACGCGCACCGCGCGAACTTGTCGGTGTCGTGCCCGGTTTCCGTGCCGAAAAGGCGCGCCAGTTCGAACGTGTCGCGGGTAAGCGCGTGCACGCCCAGCACGGAGGTCTCGCGGGCGACGCCGTAGGTGTAGTTCTGCTTCGACAGCCAGACCATGAACCGCGACGGCGAGATGCTGCACTGGGCCGCGAACCCGACCAGGCACCCACCCCGGCGTTCGCCTGCCGCGGCGGTGACGATGAACATCGAGTACGTCAGGCTCCCGGCCAGCTCGTTGAACTCGTGCTCGCGCGACCGCATACCCCGCAGGCTATCCGGGCACGCGCTCGTTCTCACGCGGGAGTACGCAAGGGTTCCACGGATAGGCGGCACAGTCGATCGAGGCATGGACGGTCTTCCCGCGGCTGGCCCGTTCCAGTGCGCCCCAGGTGCGCGACAACTGGCGGACCATGTGCAGCCCCCGCCCGTCACGCGCGTCCGGCGCGGCCACCCTGGCGACCGGTAGCCGCTCGGATCTGTCGTCGACCTCGATCGTGACGCGACAGGGGTCGTGGGTCCAGCACAGTCGTACCGTGTCCGCGCCGCCGCCGTGCTCGTAGGCATTGGTCACCAGTTCGGTGAGCACCAGCCGCACCGCATGCACGTGTTCCTCGTCCAGGCCCCGCAACACCCCGGCCGCCCATCGGCGGAACGAGCTCGTCACTCATGTCGGCACCATTCCAGATCCACCCTGCGGCGCGGGGGCCGAAGGTGGCCTTAGGCGCCTATGCGGCACCCAAGGCCACCTTCGGCGCCCATCCGGCCTAGCGGCGCGGCACGCCGCCCGCCCCGAGCGCGGCGAGAGCCGTGGTGTGGTCGCGGTGCACGGAGAACAGGTCGCGCACGCCGCACGCACACATGCAGCGGCGTACGGCATGGCCGCCGTCCACGACCTCGACCGGGACACCGGCCTGGCCGGCGCGGTCCTGCAGCCCGCACAGCAGGCGCATGCCGCGCACCGAGCAGAACGAGACACGGGACAGGTCGACGATCAGCGCCGTCACGTCCTGCTCCGGCTGCCCGCCCAAGGTGTCGCGCCACTCGCGTACCGTCGCGAGGTCGATCTCGCCGACGATGAAAACCTGGGTGATGCCGGCGTGGTGATGGGTCACGGTGACGGACAGTTCCGCCTCCGGACCGGGCGGCAGCCGGTGCCGCGGTGTGTTGTCGTGGTGGGACATGGCCGCTCCCGTCTCATCGACTGCGGCTTCCTCCGACGCTACGGATCCGGCCACCCGGTGTGCAAACGCGGAAGTCAGTCCCGTGCGCCCGCGGCCTGCGTCTCCAGCGCCGACGTCACCGAACCCGTGATCGTGAGGATCTTGTCCAGGCCGGTGAGCTGCAACGGCCGCAGGACCGCGCTCCCCTGCGCCACCAGCACGAACGCCTGCCCGGCCTGGTGGCAGCGGCTCGCCGTCTCGACGAGCATCGCGAGGCCGGCGGAGTCGAGGAACGACACCTCACTCAGGTCGATGACCACCCGGCCGGCCGCGGTCTCCCCCGCGTCCCGCGCCGCCGCGATTCCTTCCCGCATCCGCCTGGCCGACGCCGCATCGACCGCACCGGAGACCCGCACGACGAGAGCACCTGGATCGGGCCGGTCCCACGCCAACGTGAAAACGTCGTCCACCACAGAACCCTTTGCGTCGTCCGATTGTCCGCGGTACTGCCCGCTCATGATCGACATTCTCGCAGCGGCCCGAACGCCTCGCAGGGCAAGGCCCGGCTCATGTGACGTCGACCGCGACGACACACGTGTCGTCGACGGTGGTCGCGGCGCTGTGTCCCAGCACGTGGTCGACCCAGTCCTCCAGCGGCGCCGCCGAGCCGGCGGCGACCGTGAGCAGGTCCTGGATGCAGTCGTCGAGCGGGCGGTCCTTGCGTTCGACCAGACCGTCGGTGTAGAGCAGCAGCCGGTCGCCGGGGCCGAGTTCCACCTCGCCCTCCTGATAGTCGGTCCGCTCGAACGCGCCCAGCAGCACGCCGGTGAGCATCGGCAGGCTGCGCGCACCGCCGTCGCGCACGAGCAGGGGCGGCGGGTGCCCGGCGCGGGCCCAGCGCAGCAACCGCGTCGCCGGGTCGTAGAGGGCGCACACCACGGTGCCGCAGATCCGGTCGGTCAGGTGATACGCGACGAGGTTGAGCCACGACAGCAACTGCGCCGGCGCCGCGCCGGTGGCGGCCAGACCGCGCAACGCGTTGCGCAGCACGACCATGCCGGTGGCGGCCTGGATGCCGTGGCCCGCGATGTCGCCGACAGAGAGCAGGATCTGCTTCGACGGCAGGGTGACCGCGTCATACCAGTCGCCGCCGACGAGATGTTCCTGCTCGGCGGGCCGGTAGCGCGCCGCGATCCGCAGCCCGGTCGTGTCGATGACGGGCCCCGCGGCGGGCAGAATCGCGGTCTGCAGGTCCAGCGCCAGCCGGTTCCGCTCCTCCGCCCGTTCTTCGGTCTGGCTGAGCTGGTCCCGCGTCGCGGACAGTGCGACCTCCGTCCAGTGCTGCGCCGAGATGTCCTGGTACGCGCCGCGGACCGTGCGCAGTACCTCGCCGGTGGAGTCGCGCACCGGCTCGGCGACGAGCCTGAGGTGGCGGGTGACGCCGTCGGGGCGCGGCATCCGGAACGTCACGGACGCCGGCAGGCGGCGGTCGAGCACGGTGCGCAGAAACCCGTCGATCGCCGGCACATCGCCGGTGTCGGCGTGCTCGGGCAGACGGGCCAGCGGGATCGGCTCGTCGCCGGGTTTCAGCCCGCACAACCCGAACGTGGTGCCGCTCCACGTGATGTCCCCGGTCGTGACGTTCTCCTCGAACCCGCCGACCCGTGCCAGCCGCTGCGCTTCCTGCAGCAGCCCCGCCAGCCGCGCGGCATCGTCCTCCGCGCGGAGCACCAGCAACAGGTCCTCGCCGTGCCTGCTGACACTGACGTCCGCCACGACCAGCGCGTCGGCCGACAACGACGGCAGCGTCATGCGGTGGGCGAGGAACGGCTCGCCGGTGGCGTGGACCCGCTCGATGGCGTCGTACAGCCGGTCCGCGCCGGCCAGCAGCGGGTAGACCTCGAGCAGGCCGGCTCCGGTCAGGCCGTCCGGCGAGACGCCGGCGAGATCGGCGAAGACCCGGTTGACGTGCCGGATGCGGAAGTCCCCGGCGTGCGGGTCGTGCCGCAGCACGAGGGCCGGGTTGAGCAGCGCGTCGGTCACCGCGACGAGATCCGCGGTGGCCGCCGGTTCCGGCCCGGTGGCGGCGTCCAGCGTGTGCGCGACCAGGTCGGCGAACGGCTCGAGCTTCGGTTTCGCGGTGAGCGGCCCCGGCCAGCACACCTCCAGCACTCCGACCACCCGGCCGCCGAGCAGCGCGGGGATCGCGGCGCGCCCGGCCAGGTCACGGTGCCCCGCCGACGACATCCCCGAGGTGCTCAGGTCCTCGATCCACACGGCCTCGCGCCGCGCCAGCGCCTGCTGCGCCGGGATCGCGACGCCGGGCGGCACGTAGCGCCACCGGGCCGCTTCCTCGCCGGTGATGCCGGCCGACCCGGCGAGAGTGAGCGACGAGTCGCCGCCCGCGGACCAGACCACGACCGCGGCCGCGCCGATCGGCGCCAGCGCGTGCTCCAGCAGCGAGGCCGCCACCTGCGAGGCATCGCTCGCCGCGAGTGCCGCACTCTCCGCGAGCCCCATTCGCACGGCGTCGGAGGTCTCCGCCGGGGCCGGGGAATCGGCGACCGGGCCCGGCGAATCGCGCGGGACGGCGTCGACCAGTTGCGCGGCCAGCTCCAGCGGCGTGAGGCCCATGCGGGCGGCCACCTGCTCGAGCTGGCGTGCGGCCTGTGCCGGCCCGCAGCGCAACCGCTCGACGAGCACGCCCGTGGCCAGTTCGATCAGGGCGCGCGCGTCCGCCCCCGCCCGCGCTTCCCGGATCTCGCGGCGCAGCCGCCCGACCGTGGCGGCCAGGCGTTCCAGGCCGGTCTCGTTGTCGCCCATCACGCGTCCAGCCAGCGCATCGTGCACTCCACCCGCCCACTCGATCCGCTCGGATCACACCGGGACGCCGCGCTGTCGAACATCACCGATACGGCAACCTTACGGCACCTCGCGCGGCGAACCGGATCTTCCCGGTGCGCGGTATCGCTTGCCCTGGTTGTAGGGCAAGATAACCGCATGCAGCCGTCCGACCCCGACAGAGGGCCACGCGCGTCCGGTTTCCCGGCCGGAGTCACGGTGAAGATCGAGTACCACGGCCAGGACGCCGTCGTGGTGGTCGCCGGTGAGCTGGACGTCCTCACCGCGCCGAAACTCGACGAGCAGATCAGCATCGCGCTCGAGACCGAGCCACCGCTGCTCGTCATCGACCTGACCGACGTGACGTTCCTCGGTTCCGCGGGCATGACCTCGCTGGTGACGGCGCACCGCATGGCGGGCACCGCCACGACGGTGCGGATCGTGGCGTCCGGCCGCACCACCGCCCGCGCGATGCAGATCGTCGGCCTCGACCAGCAGCTGCCGATCTACGCCACACTCGGCGACGCCGTCTCGGCGGACCGCTGAGAGCTCAGGCCACGGGGGTATCCGTGGTCGTCAGGTCGAGGTCCACGGTCACCTGCCCGCCACCGGTGAGGCTGATCTCCCGGACGGTCGGCGCGTACAGGCTGGTGACCACGGTGTACCGGCCGGGGGCGAGTCCGGGCACCTCGTAGTCACCGTCCTCGCCCGCGGTACAGGCCGCGACGAGGACGCCGTCCGTGCCGGTGACGGCGATCGCCGCGTGGGCCAGTGGCCTGCCGTCCTCGCCGGTGACGGTGCCGTACAGCCGGCCGCTGCTCTCGGCCACCAGGTCGACCACGGTCGGCTCCCGGCCGTCGACCAGCACCGTCACCGCCGGGGGCTGATGATTGTCCACCTGGGCGACGAACGTGGTCGGCCCCGCCGGGATGCCCGTGAGGTGGAACGTGCCGTCGTCGGCGGACACCGTGCCGCCCACCACGTGCCCCGCGGCACCGGTCGCGGTCACCGTGGCCCCGGCCACCGGTTCGCCGCCGGAGCGCCGGACGCTGCCCGACACGGCGCCGCCGCCGGAGAGCGCGAAATCCTGCACCGCACCGGAACCGTTGAGCGACACCAGCGCCGCCGCGGCCTCGAAGCCGGCGGCGGTCACGATCACGGTGTAGTGGCCCGGCGGGAGTCCGGTCACGGTGTAGCGGCCGTCGCCGTCGCCCGGTGCCCGGCTGACCTGCGTGCCGTCCGTGCCCGTCACGGTGACCACGCCGTACGGCACGGCGGCGCCCACGGCGGTGCGAAGCACACCGCTGATCTGCCCGGCCGCGGGAACGTCCACCGGCACGGCCGCGGCAACAGGACCCGCGGCCGGCTTGCGCCCCGGCAGGAACGCCGCGATCACGGCCGCGACGAGCGAGGCGGCACCGGCCACGATCAGCACCACACGGAACCCGGCCTGCGAGGGAACGCTGAACGGGCCGAGGCTCATGGTCATGTTGGCGAGGATGACGCCGCCGAACGCGCTGGAGACCGAGGTGCCGATCGACCGCATCAGGGTGTTGAGGCTGTTCGCGGCAGCGGTCTCCGACATCGGCACCGCGCCCATGATGAGCGACGGCATAGCGCCGTAACCCAGCCCGACCCCGATGCCGATGACGCACGACGCGATCAGGATCTGCCAGACCTGGCCCATCATCACGGTGGTCAGCGCGTAGCCGACGGCCACCACGAACGCGCCGGTCATCAACGTCACCTTCGGCCCCATGGTGCGGGAGATCCTGGCCGACAGCGGCGCGGTCGCCATCATGATCAGGCCGTTGGGCGCCAGGACCAGGCCCGCCGTGAGGATCGACTGGCCGAGGCCGTAGCCGGTGGCGGTCGGCAACTCCAGCAACTGCGGCACGACCAGCGACATCGCGAACATCGCGAAGCCGTAGACGATGGACGCG
>DASZUO010000285.1:0-14738 GCA_035547575.1 Amycolatopsis sp. | reverse complement strand
CCGGCGAGGATCAGTTCCCACCGGGGCTCGGCGACGCCGGCATCACAGACGAGGACGCTTCCCTCGCTCGAACTCCCGGCGGCCATGGACGGAGAACAGCGCTCCCACCCTGGAATGCCCGCCACATACGAGTCAGGGTCCAGCTGGGGGAGCAGCACGACCGTCGTGCCGTACCGCTCGCGCAGACCGGCGAGCCGTCGCACTTCGGCGATGCGTGAACGGCCGTCCCCCAGGCAGCCGTCGACTACGACGGCCAGGCGGGCTTCGGCCGCCGCGCACGCGAGCACCTCCTCGGTCCGCGTGCACGGCGGCAAGCCCATCCACACGGCCCCGAGCGAGGCCGCCGCGAGGTGCAGCACGACTGCCGGGGCGCCGTTGGGCATGGCGGCGACGATCCTGTCGCCACGCCGGACTCCGAAGCGTGTCAGGCCTTCCCAGCAGTCAACGACCTGGCGTTCCAGCTGGCGCAGGTGTGGCCTTCGACCAGCCCGTGCCGGCCCACCGAGATGACGGCCGGCCGGTCGGCGTCGCGCCGCTCGTGAGCCAGTGCGACAGCCGCGAAATTTCCCGGCGCTTCCACACCCTTGACACCGGGACCCGTCCGACGCTAGGTGATGACATTGGCGTCCTTCAAACCGATGATCTGGTCCCACGCGTATCCCAGTTCGAGCAGGATCTCCTCTGTGTGCTGACCCGTTTCGGGGGCGGGAGCACGCACCGGCGGCGGCTCGCCGTCGAACTGCACCGGCGGCGCCACGACGAAGTGGCCGCCGCCCCGCGGATGCTCCAAGAGGTAGCCGTTCTCGCGCACCTGCGGATCCTGGATGACCTCTTCGGGCAAGGCGAACGGGGCGAACGCGCACCCGTGCTCGCGTAGCCTGCCGCTGACCTCCCTGAGCGTGTAGCCGCGAAGGCGGTCCGCGATGATCTCGGTCAGTGCCTCGCGGTTGGCAGCCCTGGCGTGGAACGTCGCGAACCGCGCATCGTGCTCGAGGCCGGTGATCTCGATGGCCTGGCAGAACTGTGTCCAGTAGCGGTCCGAGTCCAGCATCGACAGCGCGACATTGCGATCGTCCTTGGTGAGGTACAGCCCGGTGAGCGGGTTGTTCGGCAGGCCGCCGGGTTTGAACTCGTCCTTGGCATCGATCTTGAGCGCGTTGGTGACCTGCAGGACCTCGTAGATGTCCCAGACCGCTACGCCCAGCAGAGAGACGTCCACCAATCCACCCTCGCCGGTGGTGGTACGGCGCAGCAAGCCGCCGAGAATCCCGCACGCCAGTGCCAGCGCCCCCTGCACGTCCCCGAACCCGCCCGCGGGCATGTACCGGTATGGACCTCCGGTGGGGCTTGCCATGTGGCCGACGCCGCCGCGTGCCCAGTAGGAGATCGTGTCGTAGCCGGGGCGGTAGGCGTCGGGCCCGCGCTGGCCCTGTCCGGAGGACCGGGCGTAGACAAGGCGCGGGTTGATCGCGCGCAGATCCTCGTAGGTCAGCCCCCATTTCTCGCGAGCCGGTTCGAGCAGGCTGGTGACGAAGACGTCGGCCTCCGCGATCATCTTCCGGAACACAGCCCTGCCCTCGTCCTGGCCGAGATCGAGGCCGATGCTGCGCTTCGAATGGTTGTTCTGCTCGGCGTAGAAGTTGAACCCGGTGTCCCGGCCGAGCGAGGACAGCGTGCCCCGCAAGGGATCGCCCCGGAGCGGGTGCTCGATCTTGACGACGTCGGCTCCCCAGCCGGCGAGGATCGCGGCGGCACCAGGCGCCATGACCCATTCGGCGGCTTCCACGACCTTGACGTTCTCCAGGATGGCGTGCACGGTTCAGCCCTTCGTTGTGCCAGTACTCGTTCTCAGCCCGCGAACCGGGCGAGCTGCGCCCCCGCGACCAGTGCCGTGTGGAACCCGGGGTGCGCGGTGCCGGACATGATGGCGTTGAGTGCCCATTTCGTGTCGCGCAGCGCCTGGGTGAGCTGGGCCGCGAGGCGCCGCGCCAGCGCGACGGCCTCGGGCCCGCCATGACCACCAGGTCGGAGCGGACGGTGAGGCTGCAGCCGACTCCCACCGCCGCCCCCGTTCACGGCGGCGACCACGGGCAGCGGGAAACGGAGGACCTCGCCCGCATCGCCTCGCTACAGGCGTTGAGCTCGTCCGGGCGGTTCAGCGTCACGACCCGCACGGGGCCCTCCGCCGTGACGTCGAGTTCGGGGTGACGATCGTAAGAGTTCACCCCATCATTATAAGTATAACATGTTTAGGTGCCAGGGGTTCCGGAATGGAAACCTACGCGCCCGTGAAGGACCCGTTGCTCCTGTTAACCTTGCAACCATGAGCCCACGATCCAACGGGACGAGCGAGCACCGGTCGCGTCTCGGCCCCATGCGGATGGCCGAGCAGGTCGCGTCCGCGCTACGCGAGCGCATTCTCGCCGCCGATCTGCGAAGCGGCTCGATCCTGCCGAAACAGGAGGAACTCGTCGCGGAGTTCGGGGTCAGCTTTCCCTCGGTCCGGGAGGCGCTGCGCATCCTCGAGACCGAAGGACTCATCACGATCCGGCGTGGCAACGTCGGCGGCGCCGAGGTGCACGCGCCGGACGCGACGACCGCCGGCTATGCACTGGGGCTCGCGCTGCAGGCGCAGCGCACCAACATCGTGGATCTCGGCGAGGCGCTCGCGGACATGGAGCCGCTGACGGTCGCCCGCTGCGCCCGGCGGTCCGACCGCGTCGAGAAGGTCGTGCCGGTGCTGCGGGCTCTGCTCGCGGCGTCCGAGGAACAGCTGGACGACCCCGTGGAGTTCACCGTGATCGGGCGGCGTTTCCACGACGCGCTGATGAGTTTCAACGACAACGCCACGGAAGCGCTCGTGTTGCGCAGCCTGACGTCGTTGTGGTCGGTGCAGGAAGAGCGCTGGGCAGAGGCCGCGACGAAGTCGGGCGGGTATCCCGATCTCGAGGAGCGTCGCAAGTCGCTCCGGGCCCACCAGCGGATCACCGACGCCATCGAGGACGGCGACCACGAGACTGGCGAGCGGGTGGCCCGTACTCACCTCGAAGCGTCGCAGCGGTATGTGCTGCCCCGCATGGAGACCGAGGTCGTCGATGCGGCCTCCCCGAGTGCCAGGGCCCATTACCGTGCGCTGGGAATCGTCCATCCCCCTCATGGGGACTGACGCCGGGCCGGGGCTTCGTCCAGGCGCAGCGACCGCCCCACGATCTCCTTCATGACCTCGTTCGACCCCGCGTAGATGCGTTGCACCCGGCTGTCGCGCCAGAGCCGGGCGATCTCGTATTCGTTCATGTATCCGTAGCCGCCGAACAGCTGCACGCAGCGGTCGACGAGTTCGCACTGCCGGTCGGTGATCCACTGTTTGAGGCCGGCCGCCTCCTCCGCGGTCAGCTCGCCGGCGCGATGGGCGCCGATGGCCTGATCAACGTAGGCTCTGGCGGCCCGGGTGAGGCTGTGCATGTCGGCCAGTTCGAAGCGGGTGTTCTGGAACGCGCCGATCGGCCTGCCGAACGCGTGGCGCGTACGCACGTAGTCGATCGTGAGTGCGACAGCCCGTTCCATCACGGCCGCGCCGGAGACCGCGATGCTGAGCCGTTCCTGCGCGAGGCCGCGCATCAGGTGGTAGAAGCCGTGCTCGGGTTCCCCGAGCACGTCGCGAGCCGGAACACGCACGTCCGAGAAGAACAGCTCCGCCGTGTCCTGAGCGCGCTGTCCCACCTTGTCGAGTTTGCGGCCGACGGAGAAGCCGGGCGCGCTGGAAGGCACCACGAGCAGGCTGACGCCCTTGTGCCCGAGTTCCGGGCGGGTCTTCGCGACGACGATGACCTGGTCGGCGAGCAGGCCGTTGGTGATGAACGTCTTGGATCCGTTGAGCACGAAGCCGTCGCCGTCCGCGACGGCCGTGGTGGTAATGGCCTTGAGATCGGACCCGGCCGCGGGCTCGGACATCGCGATCGCCCACACGATGTCACCGCTGACCGAGCCGGGAAGCCACCGGGCCTGCTGCTCGGGTGAAGCCAGTTCGAGCAGGTAGGGGCCCACGATGTCGTTCTGCACCGCGATCCCGAACCCGGTCACGCCCGCCGCGAAGTACTCCTCGGACAGGACCGCGTTGAACCGGAAGTCGACGACCCCGCCACCGCCGTACGCGGGCGGGGCGGACCACAGGAGCAGTCCCGCGGCACCCGCCTTGCGCCATACCTCGCGATCGACGTGGCCCTGACGTTCCCACTTCTCGGCATACGGTGCGCATTCCCGCCGGAAGAAGGTCCGCGCGAGGTCGCGAAACTGCTCGTGCTCGGGTTCGAAGATCGATCGCTTCATCACGCGGAACTCCTCACTGTGCCGGGGCGGACGAAGGGGCGCCCGTCGAGGTCGAGGACCGTCGAGGCGGACGTGGCCAGCACCGTGCCGGTGTGCAGGTTCGCACCGGTCGGGGCCTGCCCGGCGCACAAGGTGATGGCTGCCTCGGCGAACTCTTCGGGGTACTCGATCGCGTCGGGGTCACCCTCTGGCACCAGGTGGTGGTGCCGGGTCCCCCACGTCGAGACCACTTTGGACGGTGCCAGCGAGTTGACGACGATCCCGTCGGCGTGGCATTCGGCGGCGAGGCCGCTGGAGAAGCGTTCGAGTGCCGCCTTGCACATCCCGTAGACGGTGGTGCCGAGCAGGTCGTCCTCGCGGTATGGCGGCCCGGAGGGATGCTGTGCCGCCAGCGACGAGACGTTGAGGATCCACCCTCGCCCGCGCGAGCGCATGCCGTCGACAACAAGCTGTGCCAGCTGGAACGGCGCCCGCACCTGAAGCGACATCATGAGCTCGAAGTGCTTTTCGCTGAACGTGGCCGCGGGCGCGAGCCAGCTGGCCGCGGCGTTGTTGACCAGCACGTCGACCGGTCCGAGTCGCGCGGTCACCTCGTCCACGAGTCGCCGCCGGTCATCCGCCCGGCTCAGGTCGGCCCGCACCGCGACCGCGGTTCCGCCGTCGTCGCGGATGAGCTCCACCGTTTCGGCGAGGCTCCCAGGAAGCCCGTCGCCAGGATCCATCGTGCGCGCGACCGCCGCGACGAGAGCTCCCTCCTGCGCGAAGCGGCGTGCCACGGTCTGCCCGATTCCGCGACTCGCTCCCGTGATGACCGCGACCCGGCCGGCAAGACGCTGCTCGACCACCAGACACCTCTTTCCTTGTTAAACTAACAAGGATTGACACTATAGCAATGTTGGAGCGAGACTGGCACGCGGATGTCAGCGAAGACCCGATGGAGGAGGCCTGAATGACGGCGGTGACTTCGTTCGAGCGCACGGTGATGCCGGAGAGCTTGCAGGGGATCAAGGTCATCGACTGCGATACCCACTTCGTCGAGCCGGGCGACCTGTGGACTTCCCGTGCCCCGGCGAGGCTCAAGGACCGCGTGCCGCATCTGGTGCGCGTGGGTGACGCCGATCAGTGGTTCCTCGAGGACAAGCCGCTGGGCGAGATCTCGGTCATGTGCGTCGGCAAGGGCAGGGAGAAACGTCACGACGTCTTCACGATGGAGCGCTTCCTCGACATCGAACCCGCGAGCTATGAACCGAAGGCGCGCGTCCAGCTGATGGACGACATGGGTGTGCACGCGCAGATCGTCTACCCCAACGCGGCTGGATTCGGCGGCAACACCTTCGGTGCGCAGATGCCGGAAGATCTGCGCACCTGGTGCGTGACCACCTACAACGACGCCGTGGCGGAGTGGGCGTCGGCGGCGCCGGACCGGCTGTTCCCCCAGGCGCTGGTGCCGTTCTGGGACGTGAACGCGGCGACGAAGGAAGCGCAGCGCATCGCCGAGCTCGGGCTGTCCGGGATCGCCGCCTCGAATTCACCGCACAGCTTCCCCGGTACGCCCGACTACGGTTCCCGCGAATGGGACCCGTTCTGGGAGGTGTGCTCCGAACTGGAGCTGCCGATCAGCTTCCACGTCGGCTCCGGGATCATGGTGGGCGAGGGCGCGCCTGACTACGCCTGGCATTCCCTGCTGCCGCAGGGCATCGATCCCAGTGACCGGAAGGCGATTCAGAAGATCGGCGACCGCGGGATGCTGCCGACCGTGATCGCCAACCCGTCCGGTGCGTTGGAGAACGTCAAGACGATCTCCAACCTCATCTTCAGTGGCATCCTGGACCGGTACCCGAAGCTGCAGTTCTTCTCGGTGGAGAGCGGGATCGGGTGGGTCCCCTTCTTCCTGGAGTACGCCGAGTACTCGTTCGACGAGATGGCGGGGCCGCAGCATTTCGGGCTCCAGCGCAGGCCGACCGAGTACTTTCGTGACCACATCCACGTCTCGTGGTGGTTCGAGAAGTTCGGGCCGAGCAAGGCCGTCGAGGACATCGGGGTGAAGAACATCCTGTTCGAAAGCGACTTCCCGCACCCGGTCTGCCTCTACCCGACTCCGGTCGCGCGCGCCGGTGAGGTGCTGGCGGACCAGCCATACGAGGTGCGTAAGCGGATCATGGAGACCAACGCCGCCGAGATGTGGAAGATCCCCGTCGACTGATCCGGGCAGTGTTCGCGGCGGCACCGCGTGGCGGTGGTTTTCCGCAGGGAAAGGTAGGGCGGCATGACGCCGGCACCAGCCGAGTTGTTCACGCTCCACGACAGGGTCGCTCTCGTCACGGGAGCGTCGTCCGGGCTCGGCGAGCATCTCACGCGCACTCTCGCGGCGGCGGGCGCCAAGGTCGCCGCGGTGGCACGGCGCCTTGACCGGCTGGAAAAACTGGCCGCCGAGGTGCCGGGTGTGCTTCCTGTCGCGTGCGACATCACCTCGGAGGATGATCTCCGTTCCCTGGTCGGGACAGTCCGGGACAAACTGGGCCCCGTCGACGTGCTGGTCAACAACGCGGGCGTGGTGGGTGAGATCGCGCAGGCGCAGGACGAGGATCCGGCCGTGTTCCGGCATGTCCTGGAGGTGAACCTGACCGCGCCCGCGCGGTTGGCCGGGCTCGTCCTGCCGGATATGCGGGAGCGTGGTGCCGGTTCGATCATCGGCATCGGCTCGATCAGCGGGCTGGTGGGGATAGGCAAGCTGCCACAAGCGTCCTATGCGGCCAGTAAGAGCGGGCTCATCGGGCTGACCAGGGAGCTCGCGTTGCAGTGGGCACGTTATGGGGTGCGTGTCAACGCGATCGCGGCAGGCTACTTCGAGAGCGAGATGACCCAGCCCCTCTACGAGGAGCCGGAACTCGCGAAGTGGGTACGCGGCAACACGCCACTGCGCCGGCGCGGCCATCCCCAGGATTTCGCGGGTGCGCTGCTGTTGCTCGCTTCGGACGCGGGTGGCTACATGACCGGGCACACGCTGGTCGTCGACGGCGGATGGACGGCGCGATGAACGAAACCGGCCTGGCGCAGCTGCGCGGCGAGATAAGGGAATGGTGCGTGACGAACGTGCCCGCGAACTGGCGCGAGGAGCAGACCACCGCCGGGCACGACGAGTTCGTCGCCTTCCAGCAGGACTGGCTGGCCCGGCTTCGTTCGGCGGGCTGGGCCGTGCCGCACTGGCCCGCCGAATGGGGTGGTGGCTATTCACTCGCCGAGCAGGCAGTGATCTTCGAGGAGCTGGCCCGAGCGGACGCTCCCCGCCTCGCGCTGCATTTCGTGTCGCTGCACCACGCGGCCGCCACCCTTCTGCATGCCGGAACCGGGGAACAGCGTGCCGCTCATCTGAAAGCCATTCTCGACGGGGAGGTGTGGTGTCAGGGCTTCTCCGAACCCGGCGCGGGGTCGGATCTTGCCGCACTGTCCACTCGCGCCGTCCGGGACGGCGATCACTTCGTCGTGAACGGCCAGAAGATCTGGTCCAGCCTCGCCATGTACGCAGACTGGTGCCTGTTGCTCGCGCGGACCGATCCCCGTGCCCCCAAGCGCAAAGGGATTTCCTATTTCATCCTCGACATGACCAGCCCAGGTATCGAGGTCCGGCCCATCAGGCAGGCAAGCGGCGACGAGCACTTCTGCGAGATCTTCCTGACCGATGTGCGGATCCCCGAAGGAAACCTCATCGGCGAGGAGAACGCGGGCTGGCAGATCGCGCAGAGCACCCTCAACTCCGAACGCGGCGCGACCATGGTCGAGCTCGCCGAACGGCTCGGGGTCGGGTTCGACTGGTTACTCGAGCTGGCGAGGTCGGTGTCCGCTGACGCGGTCGCGCGCGACGAGATCGCGCGTCTGGGTGCCCGACTACGGGCGCTGAAGATCCTGGTCCGCGAATCGCTCGACGAGAACGTGCGCGCCGAGCAGCGCGGCCCCCTCGCGTCGGTCATCAAGCTGTACTACAGCGAGTTGTTACAGCGCATGACCGGGTTCGGTACCACGCTGAGCGGGCTCCCGGGACAACTGCGTGCGCGCCGTCCCGCGAGTTCCGGATGGGAGTCGGGCGAGTGGCTGCTGGACTACATCGGCTCGTGGGAATGGACGATCCCCGGCGGCACCAGCGAGATCCAGCGGACCATCATCGGCGAGCGCGCACTCGGCTTGCCACGGGAACCGAGGCAGCCATGATCATCGGATGGCGTGCCGATCACCAGGATCTCGCCGAGGTGGCGGCGAAGTTCCTTGCCGAGAACTCGTCCTCCGGCCGCGTTCGTGCCGTCGTCGAATCGGACGCGGGCGTGGATCGCGAGCTCGACGCGGCGATGGCCGGGCTCGGCTGGTTCGGTATCGAGATCCCTGCCGAGTTCGGTGGGGCCGGCGCGTCCTTCGCCGAGTTGGCTGTGCTGCTGGAGGTGATGGGTGCGCATCTCGCGTCGTCGGGTTTCCTGAGCTCCGCGGTCCTGTGCGCCGGCGCTGTGCTCGTGAGCGGGACGGATGGGCAACGCCGGCGGTGGCTGCCGGGACTGGCCTCCGGCAAGACGAGCGGTGCGATCGCGGTACCCCGGAGCTGCACATCCGGCGGCGCGCGGGTGACAGCGGTACCGCGGAGCGGAGGCTGGCGGCTGAGCGGGACGGCGCCCTTCGTGCTCAACGCGCCGGACGCGGACCTGTTCATTGTGGACGCCGATGCCCCCTACGGCCGTTTCGTCCTGCTGATTCCCGCGGGCAGCCCGGGAATCACGATTACCCGGCGGCCTGCTGCCGACGGGACCAGGTGCCTCAGCGAGGTCGGCTTCACCGGCGTCGCTATCGCCGACGACAATATTCTGGCATCGGGAGCGGCGGCGAGTTCCCTGCTCGACACGATGGTCAACCGCGCCGCGGTGGCGCTGGCGGCCGATTCCGCGGGCCTCGCCGCCCGCGTCCTCGAGATGACGACGAGCTACATCGGACAACGCGAACAGTTCGGCAGGCCGATCGGTTCCTTCCAGGCGGTGAAGCACCGTGCCGCGGACATGCTGGTGGAGACCGAGGCCGTCCGTGGCCTGACCGGGCACGCCGCCGAAAGCGTTCGGTGCGATCCCGTCGCGGCGGGGCTCGCGGCATCGATGGCGAAGGAATACGCGTGCGCGACCGGGGTCGCCGTCGCCGGTGCCGGGATCCAGTTGCACGGCGGGATCGGCTACACCTGGGAGCACGATCTCCATCTCTACCTCAAGCGGGCGGCGCTGAACGAAGCCTTGTTCGGCGACGGCCGCTGGCACCGGCAGCGAGCCGCACATGCTCTTCTGGAGCGTTAGCGCGGCCATCGCCCCATGCAGGACCCCGACAGTGAACAACGATGTTCAGGAGTGCCGATGAGCGCGCGACCAGATCCGACCCTGCCCGGAAAGCCACGATCGCGCCTGGCCAGGCGCGCGGCGTTCGCGGGACTGATGGGTACCTTCATCGAGACCTACGACTTCGCCGTCTACGCCTATCTCGTGGTGTTCACCGCGCCCCTGTTCTTCCCGGCGGAGAACGAGACGACCGCGATACTCGCGTCGCTGGTCGTGTTCGCGGCCGGTTTCGTCGCCCGCCCGCTCGGCGGGATCTTCTTCGGCCGGATGGGAGACCTGCGTGGCAGGCGAACCACGCTGGTCATCACCGTTGTCGGCATGGGACTCGCGACCGCGGCGCTCGGGATCATCCCGTCCTACCAGCAGATCGGGATCGCCGCCCCCGTCCTGCTCGTGCTCGCGCGACTGGTCCAGGGATTCTCGGCGGGCGGCGAGATCATGGGGGCGGCGACCTACGTCGCCGAATCGGGTTCTCCCGCGCGCCGCGGACTGCTGAGTGCGGCGACCCCGATCGGAGCAGCCGCCGGTATCGCGTTCGCCCCGGCCGTTGTCGGCTTGACGACGGCGCTGACCTCGCACGCGGCGATGGGGGCCTGGGGCTGGCGGCTGCCGTTCCTGCTGTCACTCCCGCTGACGATCGCGTGCCTGCTCTACCGGATACGGCTCGAGGACACGCCCGGCTTCACCGAACTGGCCGCACGTGAGGAAGTCGCGAAAGCGCCGGTGAAGGAAGTGCTCGCAAGGCACTGGAAGAACCTCCTGCGGGTCGCCGCGCTGGCGATCGCCATCAACCTCGCCGGCTACACGCTGAACTCCTACATCCCGCTGTACCTCCAGACCCAGGTGAAGCTGCCGGCGGGCACCGTCTACTGGCTGGCGGCGATCGTGCTGGCGCTCGCGCTTCCCGCGAATCTCCTTGGCGGGCTCGCCGTGGACCGCTTCGGCCAGCGCAAGGTCATGGCCGTCGCACTGGCGTGCTGCCTGGTGGCGGTCTATCCCGCGATACTGGTCATGAGCGGCGCCGGGTCGTCCATCCTCGCGGTCGGGGCCGTCTACTGGTTGCTGGTGTCCTGTGTGCAGGCCGCGTCACCGCCCGCGTATGCCGCGTTCGTGGGGCTATTCCCTACGCGCGTCCGGTATTCCGGTGCCGCGATCGGCTACAACATCGGCAACATCGCGGGCGGGGGCTTCGCTCCGTACCTCGCCGCGCTGCTCACCGCGTCGACCGGAAGCCTGCATTCGCCCGCGCTGCTCATCGGCGCGGCGGCCCTCGTCGGCATCGTCACCATCCTGACCTCGCCGGTTTCCGTGGCGGGCCGTCGGTCGCCCGCGGTCGCCGAGGCCGGGCCGTCGCGGGAGCTACGTACCGACGCCGGCCGGAATCGGTAGCCGCATCGGCAACTTCACAGATTCAAAAAGCGGTGATCCGGGTCACTCTGTTCAGCGGAGGATCGGAGGTCAACCATGATCGACCTGCAACGGATCACCGCACGTTACGGCTCTGCCGGCATGCTGGACGACGTGTCGCTGTCGGTGGCGCCGGGGATGCTGGTCGCTGTCGTCGGCGCACGAGGCGCTGCGAGATCGTGCCTGCTCCGGGTGGCGTCCGGCCGGGAACGGCCGCTGGCCGGGCGGGTACTGGTCGACGGAGAGGATCTGACGGGGCGGCCGCCGTACGTGCTTCGCGCGCACGGTGTCCGCCATGTCGCGCGCCGCCGTTGCGTGTATCCGCGGCTCACGGTCCGTGAGAACGTCTACGTGCAGGCGGCCGGGGCCGATGTGGAGGACGCGCTGGACGCGGCCGTGCTGACGTTCCCTGAACTCGGGTCCGTCTTGGACCGGCCGGCGGGGTCGCTGCCGGACGGGCAGCGGCAGATGCTTGCCCTGTGTGATGTCGCAGCGACGGAATGTGGATATGTGCTTCTCGACGAGCTGCTTGACGACGTGATGCCGGATCATTTCGCCGATGTCGCCGGTTTGCTTGAACGGCTGGTCCGCGACGGTTGCGGAGTGCTGGTGACGGCGGGCGAGCAGGCCGGCGCGATCGCCGGTGAGCTGGCGGACCGAGTGCACACAATCGATCATTGCCTATTTCGGGAACCGGACGGTTTCGGGGATTTCCTCGAATCGTTTTCGGTTTCGGGACACGGGCTTTGAGGTGGCCTTTCCATGTACTTCCTCGCCAGGTAACGTCTTTTGGCGTGCCGATTGGTGAAGGCAACGATGCCGCGAAGTCCGAGGCTGCCGGCAACCTGCCCATCGAGACCACGAGTTTCGTCGGGCGGCGGCGGGAGATCGGTCATGCCAAGGAACTGCTGACGTCGGCACGGATCCTGACGCTGACCGGACCCGGGGGCGTTGGCAAGACGCGGCTCGCGTTGCGGCTCGCGGCGCAGAGCCGGCGAGCGGTCAGGCACGGCGCGTGGCTGATCGATCTTTCCGACCTCCGGCAGGGCGATCTCGTTCCGCAGGCGGTCACCACCGCGCTGGGCATCCGCGAGGAGACCAGCGATCCGCGAGAACGCCTGCTCCGCTATCTGCGCGACAAGCAGATCCTCCTGGTGTTCGACAACTGCGAGCACCTGGCGGAGGCCACGGCGATGCTCATCGCCGGGCTGCTCGCTGTCGCGCCCCGGCTCCGGGTGATCGCGACCAGTCAGCATGTCCTTGGTATAGAAGGGGAACAGGTCCTGCCGGTGCCGCCGCTCCCACACGACGACGAAGATCCCGCCGCGCCTGGAGGGGACGCACTCGCCCTTTTCGAGCAACGCGGCAAGGCCGCCGATCCCGGATTCAGGATCACAGACGCGAATCGCGAGGACGCCGTCGCGATCTGCCGTCGCCTTGACGGGATACCCCTCGCGCTGGAGCTGGCCGCGGTGCGTGTGCGTGCCTTCAGCGTCGCCCAGATCCGCAGGCGGCTGGACGACACGATGCCCTTGCTGACCAAAGGCGAACGGTCACGGCCGCTGCGCCAGCGGACACTCGAGAACACGATGCGCTGGAGCTTCGATCTCTGTTCGCGCACCGAGCAGCAGCTGTGGCGGCGCCTCGCGGTCTTCGCCGGAGGTTTCACGTTGGAGGCCGCGGAAGAGATCTGCCACGGCGGTCTGGTCGGCGATGTGGCGGAAGCGCTTTCCGGGCTCGTGGACAAGTCGATCGTGGTGCGGGGTAACGGAACCGGGGGAGCGCGGTACCGGCTGCTCGAGGTGGTGCGGCAGTTCGGTGCGGCCAGGCTCGCGGACTCCGGTGAGAAGGCCGAACTGCTCGCGCGGCACTGCGACTACTTCCGGCGTCACGCCTTGCGGGCGTATTCGGATTACTGCAGCGAACGCGACATCGAATGGTTCACCGAGACGTTCCAGGAACTGGCGAATATCCGTGCCGCGCTGGAGTTCTCGCTGTCGCCGGCCGGAGACGCGCACCTCGCGCTGCAGATCTCGGCGGCGATGACGCCGTTCTGGGAACATGAGCGTTTTCTGCTCGAAGGATACGGCTGGTTGCGCCAGTCGCTGGAACGGAACAACTCGGCGTCGCCGGAGCGTGCGAACGCGCTGGCCTTCGCGAGCTTCATGGGGCTGCTGGTCGGACGCGTGACCGAGGCGGGGAACGCGCTGTCCGAATGCGAGAACCTGGCGACCGAGCTAGCGCTGGACGGCGTGCTGGCCAGCAGCGCGCTCGCACGGGCGTTTCTCGAGTTCGTCAGCGGCGACATCGGTGCGACGCTGAGCGGCCTGGCCGAGGCCGTGCGGCTCGGGCGCGCGTCGGGCAACGACTGGGCCACCGCGGAAGCACTGACCGGGGTGTCGCTCCTGTCCTTCGTCGAGGGTGACGAGCGGGCAGCGGAGAAAGCCGAGAACCAGCTGAGGTTCGCGCGCGAGAAAGGGACGCACCTGAACAAGGCGCTCGCGCTCTGGCTCATCGGGCTGAATCATTGGCGCGACGACGATCACGACAGCGCGGTGCGGTACATGCGGGAGGCGCTGACCCTGCTCGAACGCTTTCCGAGTTCCACGTCGACGGCCACCTGCATCGAGGGACTCGCCTGGGCCGCCGCGAGCCAGGGCGACATGGAGCGCGCGGCCGAGCTGATCGGCGCTTCGCGCGAGGTGTGGCAGGCCAACGACATGCGCCTTGCCCAGTCGATCACCTACCGGGTGGGGGAGAAGATCGAGAAAACCATCCGGGCGGCGCTCGGGGCCGACGCGTTCGAGCGTGCCTTCAACCGTGGAGCCGGTTTATCCCTCGAGCAGGCGACCGACCTCGCGCTGGGCCGCCGGCGGCCCGAGGACCGGCGTGGCAAGCGGGTGCGCGGGAACACCGGGCTGACGAAACGTGAGCTGGAGATCGCGCGGCTGGTCGCGAGTGGACTGACCAACCGCGAGATCGCGGGCGAACTGCTCATCTCGACACGCACGGCGGACAGCCACGTCGAGCACATCTTGCGGAAGCTGGGTTTTCGGTCCCGTACGCAGATCGTCGCCTGGGCGAGCAAGCACGACGCGCCGGACGCGGAGTGCCGGCCCGTCGACGCTTGACGCCGCCCGTTCAGTCAGCCTCTTCGAATGGCACCGGCACCACGGGGCCGAGCACCGCGCCGCCGTCGATGACGAATTCCGCGCCGGTGCTGTAGGTCGCGTCGGCGACGAGGTAGATCATCATCGCGGTGACCTCGGCCGTGCGGCCCTTGCGCGGGATCGGCTGCTGGTCGTAGGACTCCTCGGTGACGTCGGTGGTCATCGGGGTCTCCACCACGCCGGGGTGAACCGACACGACGCGGATGCCGTGCGGCGCGAACTCCAGTGCGGCCGCTTTGGTCAGCCCGCGCACGCCCCATTTCGAGGCCACGTAGGCGGGTTCGGCGGCGAAGCCCTGCAGGCCGGCGGTCGAGGACACGTTCACGATCACGCCGCCGTGCCCCGTTTTGAGCATCGACGGGACGACCTCGCGGATCCCGATGAACTGGCCCGTCAGGTTAATGTCCAGCACCCTGCCGAACTCCGCCGTGCTGGTCTTGAGCCACGGCTTCCACTGCACGACACCGGCGTTGTTGAT
>DASZUO010000284.1:0-14737 GCA_035547575.1 Amycolatopsis sp. | reverse complement strand
CCACAAACGGGACTTACCTCGACCGGGCTAAGGTCACTGCACCGCTCCGAGTTCCGCTCGGGGTCCCCATCCGGATCGGTAAGACGGTGATCGAGCTTCGCCCATGACACTCGTCCTTCGCTACGCGGCTCGCAGTGACCGCGGCCTGGTGCGTTCGAGCAACCAGGACTCGGTGTACGCGGGACCCCGCCTGCTCGCACTCGCCGACGGCATGGGTGGCCATGCCGCGGGTGAGGTCGCCAGCAAAGTGGTCATCGCCTCCCTCGCCCCGCTCGATGACGACGAGCCTGGCGACGATCTGCTGTCCCAGCTCAGAGAAGCGGTCTCCGGCGGTAACGCGGCGATCTCCGAACTGGTCGCGAACGATCCCGATCTCGACGGCATGGGCACCACGCTCACCGCGATGTTGTTCTCCGGTTCGCGGATGGGCATGGTGCACGTCGGTGACTCGCGTGCCTACCTCCACCGCAACGGCCAGTTCGCCCAGATCACCCGTGACGACAGCTTCGTCAACGAACTGCTCGAACAGGGCCGCATCACCGCCGACCAGGCGGCCACGCATCCGCAGCGTTCGCTGTTGCTCAAGGCTCTCACCGGGCACGAGGTCGAACCGAGCCTGACGGTTCGTGAGGCCCGCTCCGGCGACCGGTATCTGCTGTGTTCGGACGGTCTGTCCGGGATGGTCAGCGACGAGACGCTGGCCGAGGCGATCCAGATCCCGGACCCGCAGGACTGCGCGGACCGGATGATCGAGCTCGCGCTCAAGGGCGGCGGCACCGATAACGTGACGGTGATCGTCGCCGACGTCGTCGACGTGGACTTCGGCGAGGACGCCCCGATCGTCGGTGGCGCCGCCGGGGACGGCAGCGACGAGTACCACCAGGGCGACTCCCCCGCCGCACGCGCGAGGGCACTCACCGCGCCGCCGCCGTTACCGCAACCGACCGCGGCCGAGCCGTACGAAGAGAATCCCAAGGCGAAGCGCCGCAGGCGCTGGCGCTGGATCGTCGGGATCCTGGTCGTGCTGGTGCTGCTCGCCGCGGGTGCGATCGCCACCCGCTACTTCGTGCTGAGCCAGTACTACGTGGGCGAGGGCGCCAACAACGAGGTCGCGGTCTTCCGTGGTGTGCCGGGCAGCATCCTGGGCATTCAGCTGCATGAGCAGGCCGAGGGTTCGTGCCCGCAGGGCAGTTCGCTGTGTGACGTCCTGACCGTGCCGCAGTTGCAGCAGGATGCGCAGACCGCCGTGCGCAACGGCGTGAAGAAGGACGGCCTGCAGAGCGCGCGGGACTACATCAACAACTTCCTGCGGTACAAGACGCTCAAGGACTGCACTCAGCAGCCCCCGGATCCCGCGACGTCGACCGCGAACGGCACGTGCCCGACCCCTTCGGGTGGCGGTGGTTGATGAGTCAGCCACCGTTGTCCGAACAGGCTGCGGCGATCTACCAGAGCAACCCGCAGCGGGAGCTGCCGACGCGGCGCGGGACCGAGCTGGCGATGCTCGGCTTCGCCGCGTTCATCGTGACCTGTGCGTTCGTGCTGGTGCAGGCCAACCAGGAGCAGGAGCTCTCGTTCTCGATCATCTGGTACGGCCTGGCCTATCTGGCGTTGTTTGCGGTGGCCCATCTCGCGGTGCGGCGGTGGGCGCCGTACGCGGATCCGCTGATCCTGCCGTGTGTGGCACTGCTCAACGGCATCGGCCTGGTGATGATCTACCGGATCGACCTGGCGTTGTCGGAGAAGGCGACGCAGAGCGGTAACGACTATTCCTCGGCGGCGCCGAAACAGGTGCTGTTCACGGCGCTCGCGCTGGCGCTGTTCCTCGCGGTGCTGATCCTGGTCAAGGACCACCGCACGCTGACCCGCTACGGCTACACGGCGGGCCTGATCGGGATCGCGGCGCTCGCGCTGCCCGCGATCCTGCCGAGTTCACTCTCGGAGGTCAACGGCGCGAAGGTGTGGCTGAAGCTGCCGTTCTTCTCCATCCAGCCCGGCGAGTTCTCGAAGATCCTCTTGATGATCTTCTTCGCCGCGTTCCTGGTGGCCAAACGCGACCTGTTCATGATCGCGGGCAAGAAGGTGCTCGGCGTCGAACTGCCCCGCGCCCGTGACCTGGGCCCGCTGCTGATCGCCGCCGGCGTCTGCCTGCTGGTACTGGTGTTCGAGAAGGACCTCGGCACCTCGCTGCTGTTCTTCTCGATCGTGCTGGTGCTGCTCTACGTCGCCACCGAGCGCGCGATCTGGGTGGTCACCGGGCTCGGCGTCTTCATCCTCGGCTGCCTCATCGCCTACAAGCTGTTCACGCACGTCGAGCAGCGGGTCGCGAACTGGGTGGACCCGCTGGCCACCTACTACGACCCGGGCGGCGGCTACCAGATCGCGCAGGGCCTGTTCGGGCTCGGCACCGGCGGGGTCGGCGGCACGGGGCTGGGCGCCGGCCGGCCGGACATCGTGCCCGAGGCCAACACGGACTTCATCACCGCCGGCCTCGGCGAGGAACTGGGCTTCGTGGGCCTGGCCGCGCTGCTCATGGTGTACCTGCTCCTGGCGACCCGCGGGATGCGCAGCGCGCTCGCCGTGCGCGACACGTTCGGCAAGCTGCTCGGCTGTGGCCTGTCGTTCGCGATCGTCATGCAGGTCTTCGTGATCGTCGGCGGCGTGACGAAGCTGATCCCGATGACCGGTATCACCACGCCGTTCCTGTCCTACGGTGGCTCGTCGCTGCTGGCCAACTACATCCTGGTGGCGCTGTTGCTGCGCATCTCGGACGCGGCGCGCCGGCCCGCCGCGCGGGCCCGGCCGCGCGCACCGCAGCAGCAGGCTCCGCTGGCGGAGGCCCACACCGTGATGGTGCAGCGGCCTCCCGCGGGCGGGCCCGAAACCGGGGGTGCCGAATGAACAAGCCCATGCGTCGGGTCGGCATCGCCATGCTCGTCATGGTGGTGCTGTTGCTGGTCAACATCACCTACATCCAGGTCGTGAAGGCCGACAGCTATCGCACCGACTCGCGCAACCAGCGTGTGCTGCTCGACGAGTACGCCCGCCAGCGCGGCAGCATCGTGTCCCAGTACGACGGGCAGGTGCTGGCCGACGTGGTGCCCACCGACGACAAGCTGAAGTTCGAACGCCGTTACCTCGACGGGCCGATGTACGCGCCGGTGACCGGCTACTACTCGGTGCGCTACGGCTCGGCCGGGCTCGAGCGCTCCGAGGACGACATCCTCAACGGTTCCGACCCGCGACTGTTCGTGCGGCGCCTTTCGGACATGGTCACCGGCCGGGACCCGCGCGGCGGCAACGTGCAGCTGACGATCAACCCGGCGGTGCAGAAGGCCGCGTACGACGCGATGATGGCCAAGCACTACACCGGCGCGGTCGTGGCGATGAACCCGAAGACGGGCGAGATACTGGCGATGGTGTCGACGCCGTCGTACGACCCGAACCAGCTGGCCTCGCACGACGGCACGCAGCAGCAGAACGCGTGGAACAGCTTCACCGACGACCCGAAGAACCCGATGCTGAACCGGGCGATCTCGGAGACCTACCCGCCGGGTTCGACGTTCAAGCTGGTGGTGGCCGCGGCCGAACTGGAGAACGGCGCGACGCCGAGCACCCCGGTGAGCAACGCGCCGAACGTGACGCTGCCCGGCACGAGCACGACGCTGGAGAACTACGGCGGCGAGACCTGCCCTGGCACCACGTTCGCCGACGCGCTCGCGCACTCGTGCAACGTGCCGTTCGCGACGTTCGCGGGTCAGCTGGGCGCGGACAAGCTGCGCCAGACGGCCGCGAACTTCGGGATCGGCATGACCGACCTGGGCATCCCGCAGAAGGTCGTGCCCTCCGGCCTCGGCGCGCTGGATTCGACCGCCGCGGTGTACCAGAGCGGCATCGGCCAGCGGGACGTGCGGCTCACGCCGTTGCAGGACATGCTGATGGCCGCCACGGTCGCCAACAACGGCATGGCGATGAAGCCGCAGCTGGTGAAGAAGCTGCTCGCACCGGACCTGTCCGACCTCGAGGGCTTCACGCCGCAGGAGCTCACCGGCGAGCCGGCCCTGTCGGCGGCGAACGCGCAGACGCTGAAGCAGATGATGGAGGCGTCGGAGGCCAACACGGCGGGCGGCGGCAAGAAGCCGAACATCAAGATCGCGTCCAAGACGGGCACCGCCGAGCACGGCAACGACCCGAAGACCACCCCGCCGCACGCCTGGTACACCGCGTTCGCCCCGGCCGACGACCCGCAGATCGCGGTCGCGGTAATCGTCGAGTCCGGCGGTAACCGGGGCCTGGAGGCGACCGGTGGCACGGTGGCGGCGGAGATCGGCCGCGCCGCGATCAACGCCCAGCTCGGGGGTGGGTAGCGGATGCTGTCCACCGGTCAGCTCGTGGCGGAGCGTTACCGACTGGTCAGCCGGATCGCCGTCGGGGGGATGGGCGAGGTCTGGCAGGCCAGCGACACCCGGCTGGACCGTACGGTCGCCGTCAAGATCCTCAAGGCCGAGCTGTCCGGGGACGCGGAGTTCCTGCACCGGTTCCGCACGGAGGCCCGCACCACAGCCTCGTTGAACCATCCGGGCATCGCGGCCGTGCATGATTATGGTGAGAGTTCGGCCGGGGCGGGTGGCGCAGCAGATGGTCCGTCCATCGCATACCTGGTCATGGAGCTCGTCGAGGGCGAGCCACTGGCCGGGATCCTCGCGCGCGAGGGCAGGCTCGCGGCCGACCGCGTGCTGGACATGCTCGAGCAGGCGGGCAACGCGCTGCAGGCCGCACACGAGCGCGGGCTGGTGCACCGCGACATCAAGCCGGGCAACATCCTCGTCACGCCCACCGGCACGGTCAAGATCACCGACTTCGGGATCGCGAAGGCCGCGCATGCCGCACCTGTCACGAGATCCGGCATGGTCATGGGCACGGCGCACTACATCGCGCCGGAGCAGGCCCTTGGTCACGACGCCGAGCCGGCGAGCGACGTGTACTCGCTCGCGGTGTGCGGCTACGAATGTCTCGCCGGGCGCCGCCCGTTCCTGTCGGAGCATTCGGTGACGGTCGCGATGATGCACATCAGGGACCTGCCGCCGCCGCTGCCACCGGACGTGCCGCCGCCGGTGCGTGCACTGGTCGAGGCGACGCTGGTGAAGGACCCGCGCCAGCGCTACGCCACGGGCGGCGAGTTCGCGGCCGCCGTCGCGGCGGTGCGCAGCGGGCATCCCCTGCCGACGCCGTCCGGACTGGTCCAGGCTTACGCGCCGAACCCCGTGACAGCATTGCCGGGACCGGCGAACCCTGGCTCGTATCCCGCGATGCAGCCGGTCAGTCCGCCGCCGATGGGCCATCCGAGCGGTGTCGTGACGATGCCGGTGCCCCCGCGACGGCGGAACCTGACGGCCGTGTGGGTGCTGCTCGCGGTGTTCTTCGTGGGACTGGTCGTGGCCGCCCTGCTGCTCCTGCCGCGCTGGCTGAGCTCGCCGGACGACCAGAGACCCGCCACCCCGGCAGAAACGAGCAACACTGTTCCCGGCCGGGCACAGGTTCCTCCCACCGTCGGAAGCTTCTACAGGGCATGATGAGCACACCTTGGACCGAATGGACAGGCCTTCTCCGATGAGCGCACCCAGACTGCTCTCCAACCGCTACGAGCTGGGCGACACGCTCGGCTACGGCGGCATGTCCGAGGTTCACCACGGGACGGACGTCCGGCTCGGGCGCGAAGTCGCGGTGAAGATCCTTCGTGCCGATCTCGCCCGCGATCCCCAGTTCCAGGAGCGTTTCCGCCGTGAGGCGCAGAACGCGGCGGCGCTGAACCACCCGGCGATCGTCGCGGTGTACGACACCGGTGAGGCGCAGACCGAGTACGGTCCGCTGCCCTACATCGTGATGGAGTACGTCGACGGCCGCACGCTGCGCGACATCGTGAAGACCGAGGGCCCGATGTCGCAGAAGCGGGCCATGGAGGTCATGGCCGACGTCTGCGCGGCGCTGGATTTCTCGCACCGGCATGGCATCGTGCACCGGGACGTGAAGCCGGCGAACGTGATGATCACCAACCAGGGCGCCGTGAAGGTCATGGACTTCGGTATCGCACGGGCGATGCACGACGGCCAGGCCGCGATGACCCAGACCGCGGCGGTGATCGGCACGGCGCAGTACCTGTCGCCGGAGCAGGCTCGCGGCGAGGGCGTGGACGCGCGCTCGGACGTGTACGCGGCGGGTTGCGTGCTGTACGAGCTGATCACCGGCGAGCCGCCGTTCACCGGGGATTCGCCGGTCGCGGTGGCGTACCAGCACGTCCGGGAGGACCCGAAGGCACCGTCGAGCGTCAACCCGGCCGTGTCGCCGGAACTGGACGCGATCGTGCTCAAGGCGCTGGCCAAGGGCCCGGCGAACCGCTACCAGTCGGCCGCGGAGATGCGCTCGGACATGGTGCGCGTGCTGTCCGGGCAGCGCCCGTCAGCGCCGATGGTGATGACGGCCGACGAGCGCACCCAGGTGCTGGGTGGTGCCGCCCCGCGCGGGCACGCGGACGACTACGACGACTACCCCCCGGACGACGGGGAGGACGACGAGAAGCGGCGGCGCCGGCGGCGAGGGTGGACGGCCGCGATCTTCGCGATCATCGGCCTCGCACTGGTGGCGTTCGTGCTGTGGCTGGCGGGCGCGTTCGACTCGAAGCCGCCCACCGCCGCGGTGCCCGACGTGAAGGGCCAACTGCAGAACGCGGCGGTCGACACGCTGAAGAACGCCGGGTTCAACAAGATCACTCCGGTGCCGGTGGCGTGCAAGATGCTGCCGACCGGGAAGCCGGCGTGCACCCCCGACGACATCGGCCGGGCCCTGTCCACCGACCCGGTGGCGGGCACGTCGTTGAGCACCGCCACCGAGATCAAGCTCAGCGTCGGTGTGAAACCGGCGCAGGTGACGGTGCCGGACCTGACCGGCAAGACGCAGGCGGACGCCCAGGCCGCGCTGACCGCCCTCGGGCTCTACCTGGACCAGAACGTCCAGCAGGCCGACACCGATGACCCGAACTCCTACGGCAAGGTCATGAAGCAGAGCGTGGCCGCGAACTCGAGCGTCGACGAGGGCACGACCGTGACCATCACGATCGGCAAGACGCCGAACATGGTGCAGGTCACCGACTACACGGGCAAGCAGGTGTCGGACGCCGAGGCGGGCCTGAAGGCGGTCGGGTTCAAGGTCGTGAAGCAGAGCCAGGCCTCGGCCGAGCCGCAGGGCGAGGTCGTGAACCAGAAGCCGAACGCGGGTCAGCAGCCCGAGGGCAGCACCGTCACGCTGTTCGTGTCCGACGGCTCGCAGCAGCAGATCACGATGCCGGATCTGACGGGGATGACGCCGGACCAGGCGCAGGCCGCGTTGAAGGCCGCGGGCTGGGACGGTCAGCTGAACTACCAGGCGGACAAGGTCAACGACCGTGACCAGCAGGGCCAGGTGACGCGCACGGCACCATCGGCGGGCACGCAGATCCTGAAGAACCAGACTGTCACGTTGTTCATCGGCCAGACGAACGGCAACAACTCGAGTACGAGCAGTACGCCGACGTCGAGCAGCGGACGGTTCCCGATCCCCGGCGGCTGATCCCTCGGTCAGTCGCGGCGGCCGAGCAGCATCGTCATGGCCGCCGCGCTGACGGCGAGCGCGATCGCCGAGGCGAGCAGCCCGGCGAGGACCGGTCCCCAGCCGAAGCCGTTGTTCGTCAGCGCGCGCAGCATCGGGTTGACGAGCGGGAGCCAACCGGCCCGCAGGACGAGGATCAGCGCGGCCACCGCGATCAGCACCGTGTAGCCGATGCGCCGCACGAGCAGGCGCGAGGCAGGCAGGCCGATGGCGACACCGGTCAGCGCGCACGCGACGTGCGCCACCAGCCCGACCGCGAGCACCCGCGCCGGATCGCCGTGGTGCACCACGATCGACAGCACCAGCGACAGCGCGGTCAGCGGCAGGCACAGCGCGAGCACCCCGGCGACCAGCCCGCCGACCACCCGGTACGCGCGCCGCGCGTGAGTCAGTGTGATGAGCCGTTGTACCGGGTCCTCGGCGTCGACGAGCGCGATCGTCAGCCAGCACGCGAGGACGAGCACCGCACCCGAGCTGACCGCGAACTCCGGCGTCGGCGGCCCACCCGGGTCGCTGTAGAGCACGCCCAGCACCACCAGGAACGCCAGCAGCGGCGGCAGGTACCGCTGCGAGTGCGCGAGCAACGCCAACTGGTAGCGGATCATCGCGGCGTGTCCACCGAAACCACGGACCAGCCGCGCCGCAACGCGATCGCCAGCACGGCGTCGGACCGGCCGGTCGGCACCGCGAGTGCGACCCGTTCGCCGTCCTGGTGCAGGTGAACCACACCTGGTTCGGTGGCCCAGTTGCCGCTGCCGGGGCCGCTCAGCACGATCCGCGCACACGGCCCGCTCGGGTCGGCGGCCTGCACGGGACGCAGGTTTGCGGCACTCAACCCGAGAACGCGGCCGGCGTGGGCGCTCGCGAGGTCGTCCCGGTGCGCGGTGAACACGACACTCGCGCCGCGCTCCCGTGCCTCCGCGATCAACTCGCCCAGCACGCCGTGCGCCGCGGGGTCCAGGCCTGCCCATGGTTCATCGAGCACCAGCAGGTCCGCATCGGTCAGTACCGCCTGCGCGAGCCCGACCTTCTGCGCGTTGCCCTTGGACAGCTGCTTGATCGGCGCCCGCGGCCCGCCCGCGAGCGCGAGCCGCTCCAGCAGCTCGACCGCCCTGGACTCCACAGTGGACCGGCCACTGATCCGGCCGAGATGCTTGAGGTAGCCCAGCGCACTCATCCGCGTCGCCGCGGGAAACCGGTCCGGCACGTAGCCGATGACCGGGCTACCGGCGACGACACCGATGGTGGGACGCGAAACCCCGGCGAGAATCCGCAGCAACGTCGACTTGCCGGACCCGTTGCGCCCGACGACGCCGAGTACCTCCCCCGGCTCGATCTCCAGGTCCACATCGGACAGCACCGGGCCGCCCCGGCGATAACGCTTACCGACCCCGCGGAGCCGGAGCAGCGCCGTCACGCAACCGCGGCCTTCTGCAGTGCCTCGACCTCGCGCACCAGGTTGTCCACTGTGGACGCCGCGACCGGGTGCCCGGCGCCGGCCATCCAGTTCGCCAGCATCCGGTGCCCGCGCTCGGTGAGCACCGACTCCGGGTGGAACTGCACGCCTTCGACCGGCAGTTCACGGTGCCGCATGCCCATCACGACGCCCGACTCGGTGCGCGCGGTGACCTCGAAGACGTCCGGGATCGTGTCGGGCAGCACGGTGAGCGAGTGGTACCGGGTCGCGGTGAACGGGTCGGGCAGCCCGGCCAGCACCCCGGCCCCGGCGTGGTGCACCTGGCTCGTCTTGCCGTGCAGCAGCTCGGGCGCACGATCGACGGTGGCGCCCCACGCGACCCCGATCGCCTGGTGCCCGAGGCAGACGCCGAGCACCGGGGTGCCCTCCTCGGCGCACCGGCGCACGACGTCGATGCTCTGCCCGGCGCGCTCCGGCGTGCCGGGGCCGGGCGAGACGAGCACCCCGTCGAAATCGCGGATCTGCTCGAGGTCGACGACGTCGTTGCGCCACACAGTGCAGTCGGCGCCGAGTTGCGCCAGGTACTGCACGAGGTTGTAGACGAAGCTGTCGTAGTTGTCGACGACGAGTACGCGCATGTTCGTGAGGGTACCGGCGCTCAGTTGGGCACCGATACCTGGTTGAACGGCAGCAGCGGGTCCAGCCAGGGGAAGACCACGAAGAACAGCAGCGCGACGATCGCGAGCGCCAGCACCAGCGAGATCACCAGCTTCGCGGCGAGCGGACCGGGAAGGTGCCGCCAGATCCAGCCGTACATCTATCCCTCACCAATCGCTTGCAGGAACTGGGCGTAGGTCGCGCCGGGCGTCTTCGGGTAATCGTTGGTCAGCACCGCGTGCACGATCAGCCGCTGGCGGTCGGAGAACTGCGGATGGCACGTGGTCAGCGTGAGCAGCGAGACCTGCTGCGCCTTGGGCAGGATGTCGGCCGGCTGATGCGGCACCGGGGCGATGACCTCGCCCGCGGTCGGCAGCACGACCTCGCGCCCGGTGGTCTGCGCGTACGGCCCGCCGCCGGGCGCCGGGGTGCGCAACGTGCTCACCTTGGCGCACCGGGGTTGCTTGCCCTTGCCGTCGGCCCAGGTCGCGATCTCGTCGTCGTGCGGCAGCACACGGTAGACGAAGTAGTCGGTCTGTGTCTCGACGACGATCGCGTCGCACGAGCTCAGCAGGTCGAGGTCGTTGAACGGGGCGCCCTTGCCGACCCGGTGCCCGGCGATCGAGAAGTTGCCCGGCTCGCCGGGGAGCGCGGTGCCCTTGTAGTGGCCCGGCCCGATATCGAGAGCGGCGGCGTCGGTGCCTTCCTGGATCGTGAAGTGGTAGTCGGCGCCGAAGCTGGGAATGTAGAGCTTCGCGAAGGCCTTGCCGTCGATGAGCTCGGGATGCAGCTGGCGGTCCTTCGCCCAGTCCTGGTCGAGTTGCTCGGTCGCACCCGCCTGCTTGCGCGCGGCGAAGAGATCAGTCACATACAGCTCGTACACGACGAACAGCAGCACGATCAGACCAGCCGTGATGAGCAGTTCGCCGATCGTGCGAACCGTCTTCGCGCCGCGCCCGCGCGATGCTTTCGGCGGTGGTGCGTCAAGGATCGCCACGCGTGCTCCTCCCGTCTGTCCGCTTACGTTAACGTGTGAGGACGAAGGTGGGTGCGCGCGAGGCGCCGTGACCCCCTGTGAGTTACCGAGCACGCGAGGTTCCGATGCCCAAGTCCAAGGTTCGCAAGAAGACGGCGTACACCCCGCCTGCTGATCGGCGTACGCCGGTCAAGGTGCGCGCCGCGGGGCCGTCACACCCGATCTACAAGATCGTCATGTTCGGGCTGATGGTGATCGGCCTCGCATGGCTGGTGGTGAACTACATCGCCGGCGACAAGATCTCGTTCATGGCCGATCTCGGCAACTGGAACTTCGCGGTCGGTTTCGCCCTGATGATCACCGGTTTGCTGATGACGATGCGCTGGCGCTAGGTCGTCAAAAGTTCATCAAAGTACTCCGAACAGCCGATTGACAGCTAATTACACCGGTGTGACTCATCCCCATTGTGGATAACGTCTGTGGATAACTCGGTTGTGACCTGGGCGCCGCGCCCAGCTCTGGTGCTGGTCGGCTGGCTCGGCGCGGCCGCCGCCGCCGTCGCGGCCGCCCTGTCCGCCGACCGGGTCGGTGCCGTGTTACTGGGAGTCGCCGCACTCGCCCTCGTGCTGCTGTCGCTGCACGGAACGCTCGTCCGCCCGCGGCTCACCGCCGACGCGGACGGCCTGCGTGTGCGCGGCCTGCACGGCACTCTCGACCTGCGCTGGCCGGACACGCTGACGCTGCTGCGCTCCACGAAACGGCTGGGGCGGGACGCCAGGACACTCGAGATCTCGTCCGGCGATCACTTGTTCGTCTTCGGCTGGATCGAACTCGGCGCCGATCCGGCCGACGTGCTCGCCGAACTCAACCGCCTCCGGTAGAGCACACCACCTGGTTGCGCACGTATCCGCACGTCAGGTTGGCGAGTTGCGAGTCGCGCAACAGCACCAGACCGACCAGCGCCGCCGCCAGCACCACCACGGCCGACGCCTGCCACCACACGCGCCGCTTCTCCGGCGCGTAGACCATCGCCGCCGTCGCCAGCGCACCCGTGACGAGCCCACCGAGGTGCCCGAGCAGCGAGATTCCGGGGATCGAGACGGTGATGACCAGGTTCAGCACGATGACGCCGATCGCGGGCACGGGATTCAGCCGTAGCCGCAGCACGGCGACCAGCACCCCGCCGAGCAGGCCGTAGATCGCGCCGGAGGCGCCGGCCGTCGTTTGGGTGACGTCGCCGAACGCGTACACCACCGCCGAACCGCCCAGCAACGACAGCAGGTACACCGCGAGGAACCGGATCTTGCCGAACAGCAGCTCGGTCTCGCGACCGATCACGTACAGCGAGAACATGTTGACCGCGATGTGAATGACGCCGAAGTGCAGGAAACCCGCGGTGAGCAGGCGCCACCACTGGTCGTCGAGCGCGATCGACGCCGGCCACAGCACCCAGTCCGAGAACAGCGGCGCGGACTGGTTCTGCATCGGGCTGGCCGCCTGCACCGCGGTGATCGCGTAGATCAGCACGTTGAGCGCGATCAGCACCGGGGTGACCACCAGGCGCTCGGACAGCCGCGCACCCGCGACGGTGCGCGCGCCGTACCCCGCCGAGCGGTACTGCCGCCGCTGTGTCTGCGTCTCGCGGCGGGCGGTCTGCACACAATCGATGCACTGGTACCCGACGGACGCCTCGCGGAGGCAGTCCGGACAGGCAGGCCGCCCGCAGCGGACACAGCTCAGACCGGTCTGGCGGTTGGGATGCCACCAGCATCCCGGTAGCGCCGCCGACGGGGTATGCGGGGGAGGCTGCGTCACGATGCCTCCAACGTACCGGCCGTCAGCTTTCGCGGACGATCTCGACCCGCTCGATGACCACGTCGGACAGCGGGCGGTCGGCCACACCGGTCGCGGTGTTCGCGATCGTGTCCACGACGTTCTGCGAGTCCTGGTCGGCCACCTCGCCGAAGATGGTGTGCCGGAAGTTCAGGTGGGTGGTGGGGCCGACCGTGATGAAGAACTGCGACCCGTTCGTGCCGGGGCCCGCGTTCGCCATCGCCAGCAGGTAGGGACGGTTGAACTGCAGTTCCGGGTGGAACTCGTCACCGAACTGGTAGCCGGGGCCGCCGCGGCCGGTGCCGGTCGGGTCGCCACCCTGGATCATGAAGCCGGAGATGACCCGGTGGAAGATCGAGCCGTCGTAGAACGCGCCCGCCTTCCCACCCTTGGCGTTGGGCTGGCTGTACTCCTTCGTACCTTCGGCCAGGCCGACGAAGTTCGCCACGGTTTTGGGTGCGTGATCAGGGAAAAGGTTCAGCCGGATGTCACCTTGATTGGTGTGCAGTACGGCGTGCACCTTCGCACCAACGAGGGATTCATTGCTCTCAGTCACAAGGTTCATCGTGCCATCCGCAGCGGGATCGGCCGGAAACGGGCAGGATAGGTAACGGGGAAACAACGGCAAATCGAACGATTGACGAGGTGAAGGCCATGACCCGAGCCGCAGACTCGGTCGGCGAGTCGGGCAAGACCGGCTTGTCGGGCCTGCGCAAACGCGCCGCGGAGGCCGGCAAGGCAGGCGCAGGAGCGGCCGGCCGAGCAGCGCAGGCCGCCGAGCAACTGCTCGCGGAGAACACCGAGGAAGCACGCAAGGAGGCGGCTGTGCGCGGTCGCAAGGCACGCAAGGAGCTCGCCAAGGCGAGCAAGCAGGCACGTAAGGAGGCGGCCGAGCGGCTCGCCGAGTTGCGCAAGCCTGGGCGCAAGGCGCGGAAGGCCGCCATCCAGGCCGCGAAGTCGGCCGGTGAGTCCAAGCGCAGGGCCAAGAAGGACTTCAAGGCCGCCAAGAAGGACTTCAAGGCGGCGCTGATCGAGGCCAAGGCGGCCGCCAAGGGCGAGCACAAGCGCCGGAAGTGGCCGTGGCTGCTGGGACTCGCGGTCATCGCGGGTGGGGCCGCGTTCGCGGCGCTGCGCCCGAAGCCGGAGCCGCCGGTCGCCGCCGAGCCGCCGCGCGCGACGCCGAAGCCGGCCGAGTCCACGCCGAGCGCCAACGGGCAGACGTCGGCTCCTTCCCCGGCCCAGAAGAAGAGCTAGCGACGACGACGAAGGCCACCACCGCGCAGGGTGGTGGCCTTCGTGCTGCCTTGGGTCAGGCCGTGGCGGCGTGCTTGTCGATCAGCTGGCCGAGGCGCGGAAGGGCCTCCTCGACGTTCTTCTTGCCGTTCGGGCGCAGCTTGCCGTAGACCTTCTTGATGCTGTCGCGGCTGCTCGTCTCCGCACGCGCGTCGGTGACGGACAGCAGCGCGTCCGCGGCCTGGTCGCCGCGGCCGGACAGGTAGGCGCCGAAGTCGCCGCCGCCCTGGCTCTTGAAGTCGGCGTAGAACGGCTCGAGCCGGGCGGTGAAGTCGTCGAGCAGGCTGTCGACGGCGGAACCGATGATGCCGGGCTTGATCTTCTTGACAGCGGCGAAGCCGGTCTTGATCACGGCACCCGAAACGCCGCCCTTGTCGGAGACCTCCGCGTCGACCAGGGTTTCCAGGTCGGTGACGACGGTCGGGCGCCTGCTGGAGTCGAGCAGAATCTCTTTGAGGGTGTCAGCCACGGATCTCGTCCTTCTTTGCGTTGGGGTACACGGAAATCCCACGGCCCCGAAGCAGCCCGACTCCGGGTGCTGGTCCTCCCCGGCCGTAGGTGGCGATCAGCGTAGTACAAGATCGATTTGACAGTTCACCGCGTCGGGTTTAGAGACCCAGGGCGGAAATCGCTTGCTTCGCCACCGTCCGGGCCTTCACCGTCTGCTGCTGGTTGGTCGTGACGACGACGGCCGACCCGTCCTTCGCGACGGCGTACACGGCGCCGGAGTCGGTCTGCTCGTAGCCGCCCCGCCAGCCGGCCGGATCCGAGGCGGGGTTGCTCGTGTCCACCGGTGCCGCTTTGTCGACAAGTGCCTTCGCGACCGCGGCGTCACCCACGTAGACCCGCACGGTGAGCTGCAGTTTCCCGGTCAGCGCGTAGAAGAAGCAGGTCGGGTGTGGTTTGTCGCTGGACGTCTG